>CAXTJP010000062.1:0-15604 GCA_964244615.1 uncultured Acetobacteraceae bacterium
CAGCGCCCCGTGCAGGTGAGCGGCGAAGCCGGGTGGTGGACCGGGCGGCGGCCCAGGCCCGGCCGCCGGCGCAGGCGAAGGCCAGCCGCGCGGGCCGGGATAGGGCGGCGGACCGCCGAACCGGCCGTCCGGCGGCGGTCCAGGGAACCCGGGCGGTTCGGACGCGCGCAACGCCGCGCCCCAGACCTCCGGATGACCCGCCACGCCCGACCAGCTGCCGGCTGCCTGGTACGACCGCCCCAGCACCGCGACCGTCCGGTCCAGGCCAGCGAGGGTGGCGGCGCCGACATAGGCCGAGAAGCGCTCGTTCAACGCCCATCCGGCCCAGACCACGACGAGCGCCACCATGACGGCCGACATGCCGAACAGCGCCGCCACCAGCTTCGTCGTGAGCGAGACCCTCATGCGCCGCAATCGACCGTTCAGGGCTGAGGCGGCGGAGGAGGCGGGCCTTCGTGCTGCAGGCGGTCCACGATACGGTCGGCGTCGGTGCCTGCAACCTGCTTGGCCTGCTCGGCGGCGCGGACCAGCCCGATCAGCCCTGGCAGGACGGCATCGTGGAAAGCCCGCGGCTCGACGTCGTAGTAGCGCAGCGCCGTCGGCACGCCCCAGGCGCGTATCGTGCGCTGCACGTCCGGGACCGGCGCCTTGGCCAGGGTCGCCACCGCCTGGGCCGCGACCTGGTCGGCTTCCGCCCTGGCCAGTTCCGACAGCGGGCCGCCGCCATGCATGCCCTCCGGCCCATGCTCGCCCGGCGGCCCGTGCGGCGCCATGCCGCGCGGTCCCGGCCCGTCCATCCCCGGCGGCGGCTGTGCCGCCGCCGACAGGCTGCACAGGGCGATCACCGGCAGCGCGAGCGCCGCACGGGCGATCGCATGAAATCCGCAAGGGCGCGTCATCAGTCGGTCCTCCTGGTCCGCCGGCCGATACGGCTGCGGCGATGAGGGTCAGTAGCAAGCAAACCGCCAGCGAGTATGGATGGAGTGTGGAGGAAAACGGCAGGCCAAACAGCGGATACCGACGATTCCGGACGCTGCGCGTGCCTGTCGTATTTCTTCACAATCCGCACATGCTGGCTCCATCTTTTCCGCTTAGGAGTGTTCGTCGGCGCAGCGATTGCGCTCCCGAGCGCCATTTCCCAGCGAGGATGACCGATGCCCATCCAAACCGCCTGCGCCACGCCGTGCTCCGACCCGCGTCGCGCTGCAAACGGGCCGCTTCGCGCGGCTGTTCCGGTGCGTGACGACACGGAGAGTGCCGACGCGGAAGCATCGGACGATTTCCGCCAGCTTCGTCACCTGACCAAGAACGCCCTGCAGCGTATCCTGGCGATCATATCGGAGGCGCCCGAGTTGGACGGCATCCAGGCCGGACGCTCGCTGGGCGAGGATCTGCAGAGGCGCATCCTGGCGGCGGCGAAGCTGTCCGACGCGCTGTTCGGCCTGGTCAACCAGCCAGGGCGGTTGCGTGACCGGCTGCTCGAGATGTCGGGCGGGCTGATCGACCTACTGGCCGACGATGCCGCCACCATCAAGGTCACCGTGACCGGGCATTGCAGCCCTTCGGCCGGGCATGACGACCTGCTGGTCAGGGTGGCGCACGAGCTGGTCGGCAACGCCATCAAGCACGGCATGCACCAGCGCCTGCTCGGCGAGATCCAGATCGATCTGCTGGAGGATGCAGGCGGGATTACCCTGACCGTCGCCGATGACGGCTGGGGTCCGGCGAGAGAGAACGTCAGCGGACAGGGGCTGTCGATCGTCGATGCCCTGCTGCGCGTCGTGGACGGCAGCTATGGGTTGCGCCGCGTCGGCCGGCGTACGGTGGCGGAGGTCGGCATACCGTGCGGTCCGCCCAGGATCGTGAGGCGGCAACACGCATCCTGACCGCGACCAGCTTCGGCCGCTACAGGCTGACGGCCGGGGATGAACATGCGCGGTGATCCCTGGCGTTCGGGCACCGAACCCCGCCTGCGCGTTGCTCCTGACGGTCGTGGTGCCGTCCGGTCGAGGAACGGGCGTCAAGCGGAGTGAGGGCATGAGCACCAACGTCAGCGAATTCATCTGGCAGCGCCTGCATGCGTGGGGCCTGCACCGCGTCTACGGCTACCCGGGCGACGGCGTCGGCGGCCTCGACCTGGCGCTCGAGCGCGCGAAGGATTTCATGCAGTACGTGCAGGTGCGGCACGAGGAGATGGCGGCGTTCATGGCCTCCGCCCATGCCAAGTTCACCGGCGAGGTCGGGCTTTGCTACGCGACATCGGGCCCGGGTGCGATCCACCTGCTGAACGGGCTGTACGACGCGAAGATGGACCACGTGCCGGTGGTGGCCATCGTCGGCCAGCAGGCGCGCACCGCGATCGGGTCGCGTTACCAGCAGGAAGTCGACCTGCAGAGCCTGTTCAAGGACGTGGCCAGCGACTACGTGGCGACCGCCACCGTGCCGTCGCAGGTGCGGCACCTGGTGGACCAGGCCGTGCGCATCGCGTCCAACCGGCGCAGCGTCACCTGCATCATCATCCCCAACGACCTGCAGCTGCTGAAATACGAAGACCCGCCGCTGGCGCACGGCACCACCCATACCGGTGTCGGCTATGCCGGACCGGCCAAGCTGCCCGACGATGCGCTGCTGCGGCAGGCCGCCGACGTGCTGAACGCCGGAAGCAAGGTCGCCATCCTGGTCGGCGCCGGCGCGCTTGAGGCGACCGACGAGGTGATCGCGGTTGCCGAGGCGCTGCAGGCGGGCGTGGCCAAGGCGCTGCTCGGCAAGGCGGCCGTGCCGGACGGGTTGCCCTTCGTCACCGGCGGCATCGGCCTGCTCGGCACCAAGCCGTCCTCAGACATGATGCAGGGCTGCGACACGCTGCTGATGGTGGGCTCCTCTTTCCCGTACAGCGAGTTCCTGCCCAGGCCAGGCACGGCGCGCGGCGTGCAGATCGACATCGACGGCAACAACCTCAGCCTGCGCTACCCGATGGAGGTGAACATGGTGGGCGACAGCGCGGTGACCCTGCGCGCGTTGCTGCCGCTGCTGCACCGCAAGACCGCCGATGGCTGGCGGCACGGGATCGAGACCGGCATCGAGACGTGGTGGAAGACGCTGGAGGACCGGGCGATGGCGTCCGCCACGCCGATCAACCCGCAGCGCATTTTCTGGGAAGTCTCCAAGCGCCTGCCCGAGAACTGCATCCTGACCGGCGATAGCGGGTCGGTCGCCAACTGGTATGGGCGCGACATCAAGATGCGCCGCGGCATGAAGGGCTCGCTGTCCGGCAGCCTGGCCTCGCTCGGCTCGGCCACGCCGTACGCCATCGCCGCCAAGATGGCGTTCCCCGAGCGCGTGGTGATCGCCTTCATCGGTGATGGCGCCATGCAGATGAACGGCCTGAACGAGATGATCACCATCTCGAAATACTGGCGCGACTGGTCCAACCCGCGGCTGATCGTGATGGTGCTCAACAACCAGGACCTGAACCAGGTCACCTGGGAGGAGCGCGTGCAGCTCGGCGCCGGCAAGACGGAATCGACCCAGGCGATCCCCGACTTCGCCTACCACACCTACGCCGAACTGCTCGGCCTGAAGGGCATCGTGGTGCGTGATCCAGAGCAGATCGGTGCCGCGTGGGACGAGGCGCTGGCGGCGGACCGCCCGGTGATCCTGAACATCTACGCCGACCCTAACGTGCCGCCGCTGCCGCCCCACATCACGTTGAAGGACGCGAAGAACTTCCTGACGATGGTCGGCAGCGAGCCGGAGCTTGGGAGCGTGCTGAAGGATAGTGCCAAGCAGATGTTGGCGAGCGTGCTGCCGACGTAGGAAGAAAGCGTCGCGCGTTGCGGGCGGCTCCGCGAAAGCACGCCCAAAAGTTTTTTGCTGCTTTTCAAAAAAGCAGGCCTTGCTTTCAGACAGGCTTTACCCGGCAAGTCTGCATGGTAACGCCGAGCCTTTCCTGGATGTGGGCAGCCACGCGCAGCGCGTTGGCGATGATTGTCAGCGTCGGGTTCACCGCCGCGATGGACGGGAAGAAGCTTGCGTCGGTGACGTAGAGGTTGTCGAGCTCGTGGGCGCGGCAGTTCAGGTCGAGCACGGAGCTGGACGGATCGGTGCCGAAACGCAGCGTTCCCGCCTGGTGCGCGGTGCCGCTGATCGGGATGTCCTTGCCAAGGTACAGCCGGCGCTCCAGCAGGATCGGGTGTGCGCCGACGCGGCTCAGATGATGTTCCAATTTCCCGCGCAGGCGGCGATGCGCCTCCTGCCCCTGCTCATGCACGTCGAGCACCACGCGGTCGCCGTCGTAGAAGATGCGGTTCTCCGGGCGCGGCAGATCCTCCGACGACAGCCAGAAATCCATCGAGTGCAGCGCCATCTTGTCGAACGGCATGTCCGGCAGCCACTCCATCCAGGATGGCAGAGACTCGCCCTTGATCTGCTCGGCATGCGAGCTGGCGCACATCTGTATCAGGCCGAGCGGGTACTCCCAGTCGTCGGCGCCGAAATAGAAGTCGCTGATCGCGAGCGTCTTCTGGAAAATGGTGTGGTTGGGCTCGCGCATCAGTGCCATCAGCACGGACTGGTTGTGGCGCATGTAATTGCGGCCCACCTGGCCCGAGCCGTTGGCCAGCCCGTTCGGGTGCGAATCGTTGGCCGAGCGCAGCAGCAGCAAGGCCGAGGACAGCGCGCCGCAGGCGACCACCACGATGTCGGCGGTGTAGTGCGTGGTCTCGCCGTCGCGCGTCACCTGTACACCGGTGACGACGCGGCCGGCGACGTCGGTTTCCAGTCGCTCGGCATAGGCGCGGGTCAGCAACTCGAAGTTCGGGTAGGCGGCGAGCGTCGGGTCTACGCACATCACCTGCGCGTCGGCCTTGCCGTTCAGCAGGCAGGGAAAGCCGTCGAACGCGTCGCAGCGTATGCAGATGCTGGTGGGGGTTGGCCGGCCGTCGCGCTCGTCCAGCCGGATGCCGAGCGGCAGATGATAGGGGTGCAGCCCGTCGGCAGTCAGGTGATCGTGCAGCGCCTGTATGGCAGGCTCGTGCGTCACCGGCGGATGCGGGTAGGGCGCGCTCGCCGGCGGATCGAGCGGATCCTCGCCCCGCTGCCCGTGCACGGCGAACAGTCGCTCGGCTTCGGTGTAGAACGGCTCGAACACGTCGTAGCCCAGCGGCCAGGCGGGCGAGACGCCTTCCTGATGCACCACCTCTTGGAAGTCGCGCTCGCGGAGGCGGAACAGCGCCGCGCCGTAAACCTTGGAATTGCCGCCGACGCAGTAATGCAGGCCGGGACGGAAACGCTCGCCGCCGGCGCCGTACCAGGTCTCGGCGGCCTGGTATTTGCCGTCCACGAACACGGTCTTGCTGTCCCAGTTGGCCTGTTCGCGGGGCAGGTAGTCGCCACGCTCAATCATCAGGATACGCTTGCCGGTCGGCGCCAATCGGCTGGCCAGCGATGCGCCGCCTGGGCCGCTGCCGATGACGATGACGTCGTACTGCGTGCCCATGCGTCTCTCCCAGGGTCTATGCAAAACGTTCGAGCGGGGTTTGGTTTTGCCCGGCAATGAAGCCGACGCAGCGGGTTCGGGCGCGCCGACGCGGCCATGGTGGTCCTGGTCCGGCGTGGCCGCAGGATGGCGAGAAGCAATTCCGCGTGCCGGGCGCTATGGGCACCTGACCACGCGCGGGAACCAACGGATTCATTCTCGTCGGCATGACCAACTCGGACGGCATGGGCCGTTCAGGCGCCATCGTCACGCCTGTTGGCGGGATAGACAAGCAGAACACCGTCCACCGGACCCGCCAGGCCGCAGACGAGACCGGACGGGCGTTGCGACACGAACCTCTCCCCCGGTCCTCCCCACCTGTCGGCGAGACGGCTGCTGGGCGCAGCGCAGGCCGGCGATGCGGGGATGTTTCGGCCTAGTTCGAAAGCGACGCAGGCCCGCTCAGGATACTGGTGATGTAGGGCGGAAGACTGAAGCTGCCGACATGGATCTCCGGTGTCCAATAGTTCGACAGGCCGGTGATCCCCTGCCGATCTGCAAGGGCGCGCACGTCTTCGACGCTGCGGTTGGCGAGCGTATCCTTGGATGCGATCCCGAGCGTCATGAGGCCGCCGACGTAGGTCGGTACGGCAGCGACGTAGGCTGAGGCATGGGGGAAGAAGCGCCGCCGTCGCGCGGTCGTTTCCGCCAGTTCATCCGGTTGCATGAACGGTACGCCGCATTGGTTTACCACCAAGCCTTGGGGGGTCAGTGTGCGCGCACAGTTCTTGTAGAATTCGTCGGTGAACAGGACTTCGCCAACGCCGATCGGGTCGGTGCTGTCGACGATGATCACGTCGAAGCTCGCATCCGGTGCCGTTCTCACGTAGTCGATGCCGTCTCCGACGATCACCTGGGCGCGTTGGTCGGCCCAGGCGGCTCCGCCTATGTCCGGCAGCAATTCCTTGGAAAGACGGATCACTTCGCCGTCGATCTCGACCATCACCGCCCGTTCGATGCTCTGATGCATCAAGACACGTCGCAATACGCCGCCATCGCCTGCACCGATGATCAGCACACGCCTTGCATCGCCATGGGTGAGCAGTGGCACATGCGCGAGCATCTCCTGATAGACGAACTCGTCGCGTTCGGTGATCTGGATGCATCCATCCAGCACCATGACGCGGCCGTGCGTAAAGCTGTCGAAGACGACGATGTCCTGAAACGCACTCTGCACGCGCGCGAGTTCGCGCTTGATCCGGAACCGCTGACCCCAGTCCGGGTAGAGCGTTTCATTCAGCCAGGCGTCGCAGGGCACGGGCGTGACCTCCTGAAGGGTTCTTGGCCGAAAACGGCTGTCACGGACCGGTCTCAACTCACGAAGTCTCTGCCGATATCGCGCCGGAACGATGTCGCCTACGCAAACGGGCCAGGGAAGTTGTGACCCTGGCCCAGCCTTACGAAGGTGAAACGCTCGGTTTACAGCTCCCAGTGTCGCTGTCGGCAACCGGGCGGACCAAGTATCGTTACGGTGCGATGATCATGGTCGTCGGACCGCGCCCGCTGGTCCTGAGGTTTGCCCTCAGCCGCAGCCGACTAGTCCCTAACGAACCCGCCCGCGCCTTTGCTCGCCGACATCGGTGCGCTCGGGAGAGAACGCCGCCTGCAAGATCGGAATCGCCTTGCGTGGGTCACAGACCCCACACATGAAAATGTCGATCGCTGCAAAATCGCGCTCGGGCCAAGTGTGGATCGAAATGTGGCTTTCGGCCAAAACGACCACACCCGACACGCCACCATTCGGCGTGAAGTGGTGGAAGTGACTGTGCAGGATCGTCGCCCCTGCAACAACGGCACCCTCGCGCAGCGCATGATCGATGAGATCCGGCTGATCGAGGTTCCGAGCACCCCATAGATCGATGAGAAGATGGGTGCCGGCAAATTTCATGCCGTCCTTCTCAACGAAATAGTCCGTTCGCTCCTCCAAAGCATGATCGGAGAAGGAAACAACGTTCTGGCAATCGCTCGGGAAATCCGAGACCATCCCCAGCTGAGCAAGTGCGTTCATCACGTACCCCCAAACCAGCAGATGACCTGTTGGGCTTTCGCCCCCTTGGGCCGGGACGCGTGAAATAGGGTCCGCCCCCCCCCCTTGCAAGAAAAATCTCAGGTATGATCCGGTTTTCTGGTATGCGGCGGGTTAGAGCGGGTGCGCGGAGGCGAGCCTGGTCGGTAGCAGGCGCATGCCGGCAAGCTCGTTGGCGGACCGCGGCAGATCGGCTGGCGTCCTGACCGGCTCCGCCGTCAGCACGTCGAACAGTTCAGCCCCGACGCCGGACGCGAAGCGAAGATGCTGGGTTTGTCGCAAGCGGCGCAAGCCTTCGGCGTCTCCTGCTTCGCTCTCATCTCGCGCAACACGCAAGATGGCTTCGCGTTGGGCAGGCTCGGGCAGGGCGGTGAATCCTGGGTCTTGCAGCGTGGAGTTCAGGGCCGCCACGGCGCCGGCCCAATCATGATGCTGCTCCATGATGGTCGCTCTGAGGTCGCAGGCTGCCTGACCTTGCTGGCCGGACAGCGTGCTCAGCGCTTCGTTCAGCTTGCCGGACGCGATCAGCAGCCTGGCCCTTAACAGAGCGCGCCGACTGGCCAGCGCCGGCTCAAGCCCGTCGCTGTCGGACTGGTCGAGCACGGCGAGGGCGGCCACCTGGTCGCTTCGGTCGGCAATCAGTTCCGCCAGCCTGATACCCAATTCGGCTTTGACGGATGCGCCGCTTGCCTGCTCGAACAGACGGCGCAGCACCGGCTCCGCCCGCTCAGGCAAGTCGAGCGCCAGCAGCTTGTCGACCAGTACCGGAGCCAGCCTGTTCTCTGCGTCGGCAGTGTTCAGCAGGCCGGCCGCTTCGTCCGCCAGCGCCAGGATGTCGAAGGCGCTCAGACTGGCGGCTCGGTCGCCATGCAAAAGGTCGGCGACGATGCCCGTCTCCATCGCGCGCAGCTCTGGCCGGGCTTGTGGGAACACCGCTCCCGTGTCCCGCAGCATCGCCAACGCTGCCCGCCAGGATCCCGCCTGTGCCCGCAGTTGCGCCACGCGTTGGCGAAGGCGGAGCTCATGATTGCCACCGCGCCAGGCATAGATCTGGCGGTCGAGCGCCTCGGCCGCTGTTGCCGGGTCCAGCCTGTGCGCCGCCAGCTTCACCTCCACGGCTTGCGCCAGCGCGTCGGCCCTGGCGAGCCGGTCGGTTCCGCCTGCCACCTGGTTCAGCTTGGCGAGCGCCTCGTCGATCCGGCCTTGACGTTGCAGCAGCATCGCGCGCGACAAATCCAGGGCAGGGTCCGCGCTGGCGGCCAGCAGAGCGGCCAGCGCCTTGTCCTGTCCGCCAGCCTGCAGCCGTATGGCGATCGGCCGCAGCATCGCCCGGCGAAGGCCTGGCGGGTAGTCCAGCACCAGGGGCCAGGAGGAAGCCAGGGCCGCGGCCTGTGCGGCCCCGTCTGCGCGGTCGGACGCCCAAAGGGCACGCCAGAGCTCTGCCTCGTCGCTGGGGCCGAGCCGCGCAGGGTCGAAGGTCAGGGGTGGAGGCGGCGAACCGCCTTCGGTAGCCGACAGCCAGGCCGCGACAGCCGACAAGCCAGCCCCGACCGCATCATCACGGTGGGCAGGGTCGTCGGCTGTGGCGACATGCAGGACCGAGGCTGCCTCGACATCCAGGCCCTGAGCCAGCATGGCCATCGCAACCGCTACGCGCGGTGCGTAGCGTGCTGGCTTGGGCGTGGTTGCCGCGTCACGCAGCGCCTGCCCGAAGCGACGCTGCAAGCTTTCGGCCGGCAGGCTCGGGAAATCGAAGATGCGGGTCATGGCCCGTCCATCCGGCCGGCTCGTCGCCTGTCCAGACCAAGAAATCGACAACGCAGGAGGTTCGGCGGCCGACAGCTCGAACCCGCTCCTCACGCTTCTCAGCGTCACCCGATCGGACACCGGTTGAACGACCACGCCCTGCACCGTGGGGAGCAGCGTGAACTCGGCCGTCTGGTGCACCGACACCATGCGCTGGCCGCTCGTTCCCTGTGTGCCGACGAGGAGCCGGCCCCCGGTCACCGCATCGTCCAGCGCCACGATGCGACCGGTCGCATCGGCATCCAACGACAGGACGGCATCGTGCAGACGCCCAGCCAACGGCGCGGGCGGCGAAGTGGCAGCCGGCTCCTGGATTGCCAGTACCGCCCAGCCGTCGGCGCGTCTGAGCAGACCAAGTTGAGCGCCCTGGGCCAGTCGCCACTGCAAATGCATGCCGTGGGCAAGCATCTGCTCAGTGACGTTGCCAAAGACGGGATCATCCCTCAACGCGCTCAGATCCATCGGTTGAGCGACGTCGAAGACGACGTGCGCCTCTCCCGCCCGAACGAAGGCGGCCGCGCCGACTGTGCGACCATATGGCAGCAGCATCGCCGGTCCGGGCAGCCCTGGCCCCTGTGACAGCAGGGCAACCGAGCCCGCCGAAAGGGCCGGCGCGGCTTCGGCGGGCTGCCCCGACAGCAGGGATGCAATGGCGTTCGGCACTCCGAGGGGGACAGAAGGAGGCTGGGCGGCCACGACAGGCTTCGGGGCCGGCCTGGGCACGTCGGGCGACGCCTCTGCCGTGATTCCAGCCGACCTGGGCGCGGCAGGTGATGTCGGCGCGACGATGTGCGGCTCGGGTTTGGCGGACGAGGCGTGCGCGGCGGGGCCTGCCGCGATGGCGACAGACCGCGGCGAGGGCGGCCGGGGCGCCAACACGTCGATGACGAGGCGCTCGTCCATGCGCCAGACCCGCGCCTGCGCGCCCTCCGCAAGCTGGATGCTGGCTTGGCCAGGTCCCCCGACGAGGCCGCGCAGGCGCTGGCCTAGCCGGTCGTTGGCCAGGATCCGACCAGCGCCGGTCGTCTGGATGGCGAGGATGGAGCCACCCTGGCGCCAGACCGCCCGGGCTCCCGGGGGAAGCGACAGAACCAGCCGGTCGAACCCTTCATGAACGGCGAAACGGCATCGAACATCGGGCAGGACAGGCGATAGCGAGGGCGCGCCGGGCGGTGGCACCTTCGCCGTTTTGGGCGCTGCGGCCGCCGGCGTGACCACAATCACGCCGAACACGGCGGCGGCGGCCAGCCATGACGCGATGCGATGCGTGCCGGTCGTCCGCATCAATCGAAGCTGGCCAGGAGGGCGTCGACGTCGGACTGGTCCATCGCGGCAGCGGGCAGTTGCGGACCGTTCAGCAACAGATCGCCTTCCGGCATCTCCGGCCTGTCCGCGCGCACGGCCATGGTGGCACCAGCCGGTGCGAACGCCTCGATCATGTGGGCGACTTTCGCCTCGATGGCCTTGAGCGTTGCCACGACCTTCGTGATCCGCTGGCCTGTGATGTCCTGAAAGCTGCAAGCCTCGTAGATGCGGGTGACCACACCCTGCAGGATGCGGGCGTCCGTATCGCTCAGCCGGAGCGCCAGTGTGTCGAACGCCTCACAGCATTCGAGTATGCTGTCGGTGGCAGTGGCCGTGTGCGCGACGATCGCATCCAGCTCGTCGGTCGCCGATGGAATGTGGCTGCCCGTGATGTCGTCTGCACCGAGTGCTGCGATCTCGACGCGCGCACTGGCGACGGTGCGGGCCAGTCCCTCGATCTCGGCCAGCAGCGCCGCTTCGTTGAGAGTGAGGTCGCCGCGCATCGTGCTCAGCACGTGGCGAGCCATGTCGCACACCAACGCCGTGTCGTACCCCGGAGGCGCATCTTGAAGCTGGCCCACCCGCCCGGTGTGTTCGTTCAGGTCATGCATGGGTCAGGACCTTTTCGATTTTCTCCCTCAGCGTTTCGGCGTTGAACGGCTTTACGATGTAGTTCGAGACGCCTGCCTGTTTGGCGGCCACGACGTTTTCGGTCTTGCTCTCTGCGGTTATCATTATGAACGGAAGCGCACGCAGACGAGGATCCTGCCTGACCTCCTGCAGGAGCTCCAGGCCGGTCATCGGTTGCATGTTCCAATCGCTGATGACGAGGCCGAAATTGCCGGTGCGCAGCTTGCCGAGCGCTTCGGCGCCGTCGGATGCTTCCTCGACGTTGTTGAAGTCGATCTGCTTGAGCAGGTTGCGAATGATGCGAAGCATCGTCTTGTAGTCGTCCACGATCAGGACGTTCACCGATTTGTCGATCATGTTTTCCTCAGCTTTTCTGGTCGGTCTGGGATGGAGCCGCCGGCGTCACGGCGCGCGTGCGCATTTCGGCCAGCATCTGGGTAGCCAAGCGAGCCCGGTCCGGCTGCATGGCCGCAAGAACCAGCGCTGCACGACGCTCCTGCATGCGGTCCAGGACCTGCAGCAGCACCTGCATGTCCAGCACGTCGAAGATGGCGGCGGCGTCACGTGGCTTCATCGCCTCGTAAACTCTCACCAAGCCTGTCCAATTCTCCGCGCTGTGCTGCCGCCGGCCAGCCTCCAGGCTTTCCAGGCGTGTCTGCAACGCGGAGAGTTGCTGCACCCGTGCGCCGAGCCGGCGATCGGCGGCTGCCATCTCCGCCTCGCGCTGATCGAGTTCGCGAGCCCGGGCGTCCAGCGCCAGGCGTCGCTGCCGCAGGTCGAGCAGCACCGCGCGTTCCGCGTCGCTGATCGGCGGGCTGCCCCGCGGTGGACCAAGGGGGGCGTCGGAGGCCAGAGAGCCCGAGGCAGACGCTACCGGCGCCATCCCTGTCGAGGCAGGGCTCGGGGAGGAACTAGGCCCGGGCAGTTCAAGGCGGTTTTCCTCGGCGGCCGCTTGAACCAGCGCCAAGGATTTGATGGCCAGGAGCGCGGACATGACGATGATGGTCACGGGCAGCAGGCGCGGCCTGGGGAGACGGGGTCGGCGGCCACGTTCTCTTGAACCGGACATCTCAGCGGCCCGCCCGCAATGCGCGTTGCAGGTCCCGCTCGGCCTGGCTGCGCAGGCGCGGTGCGGGCTCCCCCGCAAGCTCCGGCGTGTCCGGCTCCGGCGGCGCCACGGCCGCGACCCGCGCGAGCGTGGCCGCTGCATGGGATGCGTTCGTCGAAGCGGAACCGGACGCGGCCACGGCCTGCACGCCCGGCGGGAGCGACGTCAGATCGGCAAACATCCGAGCAGAGCGCACCGCGGTCTCGAGCCTGCCGGCCAACTGGTCGCTTCGGTCGGCGAGGAAGCTCAGATCGTCGCGCAGCTTCTGGGCGGACTCGGTTTGGCGCGCCATCTGACGGCCGGCGCCGTCCGCCGCGGCGCGCAGCCGCTCGATCCCGCTTTCGGCTTGCCGGGTGCTATCGTTGAACCCTTCCACCAAATCCTCCAGCACGGCGCGATCCCGCTTGAGCACACCCAGCGCGCGCTCCAGCCGCAGCGCATGGAACAGCGTGGCTGCGAGCAGCAGCAGCAGCGCCAGTTCCAGAACCCATTGCGCATTGCCCATCCTGCGCTCCCCCGGTTAGCGAAACATGAGTGCGGGCCGGCCGGGTTCGGCGGGGCCGGCCTGCGCGTTTACGCCCACGGTCACGGTTCGGGCCCGGCCAGCGGTGGGCGCTCGAGCGGTCCCTCGATACGGATGGCGACGTGGTTCTTGCGCCGGCCCACCTGCGCCTGAAACAGCCGCACGGTGCCGCACCGCACCTCCACCGGCGCGCCGGCCGATGTGTTGAGCAGGATCTGGTCGCCCGGCTTGAGATCGACCACGTCCACGAGGCGCATCAGCTGTTCGTCGAGCACGATGTCGAGTGCGATGCGCGTGCTCCACAGCTCCTCGGCCAGATGGGTTTCCCAGATGGAATCGCGGCCGAACTTCTCGCCCATGTATTGCTGCAGCAGGAGTTCGCGTACCGGCTCCAGCGTGGCATAGGGCAGCAGCAGTTCCATGCGCCCGCCACGATCTTCCATGTCCACGCGCAGGCGACCGAGGACGGCGGCGTTCGACAGGCGGGAGATCGCGGCAAAGCGCGGGTTGACCTCCAGCCGCTCGAACCGGAAGGTGACCGGGCAGAGCGGGTCGAAGCTCGCCGAGAGATCGGCCAGCACCACGTGCACCAGTCGCTCCACCAGGTTGCGTTCGATGGTCGTGTACGGCCGCCCCTCGATGCGCATGGCGGCCGTGCCGCGGCGGCCACCCAGCAGCACGTCGACGATCGAGTAGATCATCGCGCTGTCGATGACCATCAAACCGTAATTGTCCCACTCCTCCGCCTTGAACACGGCGAGCATGGCGGGCAGCGAGATCGAGTTCAGGTAGTCGCCAAAACGCAGCGAGACGATGTTGTCGATCGACACCTCGACGTTGTCGCTGGTGAAGTTGCGCAGGCTGGTGGACATGATGCGGACCAGCCGGTCGAACACGATCTCCAGCATCGGCAGGCGTTCGTAGGACACCAGGCCGGAGCTGATGATACGCTGCATGCCGCTGACTGCCTCGGCGCCGTTCGGTCCCTCGTCGAAGCCGAGCAGGCTGTCTATCTCGGCCTGGTTGAGGACGCGCGCGGGCTCGGCGGCCACCGGCGCCTCTGCGCCGCCATCCATCAAGTCGGCGCTCCAGGCGGCGGCGAGATCGTCCTCCTCGCTCATTCGATGATCAGTTCGACAAACAGCACGTCCAGCACGCGGGCCGGGGTCGCGGCGGTTGTGGCCCGGCTGATCAGTTCTTCCCGCAGCCGGTAGCTTCCCTCCGAGCCACGCAGCTCTTCGGGGGTCATGTCGCGCAGGTAGGTCTGGAACAGGTCCTGGATGCGCGGCATGGCCGCCGTCACCGCAGCCTCGTCCGCCTTGGACGACAGCTCCAGCTTGGCGTGCATCTTCATGTAGCTGGGCCGCTTGCCCGGGACGTTCAGGTTGCTGACGATTTCCGGCAGGTCGAAATAGACCGGCGGCGCGGCCGCGACCGCCTCGTGAGCCGCTTTCGGCGGCTTCGCCTTGGACGCCATCAGCGACGGGATGATGCCGCTGAACCAGCCGCCGGCACCTGCCACGAGCAGCACGACCGGCACCGCTATGAGCAGCAGCTTGCCCTTCTTCGGTTCGCCTTCGGCCTTTGCGGGTGCGCCATGGTCTGCCATGGCGGGATGTTACGCTGGCGGGGTTAAAAAATGGTTTCCGCGCCCGCATGGCTGAGGGACCGGGCCGCGACCGTCAGGCTCAACACCGCGCCATGCCTGGCCCCGCACTTTCGTCCGGCTGGCTCCCCATCGTGCCGGACCGGGCGACGGAGCGGTTCAGTCCGGCGCGCCGGCGCGCCGCACCAGGCGCACGAGCGCCGCGCGCACCCCCGTCGCGTCCGCCACCGGTGCGTCGAACGGGATGCGCAGGACGGTGTCGCCCTGCACCAGATCGAACCCGTCCGTGTCGACGCCCAGCATGCGCCACGCGCCCGCCTGCCCACGTTCGCGGGCCAGCAGGCCGAGCGCGTGGGCATGGTCGGCGTTGCAATGGGCCAGGATGCGGGTTGCCGCGCCCTGCACGGCGTCCAGCGCCGGCCGAGGTGCGAGGAGGTCGGCCGCGCCCAGGCCATGGGCGCTGGCGAAGCCGCCCACGTAGTGGCCGCGCTCCGGCATCACGCGCCAAAGCTGGAAATCGACGAAGCCGGCATAGGGCTCGGCGTAAGGGTGCCGCGCCACCCAATAGGCGCGCCAAGCCGGGTCCGGGTCCGGCGCCGCGCGCCCGGTTACGGTGAGCCGCGGCGCGGTCTGTGGGTTGGGATCTTCCGGCGCCCCGCAGACCAGGAGAGCGCAGCGTGGTTCGGCCGCGAGGTGGCGGGTATGGGCCGACAGGGCGGAGAGCAGCAGCAGGACGCTGCCGTCCGGCGCCGCCGCCGGCGTGACCAGCGAGGCGAAAGGCTGGCCGTCCTGCTGGGTGGCGAGCGTGCCCACCCGCGCCGCTCGCAACAGGCAGCGCGCGGCGAAGGGCGTATCGTCGGATGCCAATTTCCCTCCGCCTCCCGGTTGCGCCACACTTGCCAGCGTCCCGCAACCCGGAACCCTTCACAGCCATGAAACACACCATCGCCCTGGTCGATGACGACCGCAACATCCTGACCTCGGTGTCGATGACGCTGGAGCAGGAGGGCTACACGGTGCGCACCTACACCGACGGCGAGAGCGCGCTGCAGGCGATCAACGCC
>CAXTJP010000063.1:0-15545 GCA_964244615.1 uncultured Acetobacteraceae bacterium
CGCATGGTGCCGCTGTCGGACGCGGCGCGCGGGGCGGCGGCCCGCCTGGTCACGGCATCGCCCGGCAGCCGGTGGCTGTTTCCCGGCCGCGACCCCAGGCGCGCTCTCACGCGGCAGGGCTTCGATCGCGTGCTGCACGATGCGGCGCTGGCCGCCGGCCTCGATCCGGCACTCGTGTCGCCGCACGTTCTGCGCCACGCGTTCGCGTCCCACATGCTGGCGCACGGTGCCGACCTGCGCAGCCTGCAACTTTTGCTGGGCCACGCCGACATCGCGACCACGCAGATCTACACTCATGTGCTGGCGGAACGTCTGCAGCGCCTGGTCGAAGCCCATCACCCGCTCGCGCAGGCCGCAGAGGAGTCGCTCAAGGCAGATTGATGCCAGCGCCTGCCTGCGAAGGACAACCAGTGCTTTCCTGAGAAGAGCATCGGAAAACGTCGCTCCTCGGTCGCGTGTAGCTGAAATCTTCACCACGGCACCGGCTCCTCGGCTCGTGCAGCGGCGCCAGCCACTTGGTTTCACGCACCACCAGCTGTTTCAGCGTGTCGAGCACGTCGCCGCCGGCGCTCGACTGACCGGAGAAGGCATGGGCCATGACCACGGAGGCGAGCGGGCTTGCCGTGTCCGCACCGGTGAACGCCATCGACCAACCCGGAAAGTCGCGTGCTGCGATCGGTCCGGCCTGCAGCACCGTCACGTCGCTGTGCCGCTCGTCGCACTGGATCCGTTCGAACGCCGCCTCGACCGCCTCGGTCGTGCCCTCGAGCACCTGGGCGAAGCAATTCCGGCTGAACAGCAGGCCGCCGGTGATGCCGTCCCGCGCGTTGTTGCTGCGTGACACAGCCAGGATATTGGCAATGTCGGCCGCAACCGATTCGAGCCCGCCCGGAACGCTGTTCCGGCTGCAATAGAGCACGCGGTAGAGCTGGCTCATGGCAATGCAGTTCCTTCGTTGGCGGCCGAGGGCGCCCGGCGCCCGGCGAACGCGGCGATCAGATCATCGATCTGCTCCACCGGGACCGGGCGGCTGAACAGGTAGCCCTGCACCGAGGTACAGCCTTCGGCGCGGATGCGGTCCAGTTGTCCCGAAGTCTCGACCCCCTCCGCGATCGTGGACATGCCAAGGCTGGCGCCCAACGCGGTGATCGCGCGGATGATCGCGTTCTGGCCGGCCACGTCGCCCCTGTCCCTGACGAAGGACCGGTCGATCTTGATCCTGTCGAACGGGAAACTGTGGAGCTGGCTGAGCGAGGAGTAGCCCGTTCCAAAATCGTCCATCGCCACCCGCACCCTCAGCGCACGCAACTGGTGCAGCGCCGTCAGCACCGCCTGCTCGTTGCGCAGCAGCACACTCTCGGTGATCTCGATCTCCAGCCGGCGTCCCGGCAAGCCGGACCCCGCCAGGGCCTGGGTGACGACCTCGATCAGCTTTGTGGGGTCGCCGAACTGGTACGGCGAGACGTTGACGGCGACCGAGACGTCGTCCGGCCAGCGCATGGCTTCCTGGCAGGCTTCACGCAGCACCCATTCGCCGAGCGGTACGATCAGGCCGATCTCCTCGGCGAGCGGAATGAAATCGGCCGGTGACACCAGGCCGCGTTCAGGATGGCGCCAGCGCAGCAGCGCCTCGAAACCCACGACCGCGTTCAGTTCGAGGTCGATCTGCGGCTGGTAGTGCAGCTCGAACTGGCGCAACGCCAACGCCTTGCGCAGATCGATCTCCAGCGAGCGGCGAGCGAGCGCGTTAGCGTCCATCGACGGCTCGAAAAAGGTGCAGGTGCCGCGGCCCGCTTTCTTCGAAGCGTAGAGGGCGAGGTCGGCACCGCGCAGCAACCGGTCATGTTCGCGCCCGTCGGCGGGCGAGATCGCGACACCGACGCTGGCACCGATGTTCACCAGATGCCCGTCCACCAGGTAGGGGCGGTCAAGCACGTCGATGATGCGCCGGCCGAGCTGGCCCAGTCCCACCAGGTCGGGCGCCGGGTAGACCAGCAGGCCGAACTCGTCGCCGCCGAGGCGGGCCACCATGTCCGGCTGCCGCAGCACATGGCGCAGCCGCTTCGACACCAGCCGCAGCAGGCCGTCGCCGACCGGATGGCCCAGCGTGTCGTTCACCGACTTGAAGCGGTCGAGGTCGATCAGCATCACGGCAGCGCCGCCAGCCTCGTGCGCCGAGGATTCGCAGGCCTCGCTCAGCGCCGCGATGACGCGTTTCGTGAAAAGCTCCCGGCCGGGCAACCCGGTGAGTGGGTCGTGCAGCGCCATCTCGATCGCGCGAGTTTCGGCCGCACGCCGGTCGGTCACCTCCTCGAACGCGGCAATCCATTGGCCATCCGAGAGCGGCTGAACCTGGAGGGCGAAGCAGCGCGAGTCCCGTCCCGCAAGCGTGGCCAGCGCGCGCTTCTGCTCGGCTTGCGTCCGCACCGCGGAAAGGCAGACTTCATAGGCGGCCTGCATCGTCGCGAGATCCAGCAGCGCGCTGTGTTCGAGCAGGGTCAGTATCGAGACGGTGCGCCCGATAAGGGCCGTCTGGATGGCCAGCATGGTGGCCAGCCGGTCGTTGGTGACCAAAACGTCCAGCCGGCTGTCGAACGTCAGCAGGCCAAGCGGCAGACTGTCCAGCGCAGCCTGCAGATGCGCGCAGGACGGGGACCAGGGGCCGAGCCCGCTTCCGTCCGGCGGGGCGGTCGTCAAAGCCAGGGACGATAGCGGCAATCGGTTGCTCCGCACGGTGAGCGCCGCCGTCGCAGCGGATCTGCAACGAAAGGCGTCTCTCGGGCACCTTGAGCTTATAGGCTTTCCGCCGGGTTAACCGGCGCGTGGGCCCGCCATGCGCGCCCTCAGGCGGCCAACTGGCGCAGCAACCCCTGCGCCACCAAGGTCTCGGCGATCTGCACCGCGTTCAGCGCGGCGCCTTTTCGCAGGTTGTCGGACACGCACCAGAACCCGAGCCCGTTCTGCACCGTCGGGTCGCGTCGCAGCCGGCTGACATAGACCGCATCCTCGCCCTGGCACTCGGCGGGCGTGATGTAGCCGCCGTCGTCACGGCCATCGACCACCACGACGCCCGGGAAGCCGCGCAGCAGGTCGCGCGCCTCGCCAACGTTCACCGGGTGTTCGAACTCCACCGCCACCGCTTCCGCGTGGCCGATGAACACCGGCACGCGCACGCAGGTGGCGAACACGGCAATGTCGGGATCGAGGATCTTCCGTGTCTCGACCGCCATCTTCCACTCCTCCTTGGTGGAGCCGTCGTCGAGGAAGCTGTCGATGTGCGGGATGCAGTTGTAGGCGATATTCTTGGTGAAGATCTGCGGCTGCGACGGGTCGTTGACGAAGAACGCCTTGCTGCTTGTGAACAGCTCGTCCATGCCTTCCTTGCCCGCGCCGGACACCGACTGGTACGTGCTGACCACCACGCGACGCGCGCGGAACCGGTCGTGCAGCGGTTTCAGCGCCATCACCATCTGGATGGTGCTGCAGTTCGGGTTGGCGATGATGCGACGCTTGCTGTAGCGGGCCAGCGCCTGCGGGTTCACCTCCGGGATCACCAGCGGCACGTCCGGCTCCATGCGGAACTGGCTTGTGTTGTCGATGACGATGCAGCCCGCGGCGGCCGCGCGCGGCGCGTGCACGGCGGAGATCGCGGCGCCGGGGCTGAACAGGCCAAGGTCCCAGCCGGCGAAATCGAAGGTTTCGGTGTTGCGCACGGTCAGCACCGTCTTCTCGCCGAAGCTGACCTGCTGGCCGACCGAACGAGCAGAGGCCAGCGCCACCACCTCGTCCACCGGGAAGCCGCGCTCGGACAGCGTCTTGAGCATCTCGCGCCCGACCGCGCCGGTGGCCCCGACGACAGCGACCTTGTAGCCCATTGCGCAACTCCTTCAGGCCAGGGCGCGCCCGGCGCGTGCCTTCGCAAAGGCCGGCCTCTGGACACCATGTGGTAAATGGGGGTTCTAACGGCTTGCCCCTGGTCGGGTCCAGGGGCGCGCGTGATCGCTGCCAGCAAGCATGGCTTCCGGCCCGCATAACCCGGCCGCAGATCTTTGCAAGGAACCGATGATGGACCCCGCCCCGCAATCCGCCACCGCGCAGCCGACATCGCCGCAGGAGAAGGTCTCCGCCGCCGGCGCCCACCCGGCTCCGCCCGCCACCCTGGTGATCTTCGGCGCGCATGGCGACCTGACCAAGCGCCTGCTGATGCCTGCCCTCTACAACCTGACCGGCGCCCGGCTTCTGGACGACGGCTTCAAGATCATCGGCGTGGATCGCGTGGAGTCCGACGCTGCGCAGTGGCAGAGCGAGCTGACCGCGGCCATGGACGATTTCACCCACGACGAGACGGCCGAGTTCTACGTCAAGTCGATCGACCAGGCGGCGTGGGGCTGGGTGACGTCGCGCCTGTCCTACGTGCAGGCCGATTTCACCAGGCCGGAGGACATGGCCAGGCTCGCGGGCCAGGTGTCCGGCAATGCCGTGTTCTACCTGGCGGTGGCCGCGCGCTTCTTCGGCGACGTGGTCGAGCAGCTCGGACAGGCCGGCCTGCTGAAGCAGGCCGAGGGTGCATTCCGCCGCGTGGTCATCGAAAAGCCCTACGGCGCCGACCTCGACTCGGCAAAGACGCTGAACGCGCGCGTCCTGGCCCAGGCCGACGAGAGCCAGATCTTCCGCATCGACCATTTCCTGGGCAAGGAAACGGTGCAGAACATCATGGCGCTGCGCTTTGCCAACGGCATCTTCGAGCCGCTGTGGCGGCGCGACCACATCGACTACGTGGAGATCACCGCCGCCGAGACGATCGGCGTGGAACAGCGCGGCGCGTTCTACGAGGCGACCGGCGCGTTGCGCGACATGGTGCCGAACCATTTGTTCCAGCTGCTGAGCATGGTGGCGATGGAGCCGCCGAACTCGTTCGACGCAGAGGATGTGAGGAACGAAAAGGCCAAGCTGCTGCGTGCGATCCACCCGGTGGACCCGGCCGACGTGGTGCGCGGCCAGTACGCGGCGGGCGAGGTCCTGGGCAAGCCGGTGCGCGCGTATCGCGACGAGCCCGGCGTGGCGCATGACAGCCGGACCGAGACCTACGTGGCGCTGCGCCTGCACATCGAGAACTGGCGTTGGGCCGGCGTGCCATTCTACCTGCGCACCGGCAAATGCCTGGGGGGGCGGCAGACCGAGGTGGTGATCCACTTCCGCAAGCCGCCCTACGCGCTGTTCCGGGACACCGATGTGGACCACCTGACGCCGAACCTGCTGACGCTCGAGATACAGCCGCACGAGGGGCTGAACCTTTCGATCAGCGCCAAGCATCCGGGGCCGAAGATGGCGCTGGCGCCGGTGCAGATGCGCTTCCTCTACAAGGATTCGTTCCAGATGGCGCCCAATGTCGGCTACGAGACGCTGATCTATGACTGCCTGATCGGCGACTCCACGCTGTTCCAGCGCGCCGACATGATCGAGGCGAGCTGGGCGGCGGTGGACCCCGCCCTCCGGCTTGGCGGCGACGAGCCGGCGTTCTACCCCGCCGGCAGCGCTGGTCCCGAGGCGTCAGACAGGATGCTCGCCCGGTCGGGCCATAGCTGGCGTGCGATGGAAGCGAAATAGGCATGGGCCGGATCGCGATCCGGCCCATGCCCGTTCTGGGCCGCGGGGCAAGACGCCCCGCGGCCCGTCGACGTCACGGGTTGCTGGGCGTCTGCGGGGTTCCGCTGAGCGGGGCGTTCGGCGCGCCCACGTAGGCGCTGACGATCGGCGTGCCCACGCCGGCGGTCAGCCCGAACTCGGCGTTCAGGTTGGTGTTCACCAGGCCGTTGAACCCGGGGATCCCCGTGTGGAAATACGGCCCGTGTCCGGCCGCCTGCCTGACCGCCAGGTCGTAGAGGTAGGTGTTCAGGTTGCCCATCCGCCCCCTCTGCTCGATCAGCAGGGCGGTGGCCCCGGCCAGTTCGGGTGCGGCCACGCTGGTGCCGATGAAGCCGAAGAAGCCGCCGCCCTGGCCGGTGGCGATGGCGACGACCACGGCGCTGCGCTGCGAGTTGCCGCTGCCGTCCTGCGGGTTGTCCAGGCCGTTACAGAACGGGCCCACGCCAGGCACGTGCCTGAGCTTGGAGATCCCGCCCGGGCAGCCGCCCACCTGCATGCCGATGTCGGGCACCGCACGCTGCGTGGTGGATCCGGTGTTGACCAATGTCTGATAGCTCGGCTGCGGGAAGATCACGCTGTAGCCGCTGCCCGCGCCCCAGACGCCGCCTTTCGCGAGGGTGCCAATGGCAAACGGATCGTAGGGGATTTCGGGGTCGGTCCAGCCGTTCTCGCCGGCATAGGGCGAGTCGAGCGAGCCCTGCACGTAGCCGGTGACGACGTTGGTGCCGCCGACGGCGGTGACGGCGGTGTCGGCCGCCGGCGTGCTGACACCTTTCAGGAACAGGCCATCGCCGAGGCCTGGATAATAGGACACGCTCGGGCATTCCTTGCCGGCGCTGTCGCCGCTGCTGGCCAGGAAGCTGATGCCCTGCGCGTTCCCCTGCAGGAACAGCTCGTGATAGGCCTGCAGGATGCCGAGCTGGCTCGTGCCGTGGTTGTATCGCGCGGTGTATTCCAGCTCGCACTCGCCGAAGGACGAGCTCAGCAGGTCCACGGTGTTGGATTCGATGACCGTCACGTAGCCGGCGAAGACGCTGCCGTCGGACAGGTCGGGAATGTTGTACAGGATGACGTTGGCACCGGGCGCACCGGTCAGCTGCTCCTGGGTGTCGAGAGACGCCTCGTCGAAATCGCCGCTGTTGGGGTTGATCGGGCCGGAACCGCCGTTGACGAACACGCGTGCCGCCAGCTTGGGAGCTTTCTTGCCGGTGATGCCGGACCAGTTCTCGTGATCAAACACCGCCTTGATGTCGGCATCGTAGACGTTGCTGGAGATCAGCACGCCGATCGTGGCGCCGGTGCCGTCCAGCGGCTGGACCTTGCCGTTCACGGTGACCGTCGCCTGAACCGACGGATAGGAATAGGCCTGCTTGAGATCGTCGAACCAATACGGCCCGGTGGCGCCGTAGCGGTTCGCCGGGTCGAGCTTGCCGGTGGCGACCTTGGCGAAGGTGTGGGCGACATGCGGCGAGAAGCTGAACACCTGTGCGCCGCTCGCGACGAGTTCGCCGGGCAGCGTCAGCGCGCCGTCCTGGGCGATGTGGGTCGCGCCCTCCGGCGTGCGGCTCAGCAACAGATGCGTCGCGAAACTGCGCTCGACCTGATCCGACGTGCCCGTCGCATGCAGGCTGCGTGTCTGTGCGGTTACCGTGAACCCGCGCGCGCGCAGCCCGTCGGCGACACGCGCCATCGCGGCCGAATCGGGGCCGAAGCGCAGGCCGAATTGCGCCGGCGTCAGCCATCTGTGGAAGTTCGGCGAAGCCGGATCGTGCAGGTCGGCAACAAAAGCCTCCAGCTTGTCACGGTTTCGCAGCGGCAGAAGAACATCGAACGCCACCGGATGACCAGCCTCTGCCCGTGTCACGTTCGTGCTTGCGGCCTGAGCCCCTGCTGCGGCGAACAGGCCCGCGCTTGCGAGCAGAGTCGCGCAGCAGAGCCATGCCTTGTCGTTTCTCGACACTTCCATTCTCCAATCTTTGATACGAACACGGCGCTTCGATGTCGGCCACATGATGCGGCCAATACCCTGAAATTGTTAGCACACGGTTCACATCAGACAAGGCACAATCTGGTTTAGCAACAGTATAGCAGGCGGATGCAACTTTTGCGCGAGTCAAGACACCGTCGGCTTGACGCAGAAGCGGCACCGATGCGCAGTGTTGGCGGACAATGGTTTCTACGTTCGCGTAAGATAACGTTTGCGAAGGTTAGTAGTACTCCCTAGCATGGCGCGCGTTGAACAGGGTCAGGCCTGGATCCGCTGCATCACCGCATGCGGCTCGTGAGCTGTTGCCCATTCTTGAAATCGGAGCCTGCCTTGCACTCACTGATGAAAACCCGGATGCTTTGCGGAACGATACTGGCGGGGTTTGTCACCCTGGCAGGCAACGCCCGCGCAGCCGATACCGCGACCGTTCCCGGCAACGTCGCAGCTTGGGCCACCCCGTCGGCCAAGGTCGGCGCGGTCGAGGACACCAGGCGTGTCTCGATCGTCGTGCACATGGCACTGCGCAACGTGGACGGCCTGAAGCGCCTGGTTGCCGACATTTCCAAGCCGACCAGCCCGAATTACGGGAAGTACCTGACAGTCTCCGGTGTCCGCAACCGGTTCGCGGCCGACCCCGCGGATGTGGAGGCGACCAAGGCGTTGCTGACCAATGCCGGCATGGAGAACGTCGTGGCAGGCCCGGCCGGCGCCTACGTTTCGGCCGACGCGACCGTGGCGCAGCTGGCCAGCACCTTCGGTGTGTCGCAGGCACTCTACAAGGTCCACGGCCGCGTGCTGCGCGCCAACGCGGAACTGCCGAGCATCCCGGCGACGCTCGCCGGAAAGGTGGTGTCGATCGAGGGCCTGCACGAAGGCAACCTGCGCCACCCCCATTTGGTCTCGGCGGTCGAGGGTCAGCGCCGGATGCCGGCCGGCTTCCACGCCGAAGACAGCGCCGACGTGACGCCGCCGCCGGTTTCGGCCAACCTGCCTTCGCCGTACTGCGACACGTACATGGGCGACCTCCAGGCGACGCTCAGCACGAAGCCCGCGCCGTACGATGCCAAGCTGCCTTGGCTGAACTGCGGCTACACGCCGCAGCAGATCCGCGCCGCCTACGGCCTGGACAAGATGACGGCCGACGGGACCGGCGTGACCATCGGGATCGTCGACGCCTTTGCCTCCCCCACGCTGATGGCGGACGGCAACGCCTACGCCGCGAAACACGGTCTGCCCGCGCTGACATCGGCCAACTTCGCGCAGGTCCTGCCGCAGGGCATATACAACGTGCCTGCGGACCAGGTGACCAACGCCTATGGCTGGTGGGGCGAGCAGTCGCTCGATCTGGCTGCGGTGCATGGATCGGCACCGGGTGCCAACATCGTCTATATCGGATCGACCGATAACGGCACGTCGCTGACCGTCGCGCTGACCAACGCGATCTACAACCGGCAGGCCGACATCCTCACCAACAGCTACAGCTACAACGGCGACGACATCGACCCGGCGGACGTCGAGGCGCAGAACGAGACGTTCATGGTCGCGGCCGCGACCGGGATCACGGTGCTGTTCAGCAGCGGGGACGACGGCGATCTCAGTGCCGTCAACGGGGTTGCCACTGCCTCCTTCGAGTCGGACAGCCCTTACGTGACCGGCGTCGGCGGCACCTCGCTCTACCTTCGTGGCCCGCACGGGCTGAAACAGGAGTGGGGCTGGGGCACCTATCGCGACTACCTGGCGAACGCGACCGTCAATAGCGGCACGTCGATCACCACCTCCGGCCTGGTCGAAACCACGGTGGGCAAGAAGACCTTCCCGGCCTTCGCGTTCTATTCGGGCTCGGGCGGCGGCATCAGCACGCTGTCGCCACAGCCGGACTACCAGGCGGGCATCGTTCCGGACGTCCTGGCCACCACGCTGCACAGCGCTGACGGCTCGGTCATGACGATCGCCAAGGCGCGGGTGGCACCCGACGTGTCGATGGATGCCGATCCCTATACCGGCTACATCATTGGCGAGACGTTCACCATCGCGGGCAACCCGATCAGCGATGCCGGCTGCACGCCGCTCACCGCGACCACCGAGTACTGCGAACTCGGCTTCGGCGGCACCAGCCTCGCCTCGCCACTGCTGGCCGGCACGTTGGCCGTGGTGGACCAGGCACGCCTGGCCGCCGGCAAGCCGCTGCTCGGCTTCGCCAACCCGTTCTTCTACGCGGGCAAGATCGGCACCACGTTCACCGCCGCCGGCATCAACGACGTGGCGGCGCCGACACGGCCGCACGCCCTGTTGCGCGGTTACGCCAACGACCTGACACGGGTCCGCGTCGTCACCGTCAACTCGGTGCCCTACAACCTCCAGACATCGCCTTTCCCGCTCACCGTCTGCGGTTCGCGGATCTGCGAGGGGATCGACGAGATCTTCAACGACACCACGAGTGGTTACGACGACGTGACCGGCCTGGGCGTGCCCTACGCGCCCGCCCTGTCCGTTCAGTAGCCGCAGCAAGATAACCGTCGCGCACGGCAGCGTGCGTGACGGTTCTTCACCCCGCCTGACGGGCGGCGCGCATCAGGCGGCGCATGTGTGCAACGCTTCCCGCCAGCCCTTCGAAGATTGCGGCACCGACCAGGAAATGGCCGATGTTCAGTTCGGCCACCTGCGGCAGGGCGGCGATCGGGCTGACGTTGTCGTAGGTCAGCCCGTGGCCGGCGTGGCATTCCAGGCCAAGCTCCACCGTCAGCGCCACCGCGTCCGCCAGGCGCTGCAGCTCGCCGGTCCGGCCCAGCGCGTAGGCGCCGGTGTGCAGCTCGACGACCGGGGCGCCCAGCGACGCCGCCGCGCGAAGCTGGGCGGGGTCGGGATCGACGAACAGCGAGACGCGTATGCCGCCCGCGCCCAGGGCGGCCACCATCGGGCGCAGCGCGTCCATCTGTCCGGCCGCGTCCAGGCCCCCTTCGGTGGTCACCTCCCGCCGGTGCTCGGGCACGATGCAGCACGCGTGGGGCCGGGCCTGTAGCGCGATCGCCACCATCTCGTCGGTGGCCGCCATCTCCAGGTTGATCGGCGCCGTCAACGCCGCGCGCAGCCGCGACAGATCGTGGTCGTGGATGTGTCTGCGGTCCTCGCGCAGGTGCAGCGTGATGCCGTCCGCACCCGCTTCCAGCGCCACCCGCGCCGCCTCCAGCGGGTCGGGGAAGCTGCCGCCACGGGCGTTACGCAGGGTGGCCACGTGATCGATGTTCACGCCAAGGCGTACGGGCAGGGTGGCGGGGGGCATGCTGTGCTCCGGGTTCAGGGCGCGCGACGTCGACGCGTGGCTATCTCGTCGGCCAGGCGCAAGGCGGCAATCAGGCTGGACGGATCGGCCAGGCCGCGTCCGGCGATGTCGAAGGCGGTGCCGTGGTCGGGCGAGGTACGGACGATCGGCAGGCCGAGCGTCACGTTCACCCCGCCCGACATGTCCAGCGTCTTGAGCGGGATCAGCGCCTGGTCATGGTACATGCAGATCGCCGCGTCGTAGCGGCCGCGTGCGCCGGCGGTGAACATGGTGTCCGGCGGCCAGGGGCCGGTCACGTCCATGCCCGCCGCGCGCAGCCGGTCGATCGCCGGCTGGATCAGGGTGATCTCCTCCTCTCCCATGCGGCCGGCCTCGCCGGCATGCGGGTTCAGCCCGGCCACGGCGATGCGCGGGTGCGGCACGCCGAAATCCGTGATCAGGGCGGCATGGGTGGCGCAGGCCACGGCGACGATGCCGTCGGACGTCAGCCGGTCCAGCGCCGCGCGCAACGACACGTGGATGGTGACCGGCACCACGCGCAGCATGGGCGAGGCGAGCATCATCACCTCGGCGCCCGCCACCCCGGTCAGGGCCGCCAGGAACTCGGTGTGGCCGGGATGCGGAAAGCCCGCCGCCAGCAGCACCGCCTTGCTGATCGGGTTGGTGACCACGCCCGACACGATCCCCGCCTGCGCCAGTCGAACGGCGCCCTCGATGCTGGCGATGACGGCCGGCGCGTAAGCGGGGTCGGGGTGGCCGGGGCGCACCGGGCTGGCCAGGCGGACGGGCAGCACCGGCATGGCTTGCGCGAAACGCGCCTGGTCCGGCCGCTCCACCACCTGCACGGGGGCATGGGCGGACAGCCAGTCCGGATCGGCCAAGGTGACGAAACTCAGGTCGCCGTGGCGGAGCGCGGCCCAGGCGGCAGCGGCGATCTCGCCGCCGATCCCGGCGGGATCGCCCATGGTCAGTGCCAGCATCGAGCCTCTCCGACCGGGGTCGCTAGATATGCAGCGCCCGCCCGTCCACGGCCAGGGCCGCCTCCTTCACCGCCTCGCTCAGCGACGGGTGGGCGTGGCAGGTGCGTGCGATGTCCTCCGCGCTCGCCCCGAACTCCATGGCGGTCGCGACCTCGGCGATCAGCGTGCCGGCGTCCGGGCCGATGATGTGGGCGCCCAGCACCCGGTCGGTGGTCTTGTCGGCCAGGATTTTCACGAAGCCGTCTGTGGACCCCATGGCGCGCGCACGGCCGTTGGCGGTGAACGGGAATTTGCCCACGTTGTAGGCGACGCCGTCGCGCTTGAGCATCTCCTCGGTGGCGCCGATGCTGGCCACTTCCGGCCAGGTGTAGACCACGCCGGGGATGACGCCGTAGTTCACGTGCCCGGCCTGGCCGGCGATCAGCTCCGCCACGGCGACGCCTTCTTCCTCGGCCTTGTGCGCCAGCATGGGGCCGGTGATCACGTCGCCGATGGCGTAGATGCCGTCCACCCCGGTGCGGTAATGCGCGTCGATCTTGACGAAGCCGCGCTCGTCCAGCGCCACGCCCGCTTCGGCCAGGCCGAGGTTGCCCGTGTAGGGGCGACGGCCGACGGAGACCAGCACGATGTCGGCGTCCAGCGTCTCGGACGGGCCGCCCTTGGCCGGTTCAACCGTCAGCGTCACACCCGCCTCGCTCGCCCGGGCCGAGGTCACCTTAGTGGACAGCCTGAACTTCAGGCCCTGCTTGCCCAGCACGCGCTCGAACGTCTTGCCGATCTCGCCGTCCATGCCCGGCACCAGCTTGTCGAGGTACTCGATGACGGTGACCTCGGCGCCCAGGCGGTGCCAGACCGAGCCGAGCTCCAGCCCGATATAGCCGCCGCCGATCACCACCATCCGGTGCGGCACCGCATCGAGTTCCAGCGCGCCGGTGGAGGTGACGATGCGCGTCTCGTCGATGGTCACGCCGGGCAGCGGGATGCTTTCGCTGCCGGTCGCGATGACGATGTGGCGCGCGGCGTAGGCCTTGCCGTCCACGGTGACCTGGCCCTGGGCCGAGATGCGGCCCGCCCCCTTCAGCCAGTCCACCTTGTTCTTCTTGAAAAGGAACGCGACACCGTTGACGTTGGCGGCCACCACCTCGCCTTTGCGCTTCTGCATGCGTGCGAGGTCGAGCGTGACACCGGTCACGTTGATGCCGTGCTCCTTGAACGAGCCCTGCACCTCGTGGAAGTTCTCCGAGGATTGCAGCAGCGCCTTGGACGGGATGCAGCCGATGTTGAGGCACGTGCCGCCGAGCGTCGGGCGCATCTCCACGCAGGCGGTCTTCAGGCCAAGCTGTGCCGCGCGTATGGCGGCGACGTAGCCGCCCGGGCCGCCGCCGATGATGATCACGTCGTAGCTGCCGGCGAGGTCGGTGGCGGGGGTTTGCGGCGCCTGGCGTGGCTCGGGTTCCGGTTGGGCCTCGGCTTGCACGGGGGCGGGCGCTGCCTCGGGTTGCGGATGCGCCGTGGGCGGAGAGGACGGCCCAGCCGAAGCGCCCGACGCCTCGATGCTGCCCAGCACCGTGCCGACCGACACTTCGGCGCCGGCGTCCGCCTGGATGGCGCCCAGCGTTCCGGCGGCGGGCGCGTTCACCTCGACCGTCACCTTGTCGGTTTCGAGCTCGACCACCGGCTCGTCGGCGGCGACCGCGTCGCCGGGCTGCTTCATCCAGCGGGCGACGGTGGCGGCGGTGACGCTCTCCCCGAGCGCTGGAACAACGATGTCAAAAGCCATTAAACACTCCGTAGGGCGGGCTGCGCCTTAACATCCCACCGACACGCCAACACCGGCGCGATCTGTAGCCTTTCAGGTGGTGCGCACCGGCCTAAGGTGGAATGCCAAAATGCATTCCATGCTACGATATTTGCTCCTGACCGTATGGTAAGCTCCCGCGTTGATAGCTATTCACCTGTCAACGTTCTGCTGGTTGAGGACCGCATTTGACTTTAAAAACTTTATAAGCACCTTCTCGATCTGCTCGCGAAGCTGCTTGTCGGCGACGCCGACATACGCAGCGTTTTGCACGATGGGCGGTCTAAACCAAAACTTTTGATGATGATCGCGTAGTCGGACCGCTATACGTTGGCCTTGACCGACATAGATTGGTCGATCACTGATATCATACAGTACATATATGCCTGCTACGTTGGGCCATTCAGCTTCACTATTGGGGTTAAAATTGAACCACTCGCCTATTCCCTCGATGGTAGACTCTTCCTTGGCCTCCTCTTTCGCCTCTGTAGAGAGGTTCTCCCCAAGTGCCCTCTCGAGTTTTTCAATCGTTATTCGCTGAGGGTTTTGGCTTTTGCCTGATTCAATGTTGTAGATCGAAAGAGGTGACAAAGCGGCTTTCGCCGCCAGCTCGGGCACAGAGTAGTTTTTCTCGAGACGCGACTTATTCAGCCAAGCGCCAATTGCGGATGGGCCGTCAACATGATCCTCGTCTGCGGGCTCATCTGATCCGTTATCACTTTGAGAGGATGTTTTGCCAAGAAGCTTGCGGAGCTGAGCTTTATACTCTTCGGATGGAAAGCGGCTCTCGCTCTCCCACAGCGACATAGTCGCATTGGATACTTTAGGGTCCAGTTTATTACCCAGTTCGCTTTGGGTCATGCCAAGTCTCACCCGAGACTTCTTCATCGCGGGACCAAACCTTAGCCTAGGCAAACTACCGTTCTCCTGTCAGCAAGACGCACTCCAATCACAAGCCCAATAATAATCGCCGCGGGTCCTCCACGCCTTCCTTCAACCGAACAAGGAAGCTAACAGCTTCCTTGCCGTCCACGATACGGTGGTCGTAGCTAAGCGCCAAGTACATCATCGGGCGTATCTCGATCTTTCCCGACACCACCACCGGCCGGTCCTGGATCTTGTGCATGCCCAGGATGGCCGATTGCGGCGGGTTGAGGATCGGCGTGCTCATCAGCGAGCCGTAGGTGCCGCCGTTGGTGATGGAGAAACTGCCGCCGGTCAGTTCCTCCAGTTTCAACTGGCCGTCGCGTGCGCGTCGGCCGAGATCGCCGATGGCTTTCTCGATCTGTGCGAAATCAAGTGTTTCCGCATCCCGCAGCACCGGCACGACGAGGCCGTTCGCGCCGCCGACGGCGATGCCCATGTTGACGAAGTTCTTGTAGACGATGTCCTCGCCGTCGATCTCGGCGTTCACCGCCGGGAACTCGTGCAGGGCCGCCACACAGGCGCGCACGAAGAAGGACATGAAGCCCAGGCGCACGCCGCCATGCTTCTTCTCGAACGCCTCCTTGTACTCGTTTCGCAGCGCCATCACGGCGCTCATGTCCACCTCGTTGAAGGTGGTCAGGATGGCGGCGACGTTCTGCGCCTCCTTCAGCCGCTGCGCGATGGTGCGGCGCAGGCGGGTCATGCGCACGCGCTCCTCGCGCGCGTCCGGCGCGCGGGGCGCGGGCTTTGCGGTCGGCGCCGGTGCCGCGGGGCGGTCCAGGAAGGCCAGCACGTCGCCCTTGGTGATGCGCCCGTCGCGGCCGGAGCCGACACCGACCGCTTCGGCGGAGACCTCGCGCTCCTGCATCATCTTGGCGGCCGCCGGCAGCGGCGCGTGCGTGCCGCGGTCGGCCTCGACGTCGGCGG
>CAXTJP010000064.1:0-15389 GCA_964244615.1 uncultured Acetobacteraceae bacterium
CAAATGCCGTAGCTCACTAATATTTTGTGCGGATCACTCCATGGGGGCTAGTCACTGCACCACAGCCCCGCCAAGCCATAGCGATGCCCCGTCGCGGTCCGCATCCCCGTAGGCTCCCCGTAAGTCCCGCTGCCAGGGTTCGGTTCGCTCAATGAACACCTCCCAGCCATCCGCCACGCCAAGCGACCAAACGCCATTGCCGTTATCAAGGGTGACGCCGAACATTTTGATTTTCACTTTTATCGCTCCCGGTGCGGGTCGCGCACCTAAGCTGAGTTACACGCTGTTACGTCGCCTCGCACAAGTCGTAACTCTCCTGAGTTGATCTATAACGTTCCCGCTACCGGGACCGTTGCACGACATTCGCCAGCGCACAGAGTCTCTTGCGCCACGTTTTTCTCACGAAACATTATTTTACCTTTGCATTGCGGAGGCCTCTGCTTCACCTGCAACCTTCAAGGCTGCCTGTGCCGGGGCGACTAGGGCAGCGTAAGGGTCGCCGCGATGTCCCGAGACTGCGCGACGGGGGTATAAGCTGGCGGTGCCGTGGGTGTTCCTATCCGAAGGTGCCTACGGGGAGCTTTGCCGCGCCGCTTGCGAGGTCACCCACGGTCCGAAGACGGTTCCTAGGAGGCTGGGCGTCGCGACGGTGGGGGCGTCTTCGCCCTTGACGACGGGGGCGAGAGGGGCCGGGGTGGTGACGGGCGTGGACGGCGAGTAGGTGTGGATGTTGCCGCCAAGGGCCGAGAGCTGCGTGTCGCCCTGTGCCTTGACGGCCTCCAAGTCAACGCGGGCCTGCTGGCTTTGTGCGCTGCGGTTCATTTCCAACACGGTGATCGCGTCGCCGCCCTGCTTCTGGACGGACTGGAGGATGGCGTTGATCGAGTTGCCCGTGACACCCTGCGCGTCGGCTTGCGCCTGGGCGGTGGCCGTGCCGAGGTTCGTCTTCTGCTGCACGTCGCTTTCCTGAAGGGATGTCGCGATGCCCTCTTGGACGCTCTTCAGCATCTCCTGCGCTACGCCTGCGTTCTCGTTCTGAAGGTCGGCCGAGGCCGCGTTCTGGATATAGCCCTCTTGGCGGTTGAACTCGGTCGCCTGGTAATTGAGCGTCCGCGTCGCGAAGTCCAAGTCGGTCTTCCAGCTATCCTGCTCCGCAGACTGGAGCTGGTGCTGGTAGTTGACCTTGATGTCGTAAACGTCGTTGCTGTAGTCGTCCTGCGCCTTGGCGTTTGCGTTGGCGGTGTCGGCAGATTTCTTCGAGCCGATGCCTGCGGCGATGGTTCCGCCGACTGAGGCCGCTACGCCTACGGCCGCGATTGCTAGAGGGGGCACTATGCGGCCACCCTTCTAGCCGCCGCTTCCCAGGGCACCTTGGCGCTGACGATCAGATTATCCCGCCGCAGGTTGAGCCGGTCCCCGTCCGCATACTCGATGCACGCGGCGCCGCCGGATGTTCCTAGAACGAGCCGTGCGACCATCGCCAGGTTCCCGCCTGGTCCCGGCCAGTCAACCCGGGCATAGTCCAGACCCTTTCCGTTGCTGTTCAAGAAGATGAACGGCGAGTGGCCCTTGGCTAGATAGGCGTGCCAGTCCTCCGCCAGCATCTTTACCGGCCGCCCCGGCCTACTTGTGGGGACCACGGCGATAGCGGCGCCGTCTGTGTCGAGTTTGAAGGTTGGCTCCCTGCCCCTTCGCAGGCGCGTGCCCTTGACCTTGCGCGGTTGCCCTTCGATGCCCCGGGTAATGCCGTGCGGAGGACAAGCAGATGCGTTCCCCGTGTTTGGGGCGGTGGTGGTGGTGGCGGTGCTCATGGTGGTGGTTCCTTGGTGCCGCGCGTGGCGGACTAGGCGTGAGTGATCGCCCGCCCTGGGGTGCTCCCGGCGGGTGCGTAGAGTGGTCGGGTGGCGAGGCTCCGAGCGAATGTGCGGAAGAGCGAAAAATCGGAAAACCCGTGTTCTGGGCTCTCGCTTTCCGCTCCACCGTCGCTAGAGGTGTCCTATTGGGACAGGATCGGCATTCTTCCTGATAGGACCGTGAGGTTTACCAAACTGGAACCCTAAAGGTGCCCCTTAGAATGTCAGAATTGGGGGGCCTCCCATGGCCCCTGCCTCCGGAGGTGCGTCAAGGCGGCTTCCACGGCGGCGACCAGCCCGCCCCGGAGTGCCGGATCGCTGACGCTTCGGGCATTCGCGACGACTTGGGCAAGGGCATCCCGTGCGCGGCGCTCCGCGTGTGCTTCTGGGCTGATGTGACGTGCTTCGCCCGGTGCACGCGCCCCTTCGTGCCCCATCGCCCGCGCAATCGCGGGGAAGTCCCGTTGCATCCATCGGTGGATCGTGCTGCGCCTTGCAGTCGCTCCGAAGTCCATCACGATGTCCGCATAGCTCTTGAAGCGGGGCCGGTGGTGCACCCCTTCCGGGATTGCAACGATATGCTGGCGTGCCCTGACGAAGGCCTTGAAGGCTGTTCGCATCTCCTGCTTGGTGAGTGGAAGGCCGTGCCGCATGTTCGCCCTAGCCGCCATCCAAAGTGCGGCGCCCTCAGACACGCCCTCGACGACAATCGCCTCAATCTCCCGCAAGCCGTTTCGCTCATTAGCCGCGACCCTGTGCCACCCATCGACGAGAACGGGCGCCCCGTCCACCACGGCCACGGTGATCGGTGGGAATGGTGGCGGCGCTTTTCGGTGCCCCTTAGGGTCCGCTCGAAGGGCCTCCGCGTGGTTCGCTAGGACGGTCGCGTATCGGGCTACTATCCCGTCATCCACGCCCTGCCGCGCCTGAAACTCCGGGCTCCGCACCAAATCGGCAATGCGGATCGTGCGCACCACCTCCGTTTGTGAAGCTGACTGCACGTTGTCGCTCGCGGGCACCCTACGGGGCACCTAATGCCACCCCGTCAAGGGCCGCGTGGAACGCCATACGCTCCGCCGCCTTGTCCGCCCTCTCCGCCTCGTCCATCGCCGCGAAGCGCAACCCGGCAGCCCCGAACGCCTCCCCGATTTGCAACCCGATCAGTTCTGCAACGCGCTGGTTAGGGTCCCGATAGGCAACCTTCACGCGCCCCGTAGTGTGATCATAGTAGCTGCCCCGATTGGCGTCGGCCAAGTGGCGCACGCATCGCCCTAGCTGGAACCGGAACGCCCTGTCAGAGGCAAACCGGCGGGGGTCAAACTCCCGGAGCATGAACACGGCGCAGGCTGTCAGCCACGCATCCTGCGCTGTCGCCTGGCCAGCCACCCGCATTAACTCCACCGCAGCCCCATGTGGCCACCGGGCCATAGGCTGTCCGCCGTCATAGTCCGCCGCGATGCCCTTAGCGTGCCCGATCAGGGCCTCCCAACGGGCCTCCAGAAGCCCCCATATCGGTTCCGTGGCGGTGGCCTTCTGCCGTCTCGCCAAGCTGCGGACGTAGGGTGTGAGGTCTTGCTTGCGGATGGGCCGTTGCATTGGATCGCCATGCCGCCGATCGGTGCGGCGATGGGTGGTGCATAGGTGGCCCCAGGAGTTCCCGCTACGAGTGCGGGACGGGGCACGGCCGCAGCTTGGCACGCTGCACATGAGGGTGGCCTTTCAGCGCCATAACGGGCGCGATGTGGGGGGATTGGAGGTCAGCGATGGGGGCACCTGGGGTGCGCTACGGGCCAGCGGGCTATCCCTACTGAACGACTAGGAATAACGGCGCCCGGCCCCAGACACACAGGCGAGGCAAATATCCGCACGTCCAAGGGTGTCGGGGTCCGAACGCGGCTCGTTAGGCGGGCTGCTCCGCATAGGTGCGGGCCAGTGCGGATGCTGCGCCCGGCTATGCGTGCCCCATCTTCAGACGCCATTTAAACTACACGCCGAGGCCGCCTCCCCCGGCAGCTCCCGCCGGTTCCCAATGCCCGTAGATCGCTCTTGTTCCCGTCCCGTTCTCCATGCCCCCAGGGGCCGCAGTGCCGAATGGGCGCCCGATAGCCGCCACCAAAAAGCTCGCCTGAGGCTGCCTCCCGGGGACCTGATCAAGCGGCGCCTAGTCTGCACCTGCTCCGGCAGCGCAAAGGGCAGTAGGGTGCCCTTGGCGGGCTTCGTGGCCCGGTTCGGGTCCAGCACGTCCCTGGTGTTCCTGCTCCGCCGCCTTCAATGCCGCGAACCGGGATGGCGCCGGGGCCTTGGCGTAATCCGACTGCGGAACCGGAGCCCGGGGGACAGAAAAGGGCAGGCCCCGGCGGACGTGCGGGTATGGCCTTAGCCGACCGGCCCACCGTCGCATTATCACTCGTAAGTCAACCTGACTTCACCTTGCAGCCCGGCCCACTTCACGGCCTCGCCCGCCCTGCGCTGACCCTCCATCCAGGCTAGTGGAAGAATGCCCAGACCAGCCACCCGAACGCGCATATGAAGGGCAGCCCGAAGGCTAGGTTTTGCACCTCAGTAGGCAGGGCTCGGTCAAGGCCCCGTTGCTGCTCGTGCGGTGCGCCCGATCAAGCCACCTCCGCCCTTCGTGCCCCCGGCCTTCGTCGGCCCCGGCTTCACGGCTGCCGCTGCCCGCCTCACGTCACGGCTCCCGCATCGGCCTGCGCCTGTCCGCGCTCCCCACCATCGCGGAGCCCCAGGAACCGATAGACGCTGCTACGTGCCACCCCAAGCTCCCTTGCGATGTGCGCCGGCTTCGTGCCCGCCGCCGCCATAACCCGTATGGTCTCCGCCTGCACGGCCACGGTAGGCTTGCGGCCCTTGTAGCGGTTCTCTGCCTTGGCCTTGGCGATGCCCTCCCGCTGGCGCTCCAGCATGATTTCCCGTTTCCAGGTCGCCACGCCGCCTAGGATCGTCAACATGAGCTTGCTAGTCGGGTTCCGAGTGTCCAACCGCTCCCCGCCCATGGACAGGACAAGCAGGCCGATGCCCCGCCGGGTGAGGTCCGCCTCAATGGTCAGAAGCTCCGCCGTGGAACGCGCCAGCCTGTCAGGCTTCGTCACGGCTAGCACGTCGCCGCCTCGCATGAACCCTAGGCACGCCTTAAGCTCCGCCCGATCGGCCACGGAAGATACTTGCTCCGTGAACAGCCGCTCCGCCCCCGCCGCCGTCAACTCCCGCACCTGGCCATCCAAGCCGGCCCTCTGCTCCACCGTGCTAGTCCGCCCGTAGCCTACGATCATCGCCGCCTCCTGTCCGAATGAAGCCTACGGCGTCATAGGACAGTGTGTCCGATTGGTCAACAGCCATTCTTGTCGGACAGAAACAAGCCTCCGCCGGCCGGGCTGCCACTGTCCCGCTAGACCCTGCCCTATTCGGACAGGCGGCGGAGTGGCTTGCGCGGCTACTACGAATGCGGAACGATGGGGATGGGGCGTTTGTGAGGTGGGCATGCGAATGCGGCATTGGGCTTTGCTGATGGCGCCTCTGGCGCTTCTCCCGAGCAGTGGGCGAGAGCGCCAACGAGATGCTGGGCGGGTGCCGAACCGTTATTATGGAAGGCCTCTCCGCCCCGGCCGTTGGCAACTCCGCCCTAGATGCCGGGATGTGCATGGGTGAAGTCAGCGCCGCACTTTCGATCGGGAGTGCGCTTAGGTTCCACTGTCGCCCAGCCGACGTGACTAACAAGCAAGCGCTACGGGTCATCATACTCTGGCTCGACGAACGCCCCGAGAGACAGCGTGAGCGGTTCGTTGATCTAGCCTTAGAGGCGCTAGGGACCACGTGGCCCTGTCCACCTCAGATTGCCTCAGGGCAGACGCGCCGCCGCTGAGGGCATCCCCAGGGCCTTCTCCGGGGTACCTCACGAACTGATCGCCCCGGGCCGATCACAACGCCTGCCCCTACGGATGCTTGCTAGCCTGCATGCCCCAACGCCGGCCAGCCCCAGGGCACACGCGAGGGGCGGCATGGGGGTAATCCGCGCTCTGCCGGGTCGTTATGGCCCCTCACAGATTTTCGGCAGAATTGTCCAACGGCTCGGCCCGACCATCCCGCTGCCGCGTGGGTGGTAGAATGTGGGTGGAAGGCGTGGGTGGAAGCCGGCCGTAGCCGATCACCTAAGCAGTTAAGTTCAAAAGCTAATTAGTTAGTTCCAGGCGATGGCGTCCCGTAGGGGATTCGAACCCCTGTTAGCGCCGTGAGAGGGCGCTGTCCTGGGCCTCTAGACGAACGGGACATCCTGGCCGGGGGCACCGTCTAGGGCAGCGAGGCGTATCTGGCAATATCCGCCCCATGCCGGCGTCGCGTTTCGAACGTCGCGCGGCTGCGTCGCGGCCCGTTCCGCTAAGACGGGGAGCGCCGATCGTGGCATGTCTCTGGCACAAGCCTTGATCGGCACGGCGTCCGCAGGCACGTTCCCCAACGCGTCAACCCTGGGCGCCGGTGCCGCGTTCACCGCATGATGCCTCTGAAATCTGTCGGCTTTAGCCGGTGTTCCAGCCCTGGCCGACCGGCCTGATCCTCAAGGAGTCGATGTGGTCAAAAAGCTCCGCAAAGCCGTCCTGCCCGTAGCGGGCCTTGGCACACGGTTCCTGCCCGCCACAAAGGCGATGGCCAAGGAAATGTTGCCCGTGGTGGACAAGCCGCTGATCCAATACGCCGTGGACGAGGCGCGGGCGGCCGGGATCGAGCAGTTCTGCATGATTACCGGTCGCGGCAAGATCGCCCTGGTGGAGCATTTCGACGTCGCCTACGAGCTGGAGGCGACCTTGAAGCTGCGTGGCAAGGATGCCGAACTGGCGCGTCTGAAGGAGGCGCAGCTGGCGCCCGGCGACATCGTGACGGTGCGCCAGCAGGTGCCGCTGGGGCTGGGCCACGCCATCTGGTGCGCCCGTGCCTTCATCGGCGACGACCCGTTCGCCATCCTGCTGCCGGACGACCTCATCCTGTCCGAGACGCCCTGCACCAAGCAGCTGGCGGAGGCCTACTACCAGACCGGCGGCAGCGTGGTTGCCGTCACCGAGGTGCCGCACGACCAGACGAACAAATACGGCATCCTGAAGATCGGCGCCGATGACGGGCGACTGGTGGAGGTGACCGGCCTGGTGGAGAAGCCGCGGCCAGAGGACGCGCCCTCCAACCTGTCGATCATCGGCCGCTACGTGCTGCTGCCCGACGTGATCGAGCACCTGGCCCGGATGGAACGCGGTGCCGGCAACGAGGTCCAGCTGACCGACGGCATGGCGCGGATGATCGGCAACACGCCGTTCCACGGCCTGCGTTACGAGGGCCAACGCTTCGATTGCGGCGACAAGATCGGTTTTCTGGAAGCGCAGGTGGCCTTCGCGCTGCAGCGGCCAGAGATGGCGTCGCACGTTCGTGCCTTCCTGCGAAAGTATCGGGAGCCTGTCTGATGGACGCCTTCACCCACGATTTCGACCCGACGTCGCTGCGCGAATACGACATACGCGGCGTAGTGGGCAGAACCCTGCACCCGGCCGATGCCTTCGCCATCGGGCGGGTGTTCGGCAGCGTCGTGGCCGGGCAAGGCGGATGCACCGTGGCGGTGGGCTATGACGGGCGGCTGTCCTCGCCCGAGCTGGAGCCGGAGCTGGTGCGCGGCCTGCTGGCGAGCGGCATGGAGGTGTTGCGCGTGGGTCGGGGCCCGACCCCGATGCTCTACTACGCTGCCACCGCGCTTCACACCGATGGCGGCGTGATGGTCACCGGCAGCCATAACCCGCCCGAGTACAACGGCTTCAAGATGGTGCTGGCCAACAAGCCGTTCTTCGGCCGGCAGATCACCGACCTCGGTGCCCGGGCCGCCGCCGGCGACGTGGTGCAGGCCGAACCAGGCAGTGTGCGCGACGTCGACGTGATGGCCGACTACGTCGCCCGTCTGCTGAGCGACTGGGACGGCGGCGACCGTATTCTCAACGTTGTGTGGGACAACGGCAACGGAGCGGCAGGCGAGGCGATCACCCGGCTCGTGACCGCGCTGCCGGGCGCCCACACCGTGCTGAACGGCGAAATCGACGGCCGCTTTCCGGCGCATCATCCCGACCCGACGGTGGCGCGCAACCTCGAGCAATTGATTGCCGAGGTGCACGCGCGAGGCGCCGATTTGGGCATCGCCTTCGACGGCGATGCGGACCGGATCGGCGCGGTGGACAACCAGGGACGCATCCTGGCCGGCGACCAGTTGCTGGTCATCCTGGCCCGTGACGTGCTGCGCGATCACAAGGGCGCCACGATCATCGCCGACGTGAAAGCCAGCCAGGTGCTGTTCGACGAGGTGGCGGCCGCGGGTGGCGTGCCGCTGATGTGGCGCACCGGCCATAGTTTGATCAAGGCGAAGATGGCCGAACTCGGCGCGCCGTTGGCGGGAGAGATGTCCGGCCACGTCTTCTTTGCCGACAGGTGGTACGGGTTCGACGATGCGCTTTACGCCGCCGTCCGCCTGCTGGGCATCGTGGCACGCATGGACGGACCGCTGTCCGCGGTGCGGGACGCGCTGCCGCAGGTGATGAACACGCCGGAACTTCGGTTCGATTGCGAGGACACGCGCAAGTTCGTAGTGATCGAGGAAGTGGCCGGGCGCCTGCGCGAAGCGGGCGCGACCGTGTCGGACATCGATGGCGTTCGGGTGAGCACGCCGGATGGCTGGTGGCTGCTGCGTGCGTCCAACACGCAGGCCGTGCTGGTCGCGCGCGCCGAGGCACGCAGCCAGGACGGGCTGGAGCGTCTGAAGGCGGCGCTGGTCGAACAACTGGCGGCGAGCGGACTGGCGGCGCCGGATTTTTCCGGCGAGCACGCAGGACACTGACGACGGTTCGACGCCACGATGGATGCGGCCCAAGCGGTGTTTAGAGTGGGGTCTTGACATAGGCCGTATCGCCAGGAACGGCTTGGAACGCGTCGGTCAGGCCAAGCACCGTTTCGGCGCCGCCGAGAAACAGCACACCGCCTTCGGTCATCTGCCGCGCGATTGCTTCGAGCACACGCCGCTTCGTGGGCATGTCGAAGTAGATCATGACGTTGCGGCAGAAAACGACATCGAACATGCCAAGTGGGCGCAGGTCGGCAAGCAAGTTCCACTCGCGAAAGCTTACCGCCTCGCGCAGATGCGGCTTCGCCCGCCACTGCGCATCCTCTTTCGCGAAATGCTTGACCAGCATCTGCATGGGCAAGCCGCGTTGGATTTCGAACTGAGAGTAGAGACCCTGCCGGGCCCGTTCCAGCGGCTCACGGGCTAGATCGGTGCCGAGTATCTCCACCTTGCGTCCGGTCAGGGCGCCAGTCAGGTCGGCCGCAACCATTGCGATCGAGTAAGCCTCCTGCCCGGTGGAGGCGGCCGCCGACCAGATGCGCAAGGGCGATCCGGCCTGCCGCGTGGCATGCAGACGTGGCAGCACTGTCTTTCGGAGCGACTCGAACGGTTTTCCGTCTCGAAAGAACAGCGACTCGTTGGTCGTCATGGCCTCAACCACGTCGCGTTCCAGCGGACTGGCCGGACGCGCGCGGGCAGCCAGCTCGGCTAGGTCGCGCAGTTTCTCACGCTTGAGGATCGGTGCCAGGCGGGTTTCCAGCAGATAGAGCTTGTCGGGCCCCAGCATCAGTCCCGAACGCGCTTTCAGCATGTCCGCCAGCGCAGAGTAGGCGGGGCTCACGTGCAGGTCTCGGAATTGAGGCCGGCAACGGCAGGTCGATGGTTCGCCTCTCCCGCGTCGAGCAACGCCCGCAGCTTGGCGCCGATCAGCGGCAGCGGCAGCACCGCGTGCGCGAGCCCTGCGCGCGCGACCGCACCGGGCATGCCCCAGACCACGCTCGTCGCCTCGTCCTGGACCACCGCGGCGCCGCCTGACTCCACGACCTGCTGCGTTCCCAGCAGGCCGTCCTGGCCCATGCCGGTGAGCATCGCGACCAGCACCCGACCGTCCACGGCGGCGCAGGCGGAGCGCAGCATCGGGTCCACCGACGGCCTGCAGAAGTTTTCCGGAGGATCGCCGGACAGTTCTGCCACCAGTGCCGCGCCGCGCCGGCGTACCAGCAGGTGGCAGCCGCCCGGCGCGAGCAGAAGGCGACCGGGACGCAGAACCTCGCCATCACGCGCTTCGGCACAGGACACGCCAAGCCTTTCGAGGTGTTGGGCGAGGATGGGGGTGAAGCTCGCCGGCATGTGCTGGGTGAGAACGATGGGCACGGGCATGTTCGGGCCGAGTTGCTGCACGAGCGAGAACAGGGCATTCGGGCCGCCTGTCGAGCAGCCGACGGCCAGAAGTCTGGCGGCAGCAGCGGGGGCCGGTCGCAGACGGATCGCCGTGCCGACAGCGTCCGCACCGGAGGTGGCGGTTCGCCGCCGTCGCAGCCTCGCCAAGCCGCGTACCTTAGCGACCAGCTCGGGACCGAACCGCTGATCGGCCGCGAGTGTCAGGGCGGAGGGCTTGACCAGCGTATCGGCCGCACCAAGCCGCAGGGCACGAAGCGACGTCTCCGCGCCGCGTGTGGTCAGGGTCGACGCCATGATCACCGACAGGGACGGACAGCGCTCGAGCAGCAGCGGCAGGGCGGTCAGCCCGTCCATCACGGGCATATCGACGTCCAGCAACACGACGTCGAACTCGTGCCGGTCGAGCAGGTCGATGGCGGCACGACCATCTGCCGCACGCGCAACCACTTCGATATCGGGATCGGCCTGCAGAATATTGGCAAGGGCGCTGCGTATGACCACCGAGTCGTCGCATACCATCACCCTCACACGGGCGGCGGCCGCGGACGGGATGTTCCGCGGCGTGGAGCGATCGAGCGAGGGCGCCGTGCTCACAGCAGCCCGACCTGCTCGAGCTTGCCGCGCAGGATCGTCTGATCGAACGGCTTCATGATGAATTCCTGTGCGCCTGCCTCGATCGCCTGTTCGACAAAGGCCATGTCATTCTCCGTCGTGCAGAACAGTACGATGGGCTGGTCGCGCCCAAACTCGTCACGCAGCGCGCGGAGGAACTCGATGCCGTTCATCACCGGCATGTTCCAGTCCAGCAGGACGGCATCGGGCAGGTGGGCGCGGCAGGCGGCCAAAGCGAGCGCGCCGTTCTCGGCCTCGATCACCACGTAGCCGGCCGCCTCCAGCATATGGCGGGCAACCCTGCGAACGACCCGGCTGTCGTCGACCACCAGGCACACGCGCGCTTGCGGAAGCTTCGTCACGCCGAGGCCTCGATTTCGAGCCGCAGCAGCCGGTCGACATCGAGCAGCACCATCAGCTGTTCGCCGGCGCGGTGAACTCCCACGCTGTGCTCGGCCCAGATCTCCGGCAGCGTCGGCGGGTTGCCCTCGATGCTTGCGGTCCGGAGCGTCACGACCTCGCTCACCTGATCCACCTGCAATGCGTACAGCTCGCCGCCCAGTTCGGTGACAAGTGACATCGGACACTGGCCGCTGGGCCGAGGCGGCAGACGTAGCCGCGCGCGAAGGTCGATCGCGGTTACGATACGACCGCGCAGGTTCAGGTTGCCGGCCACCTCCGGCGGGGCGAGCGGAATACGCGCGATCCTCTGGCCGGCTAACACGTCGCGCACCGCCAGGACCGGCACGCCGCAAAGCTGGTCCGCTACCGTCAGGATAACGTAGGCCCTCGTCTCCTTATGATTGGAGGCGGCGTGACCCGCCCGCAAATTGCCGGCGCTCTCCGCCGTCCGTCCCCTGCCCGTCTCTTGCATCGGCATCGTCTCCGGAAATGCAACGTTGCGTCAGGCCGACATCTGGTCGGCGAGACAGTGTCGCAGGGTCTCGATGAGCGCCTCGCGCCGCGATTTCTGCACGTAGTCGGTGAAGCCAGCGGCCCGGCCACGGTCGGCATCGGCCGGGCTGTTGCGTGCGGTCAAAGCTATCATCGGCAGCGCGGCCCAGATGCCGCCTTCGCGAACGGCTCGCGCGAAGCTCAGCCCGTCCATGTCGGGCATCTCGATGTCGGATACGATCGCCTCGACGGCCAACCCGTCCTCCCGCAACCGCAGCGCCTCGGCCGCGCTGCCGGCTGCGACCACGTCGTATCCGGCAGCCGACAGGGTGGGCACCAGGAGTTGTCGAAAGAAATCGCTGTCCTCGACGATCAGCACGCGCCGGCGTCGGACGAGGTCTGTGCCGGTCCCGCCGAACCAGTCACGCCAGGCCAGCGTCAGCCAGTGCGCGGTGTCGAGCACGTCGACAGCCTGGCCGGCGATCACCGCGGTGCCAAGCAGGCCCGGACGGGCCGCACCCAGTTCGATCCGCAGCCGGTCGTGAACCACGTCGACAATCGCGTCGACCAGCAATCCCATGCTGCGCGTGCCGTCGGCAAACACCAGGACGGGTTGCATCGATCCCTCCAGGGCGGGTGCCTCGAAGCCGGTTACCGGCTGCATCGCGACGAGCGGCATAAGCTGTCCGCGATATTGCGTGACGAGCCCGCTGGCCGATTGCTCGATGCGGGACACCGGCAGGTTTTCCAGCCGCGCCACCAGGCTGAGCGGCACGGCGAAGACGGATTGGGCGGGTCCTGACCGGAACAGCAGCAGAGCCACCGGCGCCTCGGAGTGGGACGACCGAGGCTCACCCACGGTTTGCTCGCCTGGCGCCCTGGTGACGATGCCGGCGCCACGCGCGATGCCGTTGGTGTCCAGGATCATGATGACCGAGCCATCACCGAGGATGGTGTTGCCGCTGAACATGGTGACGTGGCGCAGGATCGGCGCGACCGGCTTGACGACGATCTCCTCAGTGTCGAACACCTCGTCCACCACGATGCCGAGCAAGCCTTGGCCGGCCGCCACCACGACCACCGTCGTGACCGGCGGGGCCGCGTCCTGGCCGGCCTTGAGCGGAGATTGCGGCGGGTCCATGCCGAGCAGGGTCGACAGCGCGACCAACGGCAGCAGCTGTTCGCGAAGACGGAGAACCGGGGCGCCGCCGACATGCTCGATGGCCAGTCCGCCGGAAGCCACCGTAAGCCCGGAGCCGGTATGGGGATGGTCCTGCACGTCGCCGCCGACCTGGACCAGCTCCATCACGCTGATCTGCGGGATCGCGAAACGCTCGCCGGCGGCCTGCACGATCAGGGCCGAGATGATGGCCAGGGTGAGCGGTATCTTGACGGTGAAGCACGAGCCCTGGCCGGGTGTGCTGTCCAGCTCGATGGTGCCGCCGATCTGTTCGACGTTGGAACGCACTACGTCCATGCCGACACCCCGGCCGGAGATCGCAGTCACAACCTCGGCGGTCGAGAAGCCTGCCCGGAAGATGAAGGCGCGTGTCTGGGCGTCGGTCATCGTCGCTAGTTCAGCCTCTGTCGCCAGTCCGCGCGACAGCGCCTTGGCGCGAATGCGGGAGACGTCCAGCCCGCGCCCGTCATCACCTATCTCGATGATGATGTGGCCGCCTTCGTGGCACGCGGTCAGCAGGATGCGGCCGGTCTCCGGCTTGCCGGCAGCACGTCGGTCTTCCGGACGCTCCAGCCCGTGATCGGCGCTGTTGCGCACCATGTGCGTGAGCGGATCGCGGATCAGCTCCAGCACCTGCCGGTCGAGTTCGGTTTCCTGGCCGCGCATCTCCAGCACGATCTTCTTGCCGGTCTCCTGTGCCAGGTCGCGTACCAGGCGCGGCAGCTTGTTCCAGGCGGTGCCGATGGGCTGCATGCGCGTCTTCATCACGCCCTCCTGCAGGTCGGAGGTGATGTGCGACAGCCGCTGCAGCGGGGCGCTGAAGCTGGTGTTGCCCTGCAAGCGTGACAGCTGCAGCAACTGGTTGCGGGTGAGCACCAGTTCGCCCACCAGGGTCATCAGTTCCTCCAGCAGGTCGACGGCGACGCGTATGGTTTGGGGCGCGACCGGCGGCTCCGGCGCGGGATCGGCGGGTTTCGTGTCCGAGGGTCCGGCTGGCGTCGGCGCAGGTGTCGCACAGGCCGGCGAAGCCCGCCCGGCCACCGGCGCCTCTCCCGCGGCGACCCGGTCCAACGCCGCGATCACCGCTTCGTCGTCGCCCGCGGGTTCGACCCCGGCGGTGCCGAGGACGGCCACGATGGCCTTGATGCAATCCAGCGCGTTGAGCACCAGGCTGATGACGCAGGGCGTCGCTTCGAGCGCGCCGTCGCGCACGCCGCCGAGCACGTTCTCCGCCGCATGGGCCACACGCTCCAGCCTCGGCAGCCCGAGGAAGCCGCAAGTGCCCTTGATGGTGTGTACCAGCCGGAAGATCAGCGACAGGGTTGCCTGATCGTTCGGTGTGCCCTCGAGCTTGACCAGAGCCAGGTCGAGCTCCGCCAGGCTCTCGTTCGTTTCGGTTAGGAACTCGGGAAGCAGATCGTCCATGAAGGCTCCACGACCGGGTTGCACCGGGCGCGCCCCGATTGGATGGCTGCCGGTGCGGAACAGGATGACCCGAGGGAGACAAGATTCGGTAAAAGGGCGAAGCCTTGCGGGAGGCGGCTATCGCGCGACCAGGCGTGTCGGACCGTCCAGGGCGATGCGCAGGCCGAGCCGCTCGGCGCGCAGGCAGGTGATGGCCACCGCGACGTCCCTCGGGCTTGCTGCCGCCGATTGCAGCCCTTCGGGCTGGTCCAGGCACTGTCCGAGCACCGCCGGCCAACCGGCGCGCGGTCCGGCGATCTCGAGCGACAGCCCGCCATCCTCGCCGGCCAGACGTATGCTGCCGCCGCGCGGCAGGGATTGCGCCGCCAGCAGCAGCAGGTTGGGCGACAGCCGGCGCGGTGCCTCGGCCAGGGTGACAGGCAGGCCGGAGAGATCCACCTGCAGCCGCTCGATGCCCGGCAGGCCGGCGACGAGACAGGCCGGCTCAGGCGCCTCCTCGTCCGCACTCCAGGCGCTGCGCAGCAGGCGTAGCCGGTCTGCGAGTTCCTGCGCACAGTCGCTGGCCAGGCTCAGCGCCTCCGGGTCGCCATCCTTTCCCGTCATGGCCAGCGCGGCCGCCAGTGCGCCCACGGTGCCCGCCAGGTCGTGGCACAGCCGTGCGCACAGGGTGGACGCCAGCGACAAGCCGTCCGGCCCGTCAGGCGACACCGGGTCTGCCGAACCCCCCGCGTCGGAAGCCCGTTCCATGCGTCAAATCCCCCTGCAACACCATGTGCCGGCATCGGCCGCCCGGAGCAGAGCATGACCATTTTCGGCACGGCCTACGAACCCGGACAGCTGGTCCGCCACACCGGCCGTCCGGACTGGGGCGTAGGCCAGGTGCAGTCGGTGGTCGGCGCGCGGGTCACGGTGAACTTCGAGCATGCGGGTAAAGTTCTCATCAACACCGCGGTTGTAGCGTTGCAGGTGGAGGATGACCCGCACGCGTGAGGACACGCCTGACCCGCCCCCCTTGACCCGCCCCGCCCTAGCCGCGACTTCTGGCGCATCATGTCCGTCCTGACCGATCCGTTTGCCCGGCGCATCACCTACCTTCGCGTCTCGGTCACCGACCGCTGCGACCTTCGCTGCGTCTACTGCATGGCCGAGG
>CAXTJP010000065.1:0-15382 GCA_964244615.1 uncultured Acetobacteraceae bacterium
GCGCTGCCCCGCGCCGGCCGCGCCCGGGCCGGAGGCGACGCAGCATGTCAGAAACCCGCCCGCAGCCGGCCCCGCCGCCCAAACCCGTGGCTCAGGCGGGCGCCCCCGACCCGTCGCAGGTGATGACGTTGTTCGTGATGATCGTGGCCACCCTGTATTTCGGGCGCGAGGTCCTGGTGCCCGTGACCCTGGCCCTGCTGCTCGCCTTCGTGCTGGCGCCGCTGGTCGAGCTGCTGCGTCGCCTGCATCTCGGCCGCGTGCCCGCCGTGCTGCTCGGCGTGGTGGTGGCGCTGGGCGTCGTGCTGGCGCTCGGCGGCGTCATCGGCGAGCAGATCGCCGGCCTGAGCGGCGACATCCCGAAATACGCGGCGACCGTGGAAGCCAAGGTCGCCCGCGTCCGCAGCTACACCGTCGGCCGGGTGGAGCACCTGGCGGACAGCATCGGGTCGCACCGCCCGAGGCAGCGCGAAGCCGCCGACACCCCGGCCGCCGCCGCGGCACCGCAGGCCGCCCAGGCCGCGGCACCGCAGGCCCAGGGCGGCAGCAGCCCGCTGGACCTGGCCGAGCGCTACCTGGCGCCGGTGCTCTCGCCGCTGGCGACGCTCGGCATCGTCTTCGTCGTGGCCGTGTTCGCGCTGCTGCAGCGCGAGGATCTGCGCGACCGGCTGATACGCCTGGTCGGCTCGGACGACCTGCACCGCACGACGCTGGCCATGGACGATGGCGGCCGGCGGCTCAGCCGCTACTTCGTCACCCAGCTCAGCATCAACGCGCTGTTCGGCGTGGTCATCGGCATCGGGCTGCTGGTGGTCGGCGTGCCCAACCCGGTGCTGTGGGGCATCGTGTCGGCCCTGCTGCGCTTCGTGCCCTATGTCGGCTCGTTCATCTCGGCCGTGCTGCCGATGGCGCTGGCCGCGGCCGTGGAGCCCGGCTGGTCGATGACGCTGTGGACGGCGGCGCTCTACGTCGTGGTGGAGGGGCTGACCGGCCAGGTGATCGAGCCGATGGTCTACGGCCACGCCACCGGCCTGTCCCCGTTCTCGGTGGTGGTGGCGGCGATCTTCTGGTCCTGGCTGTGGGGGCCGGTCGGGCTGATCCTGTCCACGCCGCTGACCCTGTGCCTCGTGGTGCTGGGCCGGCACGTCAAGCGGCTGGAGTTCCTCGACGTCATGCTGGGGGACCGTCCGGCGCTGACGCCGGTGGAGAGCTTCTACCAGCGCATCCTGGCCGGCGATGCCGACGAGACGCAGGACCACGCGGAGACCATGCTGAAGCAGCGCTCGCTCTCGACCTACTACGACGAGGTGGCGCTGAAGGGCCTGCAACTCGCCGCCAACGATTCTGAGCGCGGCGTGCTGGACCACGATCAGCTCGACCGTGTGAGGAGCACCGTCAAGCTCCTGGTCGAGAGCCTGGCCGGGCATGACGACCGGCAGCCGCCTCCGTCGCACGCGGGGCGGGACGCGATCGAGCCGCCGGACGAGGAGCCAGCGGTTCCGCAGAACCCCGATCCGAAGGGCGTCGAAGACGTGACCGGAGCGCTGCCGGAGAACTGGCGGCAGCCCCAGGCCATCCTGTGCATCGCCGGGCGCGGGCCGCTGGACGAGGCCGCATCCGCCATGCTGGTGCAGCTGCTCGGCAAGCACGGCCTGGGCGGCCGGCTGGTGGGCTACGCCGAGGTGTCGCGCGACAGGGTCGAGACGCTCGACATCGCCGGGGTCGCGATGGTCTGCATCTCCTACCTCGACATCAGCGGCAACCCCGCGCATCTGCGCTACCTGATGCAGCGGCTTCGGCGTCGCCTGCCGGCGGGCACGCCCATCCTGCTCGGCCTCTGGCCGATCGAGGATGCCACGCTGAAGGACCGCAGCGTCCAGCAATCCATCGGCGCCGACTACTTCACCAGTTCGCTGGCCGAGGCGGTGACGTGCTGCGCCAAGGCGGCGACGAAGGCGGCCGGAATAAGCCTGGCCGCCGCGTAGGGCGGGGCCGTTCGACCCCGGCGTCGAAGGCGCTTTGACCTTAGAGGCAGATACCCTAACCTGTTGCCAGGGAAGCTGGCCGCCTCGACGCGGCCGGGGAACGGGCCGCGACGCGGCGAAACAGGAATCGAACGATGGACCATAGCGGGTCTGCAGCACTCGACCAGGCGCAAGCCGAACGCACCGTGCATCCCTGGGAGCACTGGTACGCGCCCAAGCTGAGCTGGCGGCTGGACGTGCCCCATCGCACGCTGCCCGAGCTGCTGGACGATGCCGCCGCACGCTGGGGCGACAAGTCGCTGATCGAGTATCGCGACAGGCGGATCGGCTTTCGCAAGCTGGCCGACCTCGTGGACCACCTCGCGGCCGGCTTCATCAGCGCCGGCTACGGTGCGGGCTCCACGATCGCGCTGCTGCTGCCGAACACGCCCTGGCATACCGTGTGCTTCTTTGCGGCGCTCAAGGCGGGCGCGCGGCTGGTTCACCTCAGCCCGCTCGATGCGGCACGCGAGATCGCCTTCAAGCTCGGCGACAGCGGGGCGAACGTGGTCGTCACCACCAACCTGGGCGGCCTGGCGGCAGGTGCGGCAAGGCTGGTGCAGGCCGGCACGATCGGCCGGCTGCTGGTGGGCGAGGACGCGCATTGGGGCGGCGCCGCCGGCGACGAAGTGGCCTACGGCGAGGGCGTGACAAAGCTGGACGGGCTGTTCGCGGAACACCTGCCCGCAAGCTGGCCCGTGGTCCGGCCCGAGGACCTGGCGCTGCTGCAATACACCGGCGGCACCACCGGCATGCCCAAGGGTGCCATGCTGACGCACGCCAACATGGTCGCCGCCACCTTCTCCTACCTGGCCTGGCGCGACGATTCCGTGCCGCCGTCCGGCACCTCGCGCGTGATCGGCGTGCTGCCGATGTTCCACGTCTATGCGCTGGGGATCGTGCTGCTGCTCAACATCGCCGACGGCAACGAGATCCTGTTGCGGCCGCGCTTCGACGTGAAGACCACGATCGACGACATCGCGGTCAGGCGCGCCACCAGCCTGCCCGCGGTGCCCACCATGCTGATCGCCCTGCTGAACGAGCCGGGGGTCGAGACGCATGATTTCAGCTCGCTGGTCATGGTGGGCTCCGGCGGCGCGCCGTTGCCGACCGAGGTGGCCGAGCGCGTGGAGCGGCTGTTCGACCAGAACATGCGCACCGGCTGGGGCATGACCGAGACGGCGGCGGTCGGCACCCGCACCCCGCCCGGAACCGCGCCGCGCGTCGGGCTGATCGGCGCGCCACTGCCCAACGTCGAGATGCGCATCGTCTCGCTGTCCGACCCGCACCAGGTGCTGCCGCCGGGCATGGTGGGCGAGATCGCGGTGCGCGGCCCGAACGTGTTCTCCGGCTACTGGAACCAGCCGGAGCTCTCCGCGCAGAGCTTTGCCGACGGTTTCTTCCTGACCGGCGACATCGGCCACATGGACGAGAGCGGGCTGTTCACCCTGGTCGACCGCAAGAAGCGTATGATCATCTGCGGCGGCTTCAACGTGTACCCTGCGATGATCGAGAACGCCATCTACGAGCACCCCTCGGTTGAGGAGGTGATCGTGATCGGCGTGCCGGACGCCTATCGCGGCGAGACCGCCAAGGCGTTCATCAAGCAGCGGGCCGGCACCGAGGCGATCACGCTCGACGTGCTGCGGGCGTTCTTGGCCGACCGCGTCGGGCGTCACGAGATGCCGTCCGCCCTTGAAATTCGCGAAAGCCTGCCGAAAAGCCCGGTGGGCAAGTTGCTTGCGAGCCAGTTGAGCGACGAGGAACGCGCCAAGTCGGCGCCCACACGCTGAAGGACAAGACGATGGATTTGCGCTTCACCCCGGAAGAGAACGCCTTTCGCGAGGAGATGCGGAGCTTCTTCCGCGAGAACATCCCCGAATCGACCCGTGCGCGCCTGGGCGCCGGCCGGCATGTCGGCCGCGAGCAGTGGGTGGAGGCGCAGAAGATCCTCAACCGGGCGGGACTGGCCGTGCCGCATTGGCCGGTGGAGTACGGCGGCCGCGGCTGGAGCCCGATACAGCTGTACATCTACAACGAGGAAATGCTGAAGGAGAACGTTCCGGCCCCGCTGCCGTTCGGCACGCACATGGTGGGCCCGGTGATCGCCGCGTTCGGCACGGAGGCGCAGAAGGCGCACTACCTGCCGCGCATCGCCAACATGGATGATTGGTGGTGCCAGGGCTTTTCCGAACCCGGCGCCGGATCCGACCTCGCCAGCCTCAAGACGAAGGCGGTGCGCGAGGGCGACGAATGGGTGATCAACGGCCAGAAGACCTGGACCACGCTGGCGCAATGGGCCGACTGGATCTTCGTGCTGGCCCGCACCAACCCCGACGCCCGCAAGCCGCAGGAGGGGATCAGCTTCATCCTGGTGGACATGAAGACGCCGGGCGTGACCGTTCGCCCGATCCAGCTGATCGACGGCGAGGCCGAGGTCAACGAGGTGTGGTTCGACGACGTGCGCGTGCCGGTGGCCAACCTGGTGGGCGAGGAGAACCGCGGCTGGGACTGCGCCAAGTTCCTGCTGGGCAACGAGCGCAGCAACATCGCCCGCATCGGCGCCAGCAAGGCACGCCTGAAGCGCATACGCGAGATCGCCCGCACGGTGCCCGCGGGCGGCGACGGCGGCGCGCTGTGGGACGACGAGTCGTTCCGCCACAAGGTGGCCAAGGTGGAGATCGAGCTGAAGGCGCTGGAGATCACCCAGTTGCGCGTGGTCGCCGCCGAGCGGGACCACAGCAACAAGCCGAACCCTGCGAGCTCGATCCTGAAGATCAAGGGGTCGGAGATCCAGCAGGCGACGACCGAACTGGCGCTGGAGATGGCGGGTCCGTTCGCGCTCGCCTACCACGATGCCGAACACGACATCCCCGAGGGCACCAACGACCTGCCGGACGGCTTCGGCTGGGCCGACACCGCCGCCCCGGAATACTTCAACTACCGAAAAGTCTCGATCTACGGCGGTTCCAACGAGATCCAGAGAAACATCATCGCCAAAGCCGTCCTGGGCTTATAGTCGAAAGTTCTTTGCTTCTTTCTTTCAAGAAAGAAGGCCTTTTCCTCCTTGAGGCACCCAAATGGATTTCGAGTACTCCGAAGAGCAGCGCATGCTCCGAGACAGCGTAGACCGCCTGATCGGTCCAGCGTACGACGACCTGGGCAAACGCCGCCAGACCCAGAAGGAGGAAGGCGGCTACAGCGCAGCACTCTGGGGCCGCTACGCCGAACTGGGCCTGCTGGCGGTGAACTTCTCGGAGGAGGAGGGCGGCTTCGGCGGCGGCCCGGTGGAGACCATGATCGTCATGGAGGCCATCGGCCGCGGCCTGGCCCTTGAGCCCTATCTTGCAACCGTCGTGCTGGGCGGCAACCTGATCCGCCTGGGCGGCACGCCGGCGCAGCGCGAGGCTTGCATCCCCGCCATCGCGGACGGTTCGCTGCGCCTGGCCTTCGCCCACGTCGAAAGACAGGCGCGCTACGACCTGTTCGACGTGACGACGCATGCACGCAAGACGAGTGGCGGCTACGTCATCGAGGGCGACAAGAGCGTCGTGGTGCATGGCGACAGCGCGGACAAGCTGATCGTCAGCGCCCGCACGTCCTCGGCCAGCCGGCGCGACCGGCACGGCATCACGCTGTTCCTGGTCGATGCCGACGCGCCGGGCGTCTCGCGACGCGGCTTCGCGACGCAGGACGGCCAGCGCGGTGCCGCCATCTCGTTCGGCAGCGTGGAGGTGCCGCACGGCGCCGTGCTGGGCACGCTGGACCATGGCGGCGAGCTGATCGAGCAGGTGACCGACATCGCCATCGCCGCGATCTGTGCCGAGGCGGTGGGGTGCATGACGTCGCTGCACGCGCTCACGCTTGACTACCTCAAGACCCGCAAGCAGTTCGGCGTGCCGATCGGCAGCTTCCAGGTTCTGCAGCACAAGGCGGTGGACATGTTCACGGCACTCGAGCAGGCGCGCAGCATGGAGTACTACGCGGCGATGATGGCCGGCAGCGATGATGCGCAGGCGCGCCGCGCCGCGCTGTCGGCCGCCAAGGTGCAGATCAACAATTCCTGTCGCTTCATCGGACAGACCGCGGTGCAGCTGCACGGCGGCATCGGCGTGACGATGGAGTATCGCGCCGGGCACTACTTCAAGCGCATGACGATGATCGAGGGGCTGCTCGGCGACACCGACCACCACATGCGTCAGATCGATGCGGTGGGCAGTCTGCTCGAAGCGGCTTGAGCGACGATGCCGAACCAGGCCTGATCGCCGAGTATCAGCCGCCGCCGCGCGCGGCGGAGGGGGCGCCCCGGCTGGCGGGGCGACGCCGCGAAAAATCCTCCCGGGTCAACATGGGCAGCTACGCGCTGACCAAGAAAGGGGTTTCCAGCTTCGACTGGGCCGACCCTTACGGCATGGCCATACGGCTCAGCTGGCCGCGTTTCCTGCTGGCGATCCTGTGCATCTACCTGTTCTTCACCGGAGTGTTCGCCGCCGCCTACACGTTGGGGTCCGGCACCGTCGCAAACGCCCGGTCCGGCGTGTTCTCCGACCATTTCTTTTTCAGCATGGAGACGCTGGCCACCGTCGGCTACGGCGAGATGTACCCCGCCACCTTCTACGGCCACTGCGTGGCCACCGTGGAGATCCTGACGGGCGTCGCCTTTACCGCAATCCTCACCGGCCTGATCTTCGTACGCTTCTCCAGGCCGCGCGCGAAGTTCGTGTTCGCCGACCACCCTGTCGTGGCCACGCATAACGGCCGATCGACGCTGATGCTGCGCGTGGGCAACGGCCGCGCCGCCGTGCTGGCCGATGCGAAGGTGAAGATAAGCGTGCTGCTGTTCACCGTCTCGCAGGAGGGCACGGAGTTTCGCCGTACGCACGAATTGGCGCTGGTGCGGAACAGCATTCCGGTCTTTCCGCTGACCTGGACGCTGATGCACGACATCGACGCGAAAAGCCCGCTGTACGGCCTGGACGCCGAAAGCTTCGCCGCGTCCGACGTGCGCATGTTCGTCTCCTTGGAGGCGCGCGACCCCGATCTGGCCACCGTCGTGCATGATCTGCACGATTACGCACCGGCCGCGATCCTGTTCGGCAGGCGCTACGCGGACGTTATTTCGATCGACGAAGCCGGGCGGCCGACCGCCGACATGACGAAGATCAGCGAGACGGAGCCTGATCTTTTGTGAGTCGAAAAAGCAAGCCTGCTTTTTTGAAAAAAAGCAGCAAAAAACTTTTGGAAATGCTGTCGCGGAGTTTTCTACGAAGTGCGCCCGAATGCATGATCAGAGTGTGCGACGAATGCGGAATCCACAGATGGACTTTCCGCATGAAGTCGCCGGCGAGAAGCACGTCCTCGCCGCTGCTCGGGGTTGACCATCCCCATCGACGCGGCCGGGGTGCGTCTCAGGCCCTTGCTGCGCGCGCCGCCTTTACGCCGCGCCGCAGCTTGGCCATGCCGCCGACCCATCGATCGTAGTTCTCCGCCTTGACGCGCATGTAGTTCGCCACGTTGGGATGCGGCAGGATCAGGAACTGCCCGGCACGCAGGCCCGCCAGCGCCGAGACCGCAACCTGCTCCGCCGTCAGCACGCCGTCCACGTCGGCGCCGCCGAAGAAATCGCCGGTCACCAGCGGCGTCGCTACACCCTGCGGGCACAGCACCGACACGCCGACGCCCTGGTCCTTGCTGGCGATGGCGAGGCTTTCGGCAAACCCGATCGCCGCGTGCTTGGTGGTGCTGTAGGTCGCCGAGCCGATCTGGCTGAGCAGGCCTGCGGCCGAGACCGTGTTGAGCAGCCAGCCGGAACGCCTGGCCATCATGCCCGGCAGCACCGCGCGCGCGGCGTAGACGTGCGCCATCACGTGCACCGCCCAGGTTCTCGCCCATTCCGCGTCCGGCGCCGAGGCCGCGTTGTCGAACTCCGGATCGAGCGCGATCACGCCCGCGTTGCTGCAGAAGATGTCGACCTCGCCCGTCTCCGCGACCACGTGTTGTATGTCGGCCTCGCAAGTCACGTCGCAGGCAAACGCGCGGCCGCCGACCAGCGCGGCCGTCTCCCGTGCGCCCGCTTCGTTGCGGTCGGCGATCGCGATGTGCTGAGCTCCCTCGGCATGGAACAGCACCGCCATGGCGCGCCCGATCCCGCTGCCCCCGCCGGTGATAACAATCACCTTGCCCCGCACGTCCATGACAGACACCCTAAACGATCAGAAGTTCTTGGCTTCTTTCAAGAAAGCAGGCCTTTTCTAGAATATCTCAAACAGCCCAGCCGCCCCCATCCCGCCGCCAACGCACATCGTCACCACGCCCCACTTGGCACGCCTCCGATGTCCCTCGACCAGCAGGTGACCCGCCATGCGGGCGCCGGACATGCCGTAAGGGTGGCCGATCGAGATTGCGCCGCCATCGACGTTCAGCCTCGCGGGATCGATGCCCAGCCGGTCGCGGCAGTAGATCACCTGCACGGCGAACGCCTCGTTCAGCTCCCACAGGTCGATGTCGTCAATGCTCAGGTTGTGCCGCTCCAGCAGGCGCGGCACCGCGAAGACCGGGCCGATGCCCATCTCGTCCGGCTCGCAGCCCGAGACCGCCAGACCGCGCAGCGCCCCGAGCGGCGTCAGGCCGCGGCGCGACGCCTCCGCCGCTTCCATCACCACGCAGGCCGACGCACCGTCCGAGAGCTGCGACGCGTTGCCTGCGGTGATCATGTGGCCTTCGCCGCGCACCGGCTTGAGCGATGCGAGGCCCTCCGCGCTGGTGTCCGGACGGTTGCCCTCGTCCTTTGCCAGCGTCACGGTCTTGAAGCTGATCTCGCCGGTTGCCTTGTCGGCGACTCCCATGCGCGTTTCGAACGGCACGATCTCGGCGTCGAAACGGCCCGCTGCCTGCGCCGCGGCGGTGCGCTTCTGGCTCTCCAGCGCATAAGCATCCTGCGTCTCGCGCGTCACCTGGTAGCGTTGCGCCACCGTCTCTGCGGTGTCGATCATCGCCATGTAGATCTCGGGCTTGTGCGCCTCAAGCCAGCCATCGGCGCCGTGCCAGCGGTTCATGTGCTCGTTCTGCACCAGGCTGATGCTCTCCACACCACCGCCGATGGCGACCGGCACACCGTCGAACATCACGCGCTGGCTGGCCAGCGAGATCGCCTGCAGCCCGCTGCTGCATTGCCGGTCGATGGTGGTGCCGGCGGTCGAAACCGCCAGCCCGGCGCGCACCGCAGCCTGCCGCGCGATGTTGCCGCCCGTCGCCCCCTGCTGCAGCGCGCAGCCCAGGATCACGTCCTCCACCTCGGCCGCGTCGAGCTTCGCGCGCGCCGCCGCCTGCGCCACGGCGTGTCCGGCCAGTGTCGCGCCATGCGTGTCGTTGAACGCGCCGCGATAGGCGCGACCGATCGGCGTGCGCGCGGTGGATACGATGACGGCTTCACGCATCTCGGGTCTCCCTGTGCGGCGCAGGCGATCAGACGCTGCGCCTGCTGTTGGTTGGACCGCCCGCCGTGGCGGGGGCCCTTGCACCTTTGGACAAGTGCGGGCGCGCGGCGTCCGCTGGACCGGCACGGTCCGGCTTGTCATAGTCTTACTCTCGGGTGTTCACCCTAAGCCTGTCAACGGACTGCAGCTGCATGGCCGAACTCCGATCCAGCACACGCGACCGCATCCTGGAGGCCTGCCGCACGCTGTTCAACGAGCGCGGCCCGGCCGAGGTGACGACCGCCGAGATCGCGCAGGGCGTGGGCATCAGCGAGGGCAACCTGCACTACCATTTCCGCCGCAAGGAACAGATCGTCGTGGCGCTCTTCGACCAGTTCGAGGTGGCGCTGGACAGCGTCGGCCGGCCGGAGGCCGACCTCGCACGACGGCCCGAGCCGCATCGACGCTACCTCGCCGGCTGGTTCAACATGATGTGGGAGTGGCGGCTGTTCTACGCGTCCGGCGTCTACCGGCTGGCGCCCGCGTTGCAACCGAGGCTGATGCAGGTGACCGACCACGGCCAGGCACAGGTGCGCCAGGCGCTGACCGACCTCGTGCAGGAGGGCGTGCTGCGTGCCGAGCCGTCCGAGCTGGACCGGCTGGTGGTGAACGCCTGGATCGTGGCGAGCTACTGGATCGACTATCTTCGCTCCCGCCAGGGCGTGCAGACCGTGACCCGCGATCACCTGCGCTGGGGCTATGCCCAGGTGGAGGCGCTGTTCACCCCCTACGCCCTGGCGGCACGGCGCGCTCCCGACCTCCGCAAGTTCGGCTAGGTAGTCAGGGCCGCCTTGGCCGGGAGTAGAAACATGACCCAAGTGATCGAGGTGCGGGAACAGCACCGCTTCGACGAAGCCGCCCTGCAGGCCTACCTGTCCGGCCACCTGCCCGAGGTCACGCCGCCGATCGGCATACGCCAGTTCCAGGGCGGCCAGTCGAACCCCACCTTCCTGGTGACCGATGGCGGCGGCCGACGCTACGTGCTGCGCAAGAAGCCGCCCGGCGCCATCCTTCCCTCCGCCCACGCCGTCGAACGCGAGTACGCGGCCATGCGTGCGCTCGGCCCGACCGGCGTCCCGGTGCCCGCAGCCCGTCTGCTGTGCGAGGACAGCGCGGTCATCGGCACGCCGTTCTACGTGATGGACCACATCGACGGCCGCGTGCTGACCGATCTTCGCCTGTCCGACATCGAGCTGGCCGAGCGCGCCGGGTATTACCATGCCATGGTGGACGGGCTGGTGGCCCTGCACCGCGTGGACTGGCGCGCCGCGGGGCTCGACGGGTTCGGCCGTCCGGAGGCCTACATCCCGCGCCAGATCGCGCGCTGGACCAGGCAGTACCTCGCCTCCGACCCGGCGCCGAACGCCGACATGGAGGCGCTGATCGCCTGGCTGCCGGCGCGGCTGCCCTCCGACGAGGGGAGCGGGGTGATCGCGCATGGCGACTACCGGCTGGGCAACCTGATCTTCGCACCGCAGGGGTCCACCCTGCTGGCGATCCTGGATTGGGAGCTTGCGACGATCGGCCACCCGATGGCCGATCTCGCCTACCTCGCCTCGTTCTACCACCTGCCGCACGACGGCGACCCGTTCCGCGGCCTGCTCGGGCTGGACCTGGCAGCCTTGGGCATCCCGAGCGAGGCGGAGCTCACGGAGCGCTATTGCGCCGGCATGGGCCGGGCGTTTCCGGCGCAGGACTGGCCGTTCTACCTGGCGTTCTCGCTGTTTCGGTCGGCGTCGATCGGGTGGGGCGTGTACGACCGCTCACGGCGTGGCAACGCGGCGGATCAGCGGGCACATCTCTACGGCGAGATGTTCCGGGTCTGCGCTCGGGCAGCCTGGCGGATCGCGAACGAATCGGTCCAGGGGCGTCGTGCGGCGCCCCTGGACCAGACCCCTCTCTAGCGTCGTCCGGCGCGGCGTAGTGCGTCGGCGGTGAAGTCGTCCGGGGTGAGCGTGGTGCCGTTGTAGGTGGGGGCGTGGCCACCCTGGCTGTGCAGGCCCTGGACCAGGTAGCGGCGGGCCTGCAGGTCCATGAACTCGTAGCCGTCGGCGCCGGTCAGCGGCACTTCGGGCGCGGTCTCGATGAAGGCCATCGCGGTGCGCCAGAGCTGGCCGCGGCCGTCGTAACGGTCGCTGATGGCGATCTGCCAGCTATCCTCGTCGATGTAGAAAGTGCGACGGGCGTAGACGTGGCGAACGCCCGGCTTCAGCGTACCTTCCACGACCCACACCCGATGCAGCTCGAACCGGATCAGGTCGGGGTTGACCGCCTGCGGCTTGACGATGTCGCTGTACTTAACGCCGGGCGCCTGGAGCTTGTAGGTGTTGTAGGGGACGTAGATCTCTTTCTTTCCCAGCAGCTTCCAGTCGTAGCGGTCGATCGCGCCGTTATACATGTCGTAGTCGTCGACGGTTTCGAGCCCGTCGGTGTTGGTCACCGGCGTGTCGTAGTTGATCTCCGGCGCACGACGCACGCGTCGCTCGCCCGGGTTGTATGTCCAGGCCTCGCGCGGGTGCTCGAACGGATCCTGGTAGCTCCTGACGAGCGTGAGCTGGCCGGCGATGCGCGGCGGCTCCTGCACCTCCTGCCAGAACAGGCTGTCCCACTTCTCCGGGTTGCTGAGGCCCGGCGTGTTGTAGGGGAAGATGATCTGCTCGTGCCAGCGGGTTAGCGAGTAGTCGCCGTTCGGCGTGGTGATGGCGTTCTCCACGGTGCGCTGCAGCTGGCTGCCGCGCCAGCGCAGGATGTGGTTCCACACCGCCTCGTTGCCGTTCTTGGGGATCGGGAACGGCACCGACAGCAGCGCGCCCTGCACGCCCAGGCCGTTCGCGGTCAGATGGGCACGGCCGGCATTGGCGATGGCGTTGTCGTAGATGTATTGCGGTGCGGCGAAGGTGCGATGGGTCGGGTACACGTCCACGTGGTAGCCGGGCAGGGTGCGTATCATCGCCACGGTGCCGTCCGCCAGCTTGCTGGCATACCGGTCCACGTTCTGCGCCGTGATCGATAGCACCGGCCGGTCTGCGGCGAACGGGTCGGCCCTGGGACCGCCCAGCGTGTAGCCGGCGGTCGGCGAGGTCAGGCCGCCCGTCCAGGCCGGGATCGTCCCGTCGGCGTTGCCCGCGCGCACCGCGCCCATCGGCGTCAGCGAGTGGCCGAGATCGGCCGCGGTCTGTGCGCTCGCCTGGCCGGCCAACACGGCGCCCGCCATGAACGTGGCCGCGAGCAAATGCTGCTTCATGTTCGTAATCATCCCCCTGTCGTGCGGCGGTTCACGCCTTCTGCGGCCATGTAAGCAACACCGGCCTAGGGTGTCCACCCTTGGGGCAAGCCCCACGCGCCGCTTACTCTTCGGGGTTGCGGCCGAGGGTGAAGCCCAGCAGTTCGATCTGCCGGGCCAGCCGGTCCAGCCGCTCGGTGCCGGGAATGGGCGGCGGTCGTGGCAGGGCCGCCCGCGACTGGGCGAGCGCCTGCAACGCCTGCACGGCCCACAGGCACAGCGCGGGGGCGGCAGGCGACGCGTCGGGCGGGTCGAACGACATGGCGGCGAGCCGGCCGGCGATGCGTCGCAGCGTGGCATCGGCGACCAGCACGACCTGCAGCCGGTCCCGCTGCCCGCGCCGCGGCTCGTGCATCGCCCGTTGCAGCGAGGCTTCGAGGTTGTTGCTGGCGAGCCCCGCCTGCCGCCGCTCGCGCCCCGGGTCGGTGCGTGCGTCCAGCAGCACGGCTTTCGCATAGGCGGCATGCGCGGCGATGGCGCCCGACAGGTCCCGCCGCACCTGCTCCGGCTGCCAGGCCGGCCATAGCAGCGCGTTGGCCAGCACCGCGATCAGGCCGCCCAGGATGGTGTAGCCGGCACGGGCGAGCGCGATCGCGGTCTGGTCCTCCAGCGGCCGGATCTGCTCGACCAGCAAAATCACCACCGGCGTGTAGACCGCGATGTAGACGCCGTAGCTGACCTGGCGCACCGCCAGCGCCAGCGCGCCCAGCACCGGCAGCAACCCCGCCAAATGCAGCCGCGTGTGCAGCAGCGCCGACAGCCCGGCGGCCGCCACACCCCCCAGCAGCGTGCCGCCGACGCGCTCGAGCGATCGTTGCCAGGTGGTGGCGAAGAACGGCTGCATCACGAGCACCAGGGTGATCGTCAGCCAGTGGGTGTAGGGACCGTGATGCAGCAGCGTCCCCGCCAGCGCTGCCGTGACGACGGCCGCCACGCGCAACGCATGGCGCAACGAGGCGGAGCGCCAGGTCCAATTGGCCGCCGCCGGCGCGGTGATGCGCTGCCGCCAGGGTATGCCGGCATCGCCCTGGGTGCCGCTGCCCGGCAGGTATCGCGCGGGATCGACCAGCTTGGTGGCCACCAGAAGCCGCTCGGCGATGGCCTTTGCCACCGGCGCCAGCTCCGGATCGCCCTCAGCCGCGCGGGCCAGGGACGCGGCCGCGCGTTCGAGACGCGGCGGATGGCGCACCTGTTCGCGCTCGGTGGCCTCGGCCATCACGCGCAGCAACGGGCGCAGGCGGCGCAGCAGGGTGCCGGCGGCCAGGCGGGTTGGCGTTCCCGCATGCTCCAGCCGGTCGGACAGGGCGATCAGCACGGCGAAGAGCTGGTCGGCCGCTTCCAGCCGCATCAGGTTCTGTGCCGCCGGCCCGCTCGCCGGCCCGCGCTGATCCACCGTCTCCATCAGGGTCGCACGCGCCAGCTCGATGGCCGAGCGCACCGCGCCCCGGCCCGCCCTGGCCTGCGCCTCCCAGCCAGCCTCGGACCGCGTCTGCCCGCCAGCCTCGGCCTCCACCAGGCCCTGCAGCATGCGCACCAGCCGCGAGAGCGCGTGCCACACATCGGCCACCGCGCGGCGGGCCGGCCCGAACGGGTGGATGCGCCAGATGACCAGGCTCAGCAGCAGCGCCCAGGCGCCGCCGGCGGCGAACAGCCCGGCCACGCGCAGCGCCTCGGCCAGGCCGAGCGCGTCGTCGGTGCCGAGCAGCAGCACCACGGCCAGCAGGTTGCCCAGCGCCTGCGCCGGGGCGCCCCAGACACGCAGGAAGCCGGTGCAGAACAGGGCGGGCAGGGCGGCCAGCAGCGTGGCCGGGATTCCCGCGCCGCGGACCAGCCCCATACCGCCAAGCAGCACGGCGCCGATGCCGATGAAGCCCAGCACGATCGGCAGCCGACGCCGCCAGGGCCCGCCCGGGTCGCAGATGCAGGTGAGCAGGGCGCCCAGCGCCGACAGCGACAGCAGCGGCTGGTGCAGCCAGACCGAGCCCGCGACGGGCAGGGCGGCCGCCAGACCGGCACGCACGCCCTCGGCGATGCTGATCGCGCGCAGGTCGAGCCCGATCGGCAGGCGGGTCGGGTCGGCGCCAGGGGTCCGGGTCGTGCCGCGCGGTGTCATCCCGGCATGCCAAGCACCCGACGCCACAGGCCGCAAGGCGGGGCGCGCGGCGGGCGCGCGCGGTCAGGGATCGCGGCCGGTCATGGCGTTCGACGGCCCGGACAGGCTCAGGGGTTGTAGGTGAACCCCGGCATCTTCCCGAGCGCCTCCTTCGAGGCGTCCGGCAGGATCACCTTGCCCGCCCCATCCACGTGCAGCGAGGTGAACGGCACGGCGACCAGCTTGCCGCCCACGCCCAGCAGGCCGCCGACCGAGATCACCCCGAACACCACCTTGTTGTCGTGGTCCAGCAGCAGGTCGTCCACGCTGCCGACCTGCTGGTTGCTGCCGTTGAACACCGCCGCGCCCACGATCTTGCTGGCCCGCACGCCGCCATCCATCCGCACCGAGGCGACCGACAGGTTCGGCGTGCCAGGGATCGGCTGGCCCGGCTCGCCCATCGTGGTGGCCCCGGGGGCGGGCGTCGGCGCCGGCGCGGGCGCCGCAGGCG
>CAXTJP010000066.1:0-15129 GCA_964244615.1 uncultured Acetobacteraceae bacterium
AGCCGGCGCGGAACAGCCGCAGGCCAAGCTCGGCGTCCTCGGTGATGGTCCACTCCGACCAGCTCCCGCCCTGCTGCAGCGCCGTGCGCCGGATCAGGCTCATCGTGCCGTGCTGGATGATGGCGTTGCGCTCGTTGCGGTTGACCATGCCGAGCTGGAAGAAGCCCGCGTATTCCCAGAACATCAGCCGCTTGAAGAAACTGCCGTCGTTGTCGCGGTAGTCCTGCGGCGACTGCACGAAGCCCACGCGCGGGTTGGCGAATTGCGGCACCATGCAGCGCAGCCAGTCGGTGTCCACCACGTAGTCGCTGTCCAGCACGCCCACCACCTCGGCGTCGGCGGCGGTCTGGCCGAGCGCGAAGTTCAGCGCGCCGGCCTTGAAGCCCGGCCAGCGGCCGAGGTGGAAGAAGCGGAACCGGGCGCCGAGGCGGGCGCAATGCTCGGCCACCGGCTCCCACAGCGCCGGGTCGGTGGTGTTGTTGTCCACCACCAGCACCTCGAAATCGGGGTAGTCGAGCCTGGACAGCGCGTCCAGCGTCTGGCGCACCATGTGCGGCGGCTCGTTGCAGATCGGCAGGTGCAGGCTGACCTTCGGCAGCAGCGCGCCGTCCGCGGCCGGCGCGATCACCGGCTGACGCCGACGGACGCGGCCGAACACCGTCTCGGCCAGCTCGAAGCTGTCGGCCATCAGCAGGAACAGCAGCAGCGCCTGGCCGGCGGCCAGCGTGCCCCACACGATCTCGGCCCCGTGGCTGAGATACTTGCCGGCCATGGCCAGCAGAACCAGCGTGAACACGCCGCCGAAGGCCTGCGCCATGCCGGCCACCAGCAGCTTGCCGGGCAGGCGTATGTCCGGGCGGCGCGACAGCAGCAGGCCGGCGGCCAGGGCCGCGCCGGCGATGCTGACCACCGCCCAGTCGGCCCAGTCCGGCGTCTCCGACACCGGGCCGGTCATGCTCCACTTGGCGTGCCCGTCGATGTCGTTCATGCCCCAGTAGCCCGCGGCACGGCCTTCGAAGCTCGTCTTGTAGGGCTGGTCGAACGCCTCCATCACGAAGTAGTCGAGCCCCTGCGCCTTCGCGATGTTGAAGAACTTGCGCAGGAAGAGGGCCTGGTTCACCCGGCTCGCCTGCGCGCCGCCGATGGTGACGCCGTTGCTGGGCCAGCCCACTTCACCGATCACCACGTGCTTGTTGGGATAGGCGCGCTGCACCTGCGCCAGCCGGTCCATGATGTAGCGCAGCGAATCGTCGATCGGCAGCCCCTCCCAGTAGGGCAGCAGATGGATGGTGATGTAGTCGACCGAGGCGGCCAGTTCCGGGTGCTTGATCCAGACATGCCACGGCTCGGCGGTGCTGACCGGCACGTGCACGCCCCGCTTGACCTCGTTTATGTAGCCGATCAGCTGCTGCGTCGTGAGATCGGTGCGCAGCAGCACCTCGTTGCCGACCAGCACGCGGTCGATGTTGGGGTTGGCGTTCGCCGTCGCGATCAGCCGCGCCACCTCGGTGTCGTCGGCGGCGATCTTGCGGTCCAGCCACGAGCCCAGCGTCACACGCAACGGATAATCGGCCGCCAGCCTGGCCACGTCCGGCATGCCGGCCTGCACGGTGTAGGTGCGGATGCGCCCGGTGATGCCGGCCACGGTCTGCAGGTCGCCGCGTATCTCCTGCTCCGTCGGAAACCGGTCGGCTTCCGGCGTCTCGCCGCGGTGATAGTCGGAGAACGCGACGCCTCCCACGTCACCGACATAGGCCGGCACGGCATGCGGCTGGTTCGTGGCGTCCCACAGCCCGAAGCTGGCCGCCGCGGTCACGGCCAGCGCCAGCAGGGTGGCGGGGTGGAACAGCCGCGGCCGGAGGCGGCTCTGGCTGAGGCTTTCGCTGGTCGCGGCGTGGGTGGCCATGGCTGGTGATCCCGAATGAGCCGGCGATCTGCCGGCGCATGGGACCATAATACGTTGCAGTGCGGCAGCGGCTGGGCTCGATTGTGGCTGAATTCGGGCAGCACGATCCGCTGATGGTTACCCGTGTCCCGCGCGGGACACGGGTAACCATGATACGAGACGACGATGCGATACGGATGTTCAACCAGCGGTGGCAGAATTGATCCGCGGCCGATTTGTTGCGTCTAGCGCACAAGACTGCCAAAATCGCCCTGTGCGTGCAGGGGATGCGTCCATGAGCGGCGAAACGCAGCTCGGTTTCGAAGAACTGATCTTCCTGCAGGAGCTGAACGAGGTGTACCTGCTGCTGGATTTCATTTCCGGCAGACCAGACAAGCATCTTTCGGCACTCGACGGCATGGTGCTCGACCCCAAGGACGGGACGACGAAGCTGTCCGCGTCGAACGTCATCGAACGCGTCTCCGCGTTGCGCTACCCGCCGGCGCCGCCCGAGGCGCAGAAGGCACAGGACGCCGCGTTCCTGCTGATGCTGAAGGATTGCCTGAACTGTGTGGCCTACCCCGCGCGCGGGCTGACCATCGCCTACACCATCATGTTCACCGAGAGCCAGGTGAGCTGGCTCGGCCGACTGGCGGACCGCGTCACGTCTCGCTTGCCCGGCGCGCGGTCGAGGGCGGCCGAGGACGCCAAGCCGAACCGTGTGCAGCTGGCGCAACGCGCCTTTCCCGGCCTGATCGCGAGTGCGGCCAGCTTCCGCGAGGTGAAGAACGGCCTGGCCTGGCTGGCGCTGGTCATCACCGTGCTGTCGGCGACGTTCCTCTGGCAGGTCACCTACGGCGCGCAACTGGCGGCACGCTTCGACGAGGCCAAGCGGATCGAGAGCGACGCCACCGCCAAGATCTACGCGGAGCTCGACCGCGAGCGCACCAGCGACGCGGCGTTCCGGCAGCCCGGCGACCTGACCGGCTTCTGCAACCTGCCTGCGGTGTTCCGCGCGCACCCCGTCGCTTCCGGTCCCGCCCCCGCCGCCGCATCCACCGCCGCATCCACCGCCGTCCTGGCGGACGAGATGACGTCCACCACCCGGCAACTCTGTGACGACTACGCCTACCGGCACGCTGTCCTGGCCGTGACCATCGACGACGTCAGCAGCTACAGCAAGTCGTGGATCTTCCGCGTGTCCGGCTGGCTGCTGCCGCTGCACTCGCTCTGCCCGGCGGAAGGTTGCGCCGCCGGCCGCCTGGCCCATGACGGACGGCAGGAGGACGCGCAGTCCGTAGCCGCCGTGCTCGCCATGATGACGAACTACATGCTGCCGATCCTGTTCGGCCTCGTCGGCACCATGGCGGCGCTGGTGCGCGGCATACAGGACAAGGTGACCGAGAGCATCCTCGCCCCGCGCGACAAGACGCTGTCGCTCATACGGCTGCCGCTCGGCATGATGGCGGGCGTCTGCGTCGGGCTGTTCTTCAACCCGACCGCGATGGCGGCCCAGACCGGCGGCGCCATCGCCAGCTTCACCCTGTCCGCCTCCAGCGTCGCCTTTCTCGCCGGCTACGGCGCGGAGGGGTTCTTCCGCATGCTCGACACCCTGATCACCCGCGTGTTCAGCCTGCGCGACGTCGAGCCGAAGCAGACGCCGCGATAGCACGCCGGCGCTTGCCCGGGCGCCTCATGCTCGCCTAGCCTTCGTCCCGCACGTCACCGGCGCGATGAACGCGCCGGGATCGCTGCAGGGAAACGTCCATGAGCGAGATCACGAAGCTGCGATCGGGCAGCTTGAACATTGCGGCCGCCCTCCTGGCGCTCGCCGGCGTGGCGCAGGCCGCCCCGGTGGCGATCACGCAGAACGGCCGGATCACCGGCACGGTAGCAGAGGGCATGAAGGAGTTCCTCGGCATACGCTACGCCGCGCCGCCGGTGGGCGCGCTGCGCTGGCAACCGCCGCAGCCGGTGCCCGAGAGCATGGCCACCAAGACCGCCACCAGCTACGGCCCGCATTGCGCGCAGGGGCCGTCCGCCTACGGCATCGCCAGCACGACGGAGGACTGCCTCTACCTCAACGTCTTCGCGCCGGACGGCAAGCGTGCGGCGAACGCGCCGGCCCTGCCGGTGATGGTGTGGATCCATGGCGGCGCGCTCGTGGTGGGCGAGAGCGACGGCTACGACCCGGTGCAGCTCGTGCAGGACGGCGTGATCGTGGTGACGATCAACTACCGTCTCGGCTATTTCGGCTTCCTGGCCGCGTCGGGCCTGGACGCCGAGGGCCACGTCGCCGCGAATTACGGGCTGCAGGACCAGCAATTCGCGCTCGACTGGGTCAGGCGCAACATCGCGGGCTTCGGCGGCGATCCCACGCGGGTCACCATCTTCGGCGAGTCCGCAGGCGGGCTCAGCGTGTTGTCGAACCTCGCCTCGCCCACCGCCTACGGCCTGTTCAGCACCGCCATCGTGGAGAGCGGCGCCTACGCGCTCGACCTGCCGACGCTCTCGCAGGCCGAGACGGTGGGAGCGGCGGTCGCCGGCGGCCTCGGCTGCGCCGCCGCCGACACCGCCTGCCTGCGCAGTGCCAGCGTGCAGCAGGTGCTGGCGCAGGAGGCGACGGCCGGCCTGAGCGTCACCACCATCGTCGACGGCACCACGCTGCCGCTCTCGATCAACGCGGCGCTGCAGAGCGGGCGTTTCAACCGTGTGCCGCTGGTGAACGGCTCGAACCACGACGAGTACCGGCTGTTCCTCACCGCCGAAGCCGGGCTGACGGCGGCGCAGTACCCCACCGTGCTCGCAAGCCTCTACGGCAGCGAGTTCGGCGCCGACGTCGCCGCCCGCTACCCGGTCGCCCGCTACGCCAAGCCGGTGCTGGCCCTGGCGGCCGCCATCACCGACCAGGTCTTCGCCTGCACGGCGAGACAGGTGGATCGCTGGGCCGCGAAATACGTGCCGGTCTATCCTTACGAGTTCAACGACCGGAACGCGCCCGAGGATTTCCTGCCGCCCGCCGGCTACCGTTTCGGCGCTTCGCATGCGAGCGAACTGCAGTTCCTGTTCACCATTCCCAAGCTGCCCGGCACCCGTGCGCTGACGGCGTCCGAGACGACCCTGTCGGACTTCATGGTGAAGTACTGGACCAACTTCGCCAGGTCGGCCGCGCCGGGCGGTCGGGGCACGCCGGAGTGGTCGCCCTACGCCCCCGGCGCCGACATCATCCAGTCGCTGGTTCCCGCGCGGCCGGCGCCGGAGGACGATTTCGCCGCAACCCACCACTGCGCGTTCTGGAAGCCGCTGATCAACCCGACCTGAGCAAGTCATCGGCGCGGCCGGGGTCCTCCCCCGGCCGTTCGCCTGCCGGGCCACAGCGATGTCCCGGCCGCGCGATCCATGGAACAATGCCGCCCGCATGAACCAGCGCGGCGCCGAACGCGCCTGAGGGGCCGCCGACCTTGCCTGGACCGAACGCGGCTCTGACACGATCACTGCTCGGCTCGATATTCGCCCGCCTCGTCCGCCGAGGCAGCCTGGCGGTGACCTGGCCGGACGGTCGCGTGTCACGTTTCGTGGGCGCGGACGGTCCGGCGGTGGCCGTAGCCCTGCGGGACTGGCGCGCGGTGCGCCGGCTGGGGCTCGATCCCGCCATGGCGTTCGGCGAGTCCTACATGGACGCCACGCTGGAGCCGGTCGGCTGCACCGTCTACGACCTGCTCGACCTGGTGCTGCTGAACATCATCGGTGCCGGTGCCGGCCACCCGGTGGTGAACCTGCACCAACGCCTGCACGACCTCACCCGGCGCCTGCGCCAGGCCAACGATGCGCGCCGCGCGCGCCGGCACGCGGCGCACCACTACGACCTGGACAGCCGGCTCTACCGGCTGTTCCTCGACCAGGACCTGCAATATTCCTGCGCCTATTTCGTGCATGACGACGACACGCTGGAACAGGCGCAGCTCGCCAAGAAGCGCCTGATCGCCGCCAAGCTGAACCTGCACCGCCCCGGGATGACCGTGCTGGACATCGGCTGCGGCTGGGGCGGCCTGGCGCTCACCTTGGCCGCCGAGCACGGCGCGCGCGTCACCGGCATCACGCTGTCGGCCGAGCAGCTGGCGGTGGCGCGGGCCCGCGCCGAGGCGGCCGACCTGTCGGACCGCGTGCGCTTCGAGCTGGCCGACTACCGCACGGTGCGACACCGCTTCGACCGGATCGTCTCGGTCGGCATGATGGAACATGTCGGCCTCGGCCATTACGGTGATTTCTTCCGAACCGTCAGGGCTCGCCTCGTGGAGGACGGCGTGGCGCTGGTCCACCACATCGGCCGCAGTGCCGGGCCGGGATCCACCGCCGCCTGGCTGCAGCGCTACATCTTCCCCGGCGGCTACGCCCCGGCGCTGAGCGAGGTGATGCCCGCCATCGAGCGGTCCGGCCTGATGCTCACCGACCTCGAGACGTGGCGGCTGCATTACGCGCAGACGGTGCGGCACTGGCGCACCCGTTTCGCCGCCGAACGCGCGGCGGTCGCAGCGCTGTACGACGAGCGCTTCTGCCGCATGTTCGAGTTCTACCTGGCCGCCGCCGAGCTCGCCTTCCGGCGCGAACGCCAGGTGGTGTTCCAGCTGCAGCTCTCGCCCAGCCAGACCGCGCTGCCGCCGACGCGGTCCTACCTGCTCGGGGTTTCGGCCTGACCCGAGCCAGACCGTCGCAGCAAGCGGCTTGACGCAAAGAAGAACAGGTCTGCACACCTTCCAGGACAAGGACAGGTCTGCAGACCTGGCCCTTTGCCTCATGTCAGCCCCGCTTTCGGCCGGACGAAAGACAATCGACTGGAGAGGCAGGCCGCGTAGCAGGCGCGTGACGAAACGTAAGCAGGTACTTATCCGGCGGCGAACAACGTCCAGCTTCGCACTACACCTCGATCGCAGGGCGAACACCCATGCTCAACCGTATTATCCCGCTCGGCGCGGCACTGGCCCTCGGCGGATGCGTCGTCGCCACCCAGCCGGCGCTGGTCGCCTCACCCGGCCAGGGCAAGAGCCAGGCCAGCTTCCAGCAGGACGAGGCGAGCTGCCGGCAGCAGGCCTCGCAGGCCGCCTATGCCAGCCCGGGAGCCGGCGCCCCGCCGGTCGACACCACCACCCGCTCGGGCAACGCCGCCTCCTGGCAGCGCTACGACACCGCCTACGCGCAATGCATCGCCGGCCACGGCGACACCGTGCAGCCGCTCGCCTATGCGCCCGGCTACGGCGGCTACGCCTATCCGTACGGCGGTTACGCCTACGGCTACCCCTACCCCTACGGCTACGGCTACCCGTTCGGGTTCGTCTATCCTGGCTACTTCGGCGGGTTCTATCCCGGGATCGGGTTCGGATTTGGCTATGGCGGCTTCGGCTACGGCCGGTTCGGGTACGGCTACGGGCGTGGCTTCGGCTATGGCGGCTACGGGCATGGCTTCGGCGGCGGGTTCGGCCATGGCGGCTTTGGCGGCGGCGGTGGCTTCCACGGTGGTGGCGGGCATCGCTGAGGCGCGGCCGTTCACGCGTATAGCCACACCGCCCAAATAGAAGCGGCCAGGAACGGTCCGAACGGCAGGCGCTCCTTCGGATCGGGCCTGCCGCGTCGCACCGACCAGGCAAGCGCGGCCAGCGCTGCGCCCAGGATGACGTCGCCGAGCAGGTACACGCCCACCCAGGCTCCGCCGGCCGCCAGCAGCTTGGCGTCGCCGCGGCCCAAACCCTCCCGGCCGCGTGCCAGGCGATAGGCCCAGGCAAGCGCCCTGAACCCGGCATAGCCCGCGGCGGCGCCCAGGGCGCGATCCAGCCGCGCCTCGGGCTCGAGCCAGGCCGCCTCGGCCAAGCCCGCCAGGATCAGTGGCAAAGTCAGCCCGTCGGGCAGGCGCAGGCACAGCATGTCGATCCAGCCCAGCGTCAGCAGCGTCCAGCCCAGCGTGCAGCCGGCCCAAAGCAGCGCGCCGTGCTCGCCGGAGGCCGCCGCCCAGGCGGCGATGCCCGTGGCGCACAGCTCCACCCACAGGTGGAACCGCGCGATCGGGGCGCCGCAGAACCGGCAGCGCCCGCGCAGCGCCAGGAAGCTCGCCACCGGCGCCAGGTCGGGCGCGCCCAGCCGATGGCCGCAGGACGGGCAGGCCGAGCGGCCCAGCAGGATGCCGCGCCAGGTTTCGCCCCCGGCCCCTGCGCGCGACAGCCGCGTCACCAGCACGCCCATGAAACTGCCCGCGAACGGTGCGGCCAGCACCGGCCACAGCCAGCCCTGGGCGCCATTCCAAAGATTGATTAACTCGACCGTGGCCACGCTTGCCCTAGACTGGTGATAGGAGAGGCCCTGCCATAGACCGCGCGGGGCCTGTGGCGACAGGGCGGCCCAGGCCGGCAAGGAGTTTTCGCAGTGATGACGGCAGTCGGCGCACGCACGCCCGTCCCGCACGAGGCGGGCACCACCACCCAGCCGGAAGCCGACCGGCAGGTGGACCTGCTTGCCAGCATCCTGCTGCGCCAGGGCCAGTGCGACACCCAGACGATCGAGCGCGGCCGGCGCGTGGCGGTGGAAAGCGGCCAGCGGCTGGACCAGGTGCTTATCCAGCTGGGCCTCGTCACCGAACGCGGCCTGGCCGAAGCCTACGCCACGCTGCTGGGCGCCCCGCTCGCCGGCCCCGCCCGCTTTCCCGAGGCGCCGCTCTACCCCGAGCGCCTGACCTCGCGCTTCCTGCGCACCGCCCGTGCCTGTCCCCTGGCCGTCGAGGACGACGTGCTGGTGCTGGGGGTGGCCGACGCGCTGGACGTGTTCACGCCGGCCGCCGTGGGCGCCGCCACCGGCCTGCCGGTCCGGCTGGAGATCGCCGTGCCGATCGAGCTGGAGGCCGCGTTCGGCCGCCTCTACCCGGAGGGCGACGCCGCCGAGACCGGCGCGGAGGGCGAGGGCGGCGCGGGCCTGGAGGAGGACGCCGAGCGGCTGAAGGACCTGGCCAGCGAGGCGCCCGTCATCCGCCTGGTCAACCAGATCATCGGCCGCGCCGTCGAGACCCACGCCAGCGACATCCATGTCGAACCCTTCGAGGACCGGCTGCGCGTGCGCTACCGCTACGACGGCGTGCTGCACGAGGCCGACAGCCCCGCCGCGCGCTTGGCGCCCGCGATCATCAGCCGCATCAAGATCATGGCCAAGCTCGACATCGCCGAGCGCCGCCTGCCGCAGGACGGCCGCATCAAGCTCGCCGTGCGCGGCACCGAGATCGATTTTCGCGTGTCGACCATCCCCTCGCTCTACGGCGAGAAGGTGGTGCTGCGCGTGCTGGACCGCAGCTCGGTCACCTTCGACTACGTCAAGCTCGGCCTGCCCTCCGGCGTGGTGGCGCAGTGGTCGCGCGCGCTGGAGCTGCCCAACGGCATCCTGCTCGTCACCGGCCCGACCGGCTCGGGCAAGACCACGACGCTCTACACCGGCCTGACCGCGATCAACGCCGTCAGCCGCAACATCGTCACCGTGGAAGACCCGATCGAGTACCAGCTCAACGGCATCAACCAGATACAGACCAAGCCGCAGATCGGGCTGACGTTCGCCGCCCTGCTGCGCTCCATCCTGCGCCAGGACCCCGACGTGATCATGGTGGGCGAGGTGCGCGACCTGGAGACCGCGCAGATCGCGGTCCAGGCGGCGCTGACCGGCCACCTGGTGCTGTCCACCCTGCACACCAACTCGGCCGCCGCCAGCATCACCCGGCTGCGCGACATGGGGCTGGAGGACTACCTGCTGACCGCCGTGCTGCGCGGCGTGCTGGCGCAGCGCCTGGTGCGCCGGCTATGCGACCACTGCAAGCGCGAGGCCGACGCGCCGTCCGAGCTGGTCGCCCGCTTTGGCCTCGAGAGCCGCGCGAATGGCGGGCAGCTCCGCCTCTGGCACCCGGTGGGCTGCGCGCAATGCCGCAGCACCGGCTATCGCGGCCGCCAGGCGATCGCCGAGTTCCTGCAGCCCAACGCCGAGATCGAGCACCTGATCTTCTCGAAGGCGGACCAGAGCGAGATCGAACGCGCGGCGGTCTCCGCCGGCATGGTCACCATGTTCAACGCCGGGCTGGACGCGGCACTGGCCGGCACCACGACCATCGAGGAAGTGGCCCGCAGCATCAGGGCGGAGGCGTGAACCTGCTTCCGCGCATCGTGGCCGATAGCGGTCCGGCCCTTCAACTCGATGGCCTGGCACTGCGTGCCCTCCTGGCAGCGTTGAGGCATCAGATAGCCGGGTGGCGCGCCAAGGGGCCGGGCGACATGGACGAGGATGACTTGGCCGATCTGCAGAACGACATCCAATACCGCGAGATATTGCTGAATCGGCTGGAAGCCGAATATCGTCGCACCAACCCGTTGCAAGCCCTGTGAGGCGTCCTCAGGCTCTATCCGACAGCCCGACACGCAGGCGCGCGTCCGCCTGACATGCCCAGCTTCCGCTATACCGCGATCACGCCAGGGGGCGAGACGGCGACCGGGTTGATGGACGCGCCGTCAGAGCAGGCGGTGATCGACATCCTGCGCCGGCAGGGCAGCCTGCCGATGCGCGCCGAGCCCGCCGACCAGGCCCGCGGCTTCCTGCCGTCGCTGCTCGGCGCCGAGTTCGGCCGCGGGCGTCGCCTCAGCGGTCAGGACCTGGCCGAGATCACCCGCGAACTGGCGGTGATGCTCGGCGCCGGCCAGGACCTCGACCGCGCGCTGCGCTTCCTGGTGGACACAGCGCAGAAGAAGCACGTGCGCGTCATCCTGATGCAGATACGTGATTCGGTGCGCGACGGCAGCCCGTTCGCGGCGGCCCTGCTGCAGCACCCGGCCAGTTTCCCGAACCTCTATGTCGGCCTGATCCGCGCCGGCGAGGCGGGCGGCATGCTGGCGGCGACCCTGGAGCGGATGGCCGAGCTGCTGGAGAAGCAGCGTGCCCTGCGGTCCAGCGTGGTGTCCTCGCTGATCTACCCGGTCATCCTGCTGGTCGCGGGGGTCGGCTCGATCGTGCTGCTGCTGACCCAGGTGCTGCCGCAATTCGTGCCGATGTTCGAACAGGCCGGCGCCGCCCTGCCGCGCCCCACCCAGATCGTCATCGCGCTGGGCAAGCTGGTGTCCGGCTACGGCCTCACCGTCGCCATCGCCGGCGTGGTGCTGTTCGTAGCCGGCCGCCAGGCGCTGACGCGCCCAGCACCCCGGCTGTGGTGGGACCGCAGCCTGCTGCGCCTGCCGGTGTTCGGCACGCTGGCGCGCGAGGTGATGGCCGCACGCTTCGCCCGCACGCTCGGCACGCTGCTGCAGAACGGCGTGCCGCTGGTCCATGCCCTCGGCATCGTGGCCGACGTGATCGGCAACAAGGCGGCCGAGGCGGCGGTCCGCACCGCCACCGAGAGTGCCAAGGGCGGCGCCGGCCTCGCGCGCCCGCTGCAGCAATCCGGCATCTTCCCGGTCCGCACCGTATACCTGCTGCGCCTGGGCGAGGAGACGGCCCAGCTCGGCGGCATGTCGCTGCGCGCCGCCGAGATACACGAGGAGCAGTCGCGCATCGGCATCCAGCGCCTGACCGCGCTGCTGGTGCCGGTGCTGATCCTGACCATGGGCGTCGCCGTCGCCGGCATCGTCAGCTCGCTGCTGCTCGCCATGCTCAGCCTGAACGACCTCGCGCAGTAGCGCCCGTGCCTCAGGTGAGGTGCGCCAGCGCCAGGTATTCCTGGCTCTGCATCTCCTCCAGCCGCGAGGCGGTGCGCTCGAAGGCCTGCGCGCCCTCGCCGCGCCGGTAGAGCTGGTCGGGTGCCGCGTCGGCCGAGGCCACCAGCTTCACCCGGTGGTCGTACAGCGCGTCCACCAGCACGATGAACCGCCGTGCCTCGTCGAAATTGTCCGGCGACAGTCGAGGCACCCCGTCCAGCACCAGCGCGTGGAAATGCGTGGCCAGCGCCAGGTAGTCGCCGGCGCCCAGCGCCGTGCCGCACAGCGCCGCGAAGTCGAACCGCGCGACGCCGGACGCGGCCAGCGGCACCGGCAGGATCCGGCCCATCACCAGCAGCCGGTCGGCGCCGGCGGGTGCGCCGCCGGTCAACTGCCGGAACGCCTGGTCCAGCGCCTGCTCGGCGCGTCGGTCGGCCGGCACGTGCCAGACGGCACCGCCGCGCAGCCTGGCGCGGCGGAAGTCGCGCTCGCCCTGCAGCAGCAGCACGTCCAGCTTCTCCTCCAGCAGGGCGATGAACGGCAGGAACGCGTCGCGGCCCGGGCGGCCCCGGAACAGGTCGGCGGGCGCGGTGTTGGACGTGGCCACCACGACCACGCCGCGCTCGAACAGGGCGGTGAACAGGCGGGCCAGGATCATCGCGTCGGCGATGTCGTTCACCTGGAACTCGTCGAGGCACAGCAGGGCGGCTTCGGCCGCGATCCGGTCGGCCAGCGGCGGGATCGGATCATCCCCGTCGGGCCGGTCCCGTTTCCAGGCATGGATGCGGGCATGCGCCTCCTGCATGAAGCGATGGAAGTGCACACGCCGCTTTCGTGGCAGTTCGGCATGTTCGAAGAACAGGTCCATCAGCATCGACTTGCCGCGCCCCACCTCGCCCACGAGGTAGAGGCCGTCCGGATGGGCGTCCGGCGCCCAATCGGCCGCCCGGCGACGCCAGAGCCTGGCGAACAACCCGCCCTGCGCCGGCAGCGAGGCAGGATCGTAGCCGCGAAGCTTCACCCACAAATCCTGCAGTCGCTCGACGGCCAGGCGTTGCGCGGCGTCCGGCTTCAGCGCGCCCTGGTCGACCAGCGCACGGTAGGCACCGAGCGGTCCAGGGGTGGCCGACATCGGGGCAAAAGGGATGGCCGGGCTGTCCATGGTTCGGCGCGTAGCCGCGCCGTCTCGATCAATCAAGCGAGAGCAACGATCTTCCCATGGTCCGGCAACGTTACAGACGCAGGATTATTGTCGTTGACCGTCACCGGGAAGACACAGATGCGAACCATGAACGGGGCCTTGGCCCTCCTTCTCTGCCTCGCCGGGCCAGCCTGCGCGGCGTCTTCCGGTCAATCGGTCGTGCAGCCGGCCAAAGTTCCGGCGCAGGATGCGTTCGTGGCCGCCCATCCCGGCAGCGGCGGGTGCGTTGGCAACGCGCGCCTGCTGTCCCACGCCGCCTACCAGCCGAGCGAGGCGCGCGCGCTGAGTTGCGGCGCCCCGCTTCCGACGGACACGCTGGTGACGGTTCATCGCTGGGATCGCACCTGACAGCACGAAACGCCGTCGCTTTCGCGCGGCTTGAACGGCCCGTCCAAGCCTGTATGTGGAGGTGATGTCCGTCACGCTCCGCTCGCCCGTTCAGCCCATTGGCGACGTCAAGGTCGCAGGCGCCCTGTTCGACTACGCCGCCCTCGATGCCGCCCCGGTGGGGTCCGATCCGTTCCCTCACGTCGTGGTTCGGGATTTCCTGCCGCCCCACCTTCTGGGGCGCGTGCATGCGGAACTGCCGGTGGATGACCGCGGCGGTTCCTATCCCCCGGAGTCGCTGAAGCTCGGCCCGCTCGCCCGGGCGATGATGCAGGAGCTGGAAGGCCCGGCGCTGAAGCGTGCCATCGCGTCGAAGTTCGGCCTTGACCTTGCCGACGCCCCTTCGATGCTGACCGTCCGCCTGGCGACGCGGGAGAAGGACGGCCAGGTCCACACCGACTCGGTCGCCAAGCGGGTGACCGCGCTGCTCTACCTCAACCCGCCGGATTCCCGCTTCGACGGCCAGGACGGCTGCCTGCGGCTTCTTCGCTCTGCCACCGACATCGAGGATTACGCCGTCGAGGTGCCGCCGACCCGCGGCACGCTGCTCGTGTTCCCCAACTCCCCGGTCAGCTGGCACGGCCATCGCCCCCATGTCGGGCAGCGGCATTCCGTGCAGCTCAACTACATGACCAACGACGGCCGCGCCCGCAGCGAGCTGCGTCGCCACCGGCTGAGCGCGTTCTTCAAGCGGCTGTTCCCGGGGCGCTGACACCGACCATCACCCGGGCGGCTTGGCGCCGCTGCGCGGGTGCGTGCCGCGCCAGACCGCCACCAGCCGAGCCTCGTCGACCGAGACGTAGCGCTGCGTCGTGGACAGGCTGGCATGGCCCAGCAGCTCCTGGATCGAGCGCAGGTCGGCGCCGCCGGCCAGCAGGTGGGTGGCAAAGGAGTGGCGCAGCGCGTGCGGCGTCGCGTGCTCGGGTAGTCCGGCAAGCCGGCGGAAGTCGCGCAGCGTGCGCTGGGCCACCCCGGCGTTCAGCCGTTCGCCGCGCACGCCGAGAAACAGCGGCGCGTCTGGGTCGTGCGCGCGGGGATGCAGGCCGCGCCAGGCCTGCAGGGCCTGCAGCACGGCGGGCAGCACGGGGACCAGGCGCTGGCGATTGCCCTTGCCGGTCACCAGCAGCGGCTGCCCGGCCCGCGGGGCGTCGCGCATGTCCAGCGCCAGCGCTTCGGCGATGCGCAAGCCACAGCCGTAGAGCAGGGTGAACAGCGCCACGTCGCGCGCCTGGATCGCCGCCGTGTCGGACATCTCGCCGATCTCGGACGCCACCGCGCGCGCCTGCGCCGGCGGCAGCGCGCGTGGCGCCGGCTTGGCCGCCTTCGGCGAGCCGACCAGCCGGGCTGCCAGGTTGGTCACCCCGTGCCGCCGTGCCAGGAACCGGAAGAAGCTGCGCACCGCCGAGAGATGGCGCGAGCGGGTGCTGTTGCCCCGCCCGTCCCGTGCCTCTGCCGCCAGCCAGGCGCGCAAATCCGCCTCGCGCAGCCGGTCGAGGTCGGCGAGCGAGGGTTCGGCGCCGAGATGGCCGGTCAGGAAGCCGAGAAAGAAGCCGAGGTCGCGCCGATACGCCGCCACGGTCAGCGGCGAGGCCCGTCTCTCATCGGCCAGCCAGGCCAGGAAACCCTGCACGGCCGGCGCGGCACCGCCCTGCATTCAGGCGTCGGCCGGGAGGCGGGCGCGGCCGTACGCCAGCGCCGGACCGCCCTGCCGGGTTCGGCCATCGGTCAGCGCCGCCAGCACCCGGCCGAGGAACACCCACGCCTGGGCCTGCGGCAAGCTGGCAGGATCGCGGCTCACCAGCGCCAGCAGGGCAGGGCGGTCGCCGGGCAGTCGCACCAGCAGGTCGCGCTCCGCCAGCAGCGCCGCCTCGGCATGCAGCAGCAGGGCGTCGGCCGGGCGGTCGCGGAACCGCATCGGGCGCTTGCCCAGCCAGGCAGCGACCGCGCCCCCCGGCAGG
>CAXTJP010000067.1:0-15103 GCA_964244615.1 uncultured Acetobacteraceae bacterium
GCCGCGCTCGCGCAGGTAGGCCAGGGCTTTCGCCCCGGCGGGCGCGGTCAGCGCATCGCGGAAATGGCGCTGTGCCGCGTCCAGCACCGCGTGCAGGTCCAGGCGTTGGCGTTCGGCCGCCTCCGCCGTGGCGCTGGTCCGCGGCAGTTCGAGCCCCGCCTCGCCGGCCAGGGACTGCACCGCCTCGGGGAAGCTGCGGCCCTCGGTCTGCATGACGAAACTGATGGCGTCGCCATGCACGCCGCAGCCGAAGCAGTGGTAGCCGTCCTCGTAGACGTAGAAGCTCGGCGATTTCTCGCCGTGGAACGGGCAGCATCCCTTCATCTGCCGGCCGGACCGCGACAGCTTCACGCGGCGGCTGATCAGGGCCGCCAGCGGCGTGCGGGCGCGCAATTCCTCCAGGAAGGGTTCGTCGAACCTCAGCTCAGGCGCGCCTTTACCAGCGGGGTGACGCGGCTCATGTCGAGGGTCGCACCGTGCGCGGCCTTCAGGGCGGCCATGACGCGGCCCATCTCCTTCGGGCCGGTGGCACCCGTCTGCGCCACGGCCGCGTCCACCGCCGCCGCCAGCGCGGCCTCGTCCATCTGCTGTGGCAGGAAGCCCTCGATCACCGCGATCTCCGCCTGCTCCTTGGCCGCCAGTTCCGGCCTGTTACCCTGGATATAGAGCTCGGCCGCCTCGCGCCGCTGCTTGACCATGGAGCGCAGCATGGCCGTGATCTCGTCATCCGGCACCGGATCGCGCCCGGCGGGCCGTGCCGCGATGTCGGTGTCCTTCAGCTTGGCCATCACCATGCGGATGGTGGAGGTGCGCGGCGCGTCACCCGCGCGCATGGAGGTCTTCATCGCCTCGGTGATGTCTGTGCGCAGGGTCATGGGGGTGCCTGAAAGCGGGAGGGACGTTTTAGCGCAAGGACAGCGATGGGGTAAGGACGATGTCGCAGCCACCCGACCTTGGCGAGCATGGCGAGGTAAGATGGCAGACGATCGACCAGGTGCGCAGCCTGATCAGTCTACCTTGTGGTGCATACGTCGAGAGACGGCGACCAGGGCCGGCCTGCAGAGACTCTGAGGATCATCAGAGCCCGCCCGGTAACGCGGCAGGAGAGAAGACGATATGAAAACGAAGATGGTCAGCTACACGCTGGAGACACTCCCGCCGCTTTCGGACAAGCAGCTTGCTGGCCCTGCAGCCCTGGCAGCCAACACCGATCCTGAGATCGACACGAGCGATGTTGCCGAGGTTACCGACGAGGAGTGGAGACACTCGGTACGCGTGATGGGAGAACCCTTTGCGATCGCGCTTGCAGGGACGGCACGTTGCTGTTGGGACCTACACGCAGGAGGCCGCGAAATGCGGGTTCCGGTAAGCGGGTTTGCCATAGGCGAAGTCACCGCCGTCCAACGTGCGGACGAACCCGCCGGCCGCGCGCAGCACCGCGTGGCCGGCCGCGATGTCCCATTCCATCGTGGTACCAAGCCGCGGGTAGAGGTCCGCCTCGCCGCGCGCGATCAGGCATAGTTTCAGCGAGCTGCCCGCCGCGCGGAAATTGGCCACCTTGCGGCCGCCCAGGAACGATTCCATCGCCGCCGCATCGCCATGGCTGCGCGAGCCCACGACGGTGAGCCCTTCGGCGGGCGTCTCGCGCACCGCGATGCTGCGCTCGCCGGACGCGTCCTTCAGCACCGCCGAGCCGGGTTCGGCGCCGGCGTAGGTTTCGCCCAAAGCCGGCACCACCACCACGCCCAGCACCGGCACGCCGTGCTCGATCAGTGCGATGTTGACGGTGAACTCGCCGTTGCCGGACAGGAACTCCTTGGTGCCGTCCAGCGGATCGACCAGCCAGAAGCGCGCGCCGGTCACGTCCGGCGACAGGCCCTTCGATGCCTCCTCCTCGGACACCACGGGGATGTCCGGCGTCAGGTGGCGCAACGCCGGCAGGATGATGTCCTCGGCCGCCTGGTCGGCCGCGGTCACCGGGCTGCCATCGGCCTTCTCGGTCGCCTTGGCGACGCCGTAGAAGCGCATCGTGGCGCGCCCGGCCTCCTCAGCGATCGGGCGCACCGCGGCGAGCAGCGCGTGCAGGTCGAGCGCGCCGCTCATGCGCCCAACCCCTGCAGCATGCCGCGTTCCTGCAATCGCTGCACGATCAGCTCGGCCGCGTCCTCCGGCGAGAGCTTCGTGGTGTCGATGTGCAGCTCGGGGTTCTCCGGCGCCTCGTAGGGGCTGGAGATGCCGGTGAAGTGCTTGATCTCGCCGCGGCGGGCCTTCTTGTACAGCCCCTTCGGGTCGCGCGCCTCGGCGGCCGCCAGCGGTGCGTCGACGAACACTTCCAGGAACTCTCCTTCCGGCAACAGGTCACGCGCCATCTGCCGTTCGGAGCGGAAAGGCGAGATGAACGACACCAGCACGATCAGCCCGGCATCGGCCATCAGCCGCGCCACCTCGCCCACGCGCCGTATGTTCTCCACGCGGTCGGTATCCGTAAAACCCAGGTCGCGGTTCAGGCCGTGTCGTACGTTGTCGCCGTCCAGCATGGTGCTGTGCCGGCCCAGCGCGAACAGGCGCTTTTCGACCAAGTTTGCGATGGTGGACTTGCCGGCGCCCGACAGGCCGGTGAACCACAGCACGCAGGCGCGCTGGCTCTTCTGCGCGCTGCGCGACACGCGGCTGACATCGACCGCCTGCCAGTGGATGTTCTGCGCCCGGCGCAGGGCGAAGTGGATCAGGCCGGCGGCCATCGTCTCGTTGGTCAGCCGGTCGATCAGGATGAAGCCGCCGGTCTCGCGGTTTTCCGTGTAGGGATCGAACGCCACCGGCTGGTCCAGGCTGATGTTGCACAGCCCGATCTCGTTCAGCTCGAGCTGGCGCGCCGCCACCTGCTCCAGCGTGTTGACGTTCACCTTGTATTTCAGCGTGGTGATTGAGCCGGTCACCGTCTTGGTGCCGATCTTCATCACGTAGCTGCGGCCCGGTGGCATCGGCGTGTCGCTCATCCACACGATGGTGGTCTCGAACTGGTCGGAAACCTCGGCCGGATGCTCGGCGCCGCAGATCACGTCGCCGCGCGAACAGTCGATCTCGTCTTCCAGCGTGACGGTAATCGATTGCCCCGCGGTGGCGTAAGGCAGGTCGCCGTCGATCAGCACGCGCGCCACACGGCTCTGCTTGGCGGACGGCATCACCTTGATCAGGTCGCCAGGATGCACGGTGCCCGACGAGACCATGCCGGAGAACCCGCGGAAATCGAGGTTCGGCCGGTTCACCCACTGCACCGGCATGCGGAACGGCGCGGTGCGCGACAGGCTGGCGACCTCGACGTTTTCCAGGTGCCCCATCAGCGTGGGGCCGTGATACCAGGGCGTGTTGCCGCTAGGCTCGGTGATGTTGTCGCCGGCCAGTGCCGAGATCGGGATCGGCACGATGCGCTCGATGCCGAGCTGCGAGGAAAACTCGGTGTAGGCACCGAGGATGCGGTCGAACACCTCGTGGCTGTAGTTCACCAGGTCCATCTTGTTGATGGCCAGGATGACGTTCTTGATGCCGAGCAGCGACACCAGATAGGAGTGCCGCCGCGTCTGCGTCAGCACGCCGCGCCTTGCGTCGATCAGGATGATGGCGAGGTCCGCGGTGGAGGCGCCGGTCACCATGTTGCGCGTGTACTGCTCGTGGCCCGGCGTGTCGGCCACGATGAACTTGCGCTTGTCGGTCGAGAAGAAACGGTAAGCGACGTCGATGGTGATGCCCTGTTCCCGCTCGGCCGCCAGACCGTCGACCAGCAGCGCGAAATCGATGTTCTGGCCTTGCGTGCCCATCTTCTTCGAATCGGCTTCGAGTGCGGCGAGTTGGTCCTCGAACACCATCTTGCTGTCGTAGAGCAGCCGGCCGATCAGCGTTGATTTGCCGTCATCGACGCTGCCGCAGGTGATGAAGCGGAGCAGCGACTTGGTTTCGTGCTGCTTGAGGTAGGCGTCGATGTCGGTGGCGATCAGGTCGGATACGTGGGCCATGGTGTTCCCCAGAAGGAAGGTCTTCTTTTCTGAAGAAAAGAAGCAAAAGACTTTTGTAGGGCTGTCGCGGACTCAATGAACAAAAGTTTTTGGGTCCCTTTTTCCAAAAAGGGACTGCTTCCTTTAAAAATACCCTTCCTGCTTCTTCTTTTCCATGCTCGCGGCGGCATCGTGGTCGATCGCACGCCCCTGCCGCTCGCTGGTCGTCGTCAGCAGCATCTCCTGGATGATCTCCGGCAGCGTCGCCGCGTCGCTCTCCACCGCACCGGTCAGCGGGTAGCAGCCCAGCGTGCGGAACCGGATGTTCTTCGTCACCGGCACCTGGCCGTCCGGGATGCGCATCCTGTCGTCATCGACCATGATCGTCATCCCGTTGTACTCCACCACCGGGCGGGGTGCCGAGAAATACAATGGCACGATCGGGATGTGCTCGAGGTGGATGTACTGCCAGATGTCCAGCTCGGTCCAGTTGCTGATGGGAAACGCGCGAATGCTCTCGCCCTTCGTCTTGCGCGCGTTGTACAGGTGCCAGAGTTCGGGGCGTTGCTTCTTCGGGTCCCAGCGATGCTGCGCCGAGCGGAACGAGAAGATGCGTTCCTTGGACCGGCTCTTCTCCTCGTCGCGGCGCGCGCCGCCGAACGCCACGTCGAAGCCGTGATGGTCCAGCGCCGCCTTCAGCGCCTCGGTCTTCATGATGTCGGTGTAGGCGCCGCCATGGTCGAACGGGTTGATGCCCTGGGCGATGCCGTCCTGGTTGATCCACTCGTGCATCGTCAGGCCGAGCTCGCGCACGCGCTGGTCGCGGAACGCGATCATGCCGGAGAACTTCCATGTGGTGTTCACATGCAGCAGCGGGAACGGCGGCTTGCCGGGCGCGAATGCCTTCATCGCCAGGTGCAGCATCACCGCGCTGTCCTTGCCCACCGAGTACAGCATCACCGGCCGCTCGGCCTCTGCCGCCACCTCGCGCATGATGTGGATGCTCTCGGCCTCCAGACGCTGCAAATGCGTGAGGTCGGGCGCGGTCTGGTAAGCGGTGTCCACGGAATCAGGCATCCTGTTCTCCCAAAGATCCGGCCTCAGGCGGTGGCGCGGGATGCCGGTCACCTCCTCCACACGGAGTACGAGGTCGGCCGGTATGTCGCGCTCGCCGCTCACCCACTGGCTGACGGCGCCTTCGCTGCGCCCTACCGCCTCGGCTATGTCCCGCTGACGCTTGCCCGATGCACGGAAAAGAGATTTCAGCTTCGCCATGGCGTTTCGTAGCAGATTTTCGAGTTTAGCAAAACTAAAGTTCACGTTGAGCGGCGGTTTTTGGCGGCTTTCGAGCTGCCCACCTCCTGATCGAGAGACTGTGTCAGGTCAGGGGAGCCGCCCGCGCTTCCAACCCGGCAAGTTTCAGTCCATAAAGACGGATGGGCCGGGCCTGTCTGGCCGGTCGCCGTCCGACGGTTCTCCCGCGACGGCCCTCGCTCCAAAGCAAAGGTGCCAATCATGACCGACGAGTCAGCTCCCCCGGCCGCGGACACCGTCCAGCAGGACGCCAGCAACACCGATCGTTTCGCCGCCCGGCTGCAGCAGGACGTGCGCTCCTGGACCGCCCGCGACAACGACGCGGCCGACCGCGCCGCCGACGCCACCCTGGCCGCAGCCGCCAAGGCCGCAAAGGCCGCGACCACACGCAAGCGCGCCAAGCCGGCGGCCAAGGTTGCGGCTCCTGTCGAGAACACCAAGGGCCGTCCGTTCTCGATGAGCTACGAGGGCGTCACCAACGCGCAGTACCTGGCCGGCCGCATCGCCCGCGGCGCGCGTTAGAGCGTGACGCAGCTCCAAGCCGCACTTCCTCGGGACCTGGCCGAGTGAGCTACGAACCGATCGCCCTTCGCCTGCCCGGTATCGGCAGCAAGCGGGTCTGCGTGTCGTGTGCCGCGCGGTTCTATGACCTGACCCGGACACCCCCCGTCTGCCCGAAATGCGGCACCGAACAGCCGCCGGAGGTGCCGCGCGCGGCGCCGATCCGACGTGCCCCGTCGCGCAGCCGCATGATGAAAGCCCCGACCCCGGTGGCGCGCGACCCGGACGACGACGCGGCCGTGGTGCTCGACACCGACGAGGACGAGGTCGAGGCGGACGATGATGCCGAGACCGATGCGGTGGAAGAGGATGCCGACGAGGAACCGGATGCCGTCCTGGACGAGCCCGAACCCTGAGCGCGCAGGCCGGGGCGTCCGTCCCCGGCCTATCCTGACGTGAGCGCCGCCCAGCAGGCTGCCTCCGACCCCGCGGCATCGGCCTTCGTCTCCGCCCATGCCGGCACCGGCAAGACAACGTTGCTGGTCGACCGCCTGTTGCGCCTGATGCTCGCCGGCGCCGACCCTGCGCGCCTCCTCTGCCTCACCTACACCAAGGCTGCCGCCGCCGAGATGGCGATACGCCTGCAGACGCGGCTCGGCGCCTGGGTCGCCATGCCGGATGCGGCGCTGGATGCGGCGCTTGCCGGATTGCTGGTCCAGCCCGATGCCGGTCGCCGGCAAGTGGCGCGCGCCCTGTTTGCGCGCGTGCTGGACCTGCCTGGCGGGATGCGGATCAGCACCATCCACGCCTTTTGCCAGTCGTTGCTGAAACGTTTTCCGCTGGAAGCGCAGATCTCGCCGCATTTCCGCCTGGTGGAGGCGTCCGACGCCCGTGCCACGCTGGAGCAGTCGCGTGAGGCGGCCCTGCCCTCGGCGGATCCCGCCTCGCTGGCGACGCTCGCCGGACTCGTGACCGCGGACGGGTTTGCGAGCCTGGTGCAAGCGCTCGAAGCCAGGCGGGATCGGCTCGCCCCGGCCCTGCAGCTGCCGCCCGAGGCGCTGGAGGCGGCGATGCGCCGCGTCGTGGGCGCCACCCATCGCGACGAGGCGCGGTTGCTGGCCGACGCCGTAGCCTGGCCCGATGAGCAGCCGCTGCGCCAGGCGGCGCTGCTGGCCCAACGCCACGGCAGCGAGGGCGTGAAAGCGACCGCAACCCGACTGCTGGATTGGCTCGGCCTGCCGCCCGATCTGCGGCGCGAGCACTGGCCGGAGTGGGTGCTCGAGTTCTTCCGTCCCGGCGGCGAGCCGCGCGGCCTGACCGTGCTGGCCAACAAGAAGCTGGCCCAGACCTACCCCGAAACCCTGGCCGCCTTCGAGGCCGAGCAGGCCCGCATCGAGGCGGTGCAGGACGAGCGCCGCGCGCTGCAGCTGGCTGCCGCTTCCGCCGCCCTGCTTCGCCTTTCGGCGCCGATCCTGTCGAGCTACGCGAGCGCCAAGGACAGCCGCGCGCTGCTCGACTACGACGACCTGATCGTGCGTACGCAGCGCCTGCTGGACGACCCGGCGACCGGGGCGGCCTGGGTGCTGTTCAAGATCGATGGCGGCCTGGACCACCTGCTGCTGGACGAGGTGCAGGACACCGCGCCCGCACAGTGGCGCATCGCCGACCGGCTGACCGGCGATTTTTTCGTGGGCGAAGGCGCCCGCCCGGACGGCGCCCTGGCCCGCACCGTGTTCGCCGTGGGTGATCGCAAGCAGTCCATCTACTCGTTCCAGGGCGCCGACCCTGCCGAGTTCGACCATTGGCGCCAGATCTTCGGCCGGCGCGTCAGGCAGGCCGGCCTGCCGTGGCGCGAGGTGGTGCTGGACGTGTCCTACCGCTCGACCGCGCCGGTGCTGGCCCTGGTCGATGCCGTGTTCACCGGTGCCGGTGCCGGCGTCTACGACCTGCCGGACGATGTGCGCCACGTGCCGCATCGCCTGGGACAGGCCGGGCGGGTGGAGCTGTGGCCGCCAGCCCCGCGGCCGGACGCGGCGCCGCACGCGCCGTGGAGCATCCCCAGCAGCAACCAGGCGCAATCCTCTGCCCCGCAGACCCTGGTGGCGCAGCTGGCGAGCTGGATTGCACGGCAGGTCGGCGGCGGGATGCGGCTGCAGGGTCAGGGCCGGGCGCTGCGCCCGGGTGACGTGCTGGTGCTGGTGCGGCGACGCGGAGAGTTCGACCGCGCTCTGGTGCGGGCGTTGAAGGCGGCGGGCGTGCCGGTTGCCGGGCTGGACCGAATGGTGCTGACCGAACAGCCGGCGGTGCAGGACCTGCTGGCGCTGTGCGACGCGTTGCTGCTGCCGCAGGACGACCTCACCTTTGCCGAGATGCTGGTCAGCCCGCTGGGCGGCCTGACCGACGACGGCTTGATGCAGTTGGCGGCCGGCCGTCAGGGCTCGCTATGGGAGGCGCTGGGCCGGCGTGCCGCCGAACGACCGGACTGGCAGGCGGCGCACGGCTTCTTCACCGCGCTGCTGTCGCGAGTGGACTACGCGCAGCCCTACGCGCTGCTGTCCGAGGCGCTGGGCCCGCTCGGCGGACGGGCGCGCCTGTTCGGTCGTCTCGGTCCGGAAGCCGCCGAGCCGGTGGACGAACTGCTCTCGGCCGCCCTGCTGCACGCCACCGCCCATGCCCCGTCGCTGCAGGGGTTCCTGCACTGGCTGCGCCAGAGTGGCGCGGAGGTGAAGCGTGAGGCCGAGGCCGCCGGCGACACCGTGCGGATCATGACGGTGCACGGCGCCAAGGGCCTCGAAGCGCCCCTGGTGATCCTGCCCGATACCACCGGCTTGCCGCCCGACGACCGCGACCTGGCCTGGGCGCACGATCCGGGCACCGGCGCCGACCTGCCGCTGTGGCGCCCCAGGCGCGAGCTGCGCTGCAGCGTGGTGGAGCAACGGCGGGCCGAGACCGAGGCGGCCCGACTGCGCGAGTACCATCGCCTGCTCTACGTGGCGCTGACCCGCGCGCGCGACCACCTGCTGGTCTGCGGCTGGGCGCTGCGACGTGAGCAGGAGGGGTGTTGGCACGACCTCGTCAGCCAGGGCATGCAGCGTCTGGGCGCCACGCCATCCGACTTCTCCGCCTGGCCCGGCCAGGCGCTGATCTACGAGACGCCGCAGACCGCCCCCGTGCCGGCGGCCCGGCCCGAAGCCGAAGCGGCCGAGCACGCGCTGCCGGGCTGGGCCGGCACCGCGCCCGACTGGCGTCCGACGCCGCTTGCCCCCGAACCCGCGCTGCCGAGGCCGCTGGCGCCTAGCCGGCCGGAGGGGGTGGATTTCGGCCCGGTGCCGCCTGCGCGCTCGCCCCTGGCGGCGTCCGGCAGGCCCGCCGCGATCGGCCGCGGCCTGGTGGTGCACACGCTGTTGCAGCACCTGCCGCAGATCCCGGAGTCGCGTCGCGAGGCGGCGGCGCTCGCCTATGCCGCGCGTGCGGCGCGCGACATGGACCCGACGGCGCTGGCGCAACAGGCCCTGCAGGTGATGCGCGCGCCGGCGCTGTCGGCGGTGTTCGGACCTGGAAGCCGGGCCGAGCAGCCGATTGCCGGCATCGCCGCCGGTCGTGTGATCTCCGGCCAGGTGGACCGGATGGCGGTGCTGCCCGACCGCGTGGTGATCGCCGACTACAAGACCGGCCGTACCCCGCCCGAGCCCGACGCGGTGCCGGTGATGTACCTGCGCCAGATGGCCGCCTACCGCGCGGTGCTGGCGCTGCTCTACCCCGATCGCAGGATCGAGTGCCTGCTTGTCTGGACCGACGACCCTTCGGTGATGGCGCTGCCGGACGCGCTGCTCGACAGCCATGCGCCGGCAGCGGCGCCACCCATCGCAATCGCCGGCACGGACCCCGCCCAAACTTGATCGTGGCGCCCCGCGGGCCATGTCCAGCGCCACGCATTCCACGGAGAGACCATCATGGGCGCCAACACCATCGCCGCCACCGACGACACTTTCGAGACCGACGTGCTGAAGGCGAGCGGTCCGGTCCTGGTCGATTTCTGGGCGGAGTGGTGCGGCCCCTGCAAGATGATCGCCCCGGCTCTCGAGGAGATCGGCGCCGAGTACGCCGGACGCGTACGGGTGGTGAAGGTGAACATCGACGAGAACCCGCAGACGCCGAACACCTATGGCGTGCGCGGCATCCCGACATTGATCATGTTCAAGGACGGCAAGCCTGCCGCCACCAAGGTCGGCGCGCAGCCGAAGAGCCAGCTCAAGGAGTGGGTCGCTAGTAGTCTATAGGAAAGGAAGGCCTTCTTTTTCGAGAAAAAGAAGCAAAAAACTTTTGGTCATGCTGTCGCGGAGGTTTCTGCAGACACCCGACAAGTAAGCAAGAGTTTTTTGGTCCTTTTTCAAAAAAGGACTGCTTGCCTTCCTTACATGTCCAGCCCGATGTCGAGCACCGCGGCGCTGTGGGTCAGCCAGCCGGCCGAAATCAGGTCCACACCCGTCTCGGCGATGGCCGGGGCCGTCGCGAGGGTCACGCCGCCCGACGCCTCCGTTACAGCACGGCCGGCCACCCTCGCGACGGCGCGGCGCAGCGTCCCGGGCGGCATGTTGTCGAGCAGGATGGCGTCGGCGCCGATCGCGAGCACCTCGTCGAGCTGCTCCAGGGTGTCCACCTCGATCTCGATCTTCACGAGGTGCCCCGCCGCGTGGCGGGCACGCTGCAGGGCCGGAGCGATGCCGCCGGCGATGGCGATGTGGTTGTCCTTGATCAGGATGGCGTCGTCCAGGCCGAAGCGGTGGTTCATGCCGCCGCCGCAGCGCACGGCGTATTTCTCCACCGCCCGCAGGCCGGGCGTGGTCTTGCGCGTGCACGCGACCCGCGCCCTCGTATGGGCGATCGCGTCCACGATGGCCCGGGTGGCCGTCGCGACGCCGCTGAGGTGGCCGAGGAAGTTCAGCGCGACACGCTCGGCGGTGAGGATGCCGCGGGCTGGCCCTTCGATCCGGGCGATGGTCTCGCCTGGTGCCGCCCGCGTGCCGTCCGGCCGCTCGACGGTGAAGCGTATGGCCGGATCCACCAGCCGGAAGGCCAGCTCGGCCAAGGCCAGGCCGGCGATCACCCCGGCCTGCCGCGTCACGAGGGCGCCGGCCGCCTGCGTCTCCGAAGGCACGACCGCCTCCGAAGTGACATCCCCCGCCCGCCCCAGATCCTCGTGCAGGGCCGCCCTGACGAGCGGCTCCAGCAAGAACGGGCTCAATGAAAAGGTTTCAAAAGGGCGCCGCCCTGCTGCGGCATCACCAGGGCCGAGCTCCTGGCCTGGAAATCGACGTCCCACAACGTGAGCGAACGCCGCACCGGCGCCGACACCGCCGGGAAATCCGTCCGCCAGTGCCCGCCACGGCTCTCCTCGCGCTCCAGCATGGCCGTCACCATGATCAGCGCCAGTGCCGCCGGGTCGCAGCCCCCGGCCAGGGGACGCAGCCGGTCGATGGCGGTGCGCAGCCCGTCGGCATCGCGCAGCACGCCGGCGTAGCGCGACAGGATGGCACGCACCGGCGCCGGGTCGCTGACCGTGGGTGCAGTGACCAAGGCCAGCGGCGACGCACGGCGGCGTGCCGTCCCGGCGATGTCGCGCGCCGCGACCTGGCCGGTGACGGCCGCTTCCAGCAGCGAGTTGCTGGCCAGGCGGTTGGCGCCGTGCAGGCCGGTGCAGGCCGCCTCGCCGCAGGCCCACAGGCCGGGGATGGTGGTGCGGCCGTTCGCGTCCACGGCGATGCCGCCCATGTGGTAGTGCGCCGCGGGCCGGATCGGGATCGGCTCCACCGCGGGGTCGATGCCGGCCGCCAGGCAGGCGGCGTGGATGCCGGGGAAGTGGTCGGCGAACCGGCTGCCGAGCGCTGTGCTCGCATCGAGGAAAACGCGATGCCCCTCCTGCATGCGTGCCCAGACGGCGCGGCTGACCACGTCGCGCGGCTCCAGCTCGGCGCGGCCCCGGCCCGCCATGAAGCGCTCGCCGGCCTCATCGACCAGGGTGGCGCCTTCGCCGCGCACCGCCTCGCTGACCAGCGGCATCGGATCGAGACCCACATCGAGCGCCGTCGGGTGGAACTGCACGAACTCCATGTCGGCCAGTGCCGCGCCGGCACGGGCGGCCAGCATCAACCCCTGGCCGAGCGCGCCTGCCGGGTTCGTGGTGTGCTCGTACAGGCCGCCCAGGCCGCCGGTGGCGATCACCACGCGGTCGCTGCGCAGCACGCGCGCGCCGCCCTCGCCCTGTGCTTCGGCCAGCACGCCGGCGATGGCGCCGTCGCGCAGGATCAGCCGCGTGGCCGCCACCCCTTCCCACACGGTGATGGACGGCGTGCGGCGTACCGCCTCGATCACGGCGCGCAGGATCTCACGGCCGCTGCCGTCGCCGGCGGCGTGCACGATGCGTCGGCGTCCATGGCCCGCTTCCAGACCGAGCTTGATCCCCTCACCTGCGTCGCGGTCGAAGCGCGCGCCCAAAGCGAGCAGCTCCTCCACCAGGGCCGGACCGGCCGAGACGATGCGACGCGCGGTCTCCGGGTCGCACAGGCCGTCGCCCGCCGCCAGCGTGTCGGCCAGGTGAAGCTCCGGGCTGTCGTCGGCGCCGATGGCCGCGGCCAACCCTCCCTGCGCCCAGCCGCTGGCCGCCTGCTCGCCGAGCGGGCAGCGCGACAGCACCAGCACCGGCTCCGGCGCCAGGTGAAGCGCCGCCATCAGCCCGGCCAGGCCGGCGCCGATGATGATCGGGCAGCCATCGGCGTTCGTCGAATTCGTCATATCGCCAGCATCCTCTCGACGGCCAGGCGTGCGCGCCCGGCGATCATTGGGTCGATCGTCACTTCGGTCGTCATCGTCTCCAGCGAGCGGCGCAGGCCAGGCAGGGTGATGCGCTTCATGTGCGGGCACAGGTTGCAGGGCCGGACGAACTCCACCTTCGGGTGCAGCACGGCGATGTTGTCGGCCATCGAGCACTCGGTGATCAGCACCACGCGGCCCGGCTGATGGTCGGTCACGTAATCCGCCATCGCCGCGGTCGAGCCGGCGAAATCGGCCTCGTCCACCACCTCGGGCGGACATTCGGGATGTGCCAGCACGATCACGCCGGGGTTCTCCGCCCGCAGCTCGCGTATCTGGGCCGGCGTGAAGCGCTCATGCACCTCGCAGGATCCGGCCCAGGAGATGATCTTCACACCCGTCTCCCGCGCCACGTTGGCGGCCAGGTAACGGTCCGGCAGCATGATCACCTCGGGCACGCCCAAGCTTTCGATCACCCGGCGCGCGTTGCCGGAGGTGCAGCAGATGTCGCTCTCCGCCTTCACCTCGGCGGACGTGTTGACGTAGGTGACGACGGGCAGGCCCGGGTAGCGCTGGCGGAGCAGGCGAACGTCCGCCGCGTTGATGGATTCCGCCAGCGAACAGCCGGCCCGGGTGTCGGGGATCAGCACCGTCTTGCCGGGGTTCATCAGCTTGGCCGTCTCGGCCATGAAATGCACCCCGGCCATCACCATCACGTCGGCGTCCACGCGCTGCGCCTCGCGAGCCAGCAGCAGGCTGTCACCCACGATGTCGCTGACGCAGTGGAAGATCTCCGGCGTCATGTAGTTGTGCGCCAGGATCACCGCGTTGCGGTCGCGCTTCAGCCGCAGGATGGCCTCGATGTCCGGTTCGAACACCGGCCACTCCATGGGCGGGATCACACGCTGGACACGCTGATACAGGGAGGCCGAAACGGATGCCGACATGCGCTGATACTCCGGCCGCCTGATCGGGAGGGCCAATATGCTCTATGGGAGCATTAGGTGGGCGGAGAGGATCTCCACCGGGCCTTTGCGCCGCCGACTTATGCTGGTTATGAGCATAAACGAAGTCAAGATGACACAGGCGGCCGGGATCGCTGTCAACTCCGCAACAAAGGCAGCTTGGTGCCGGCGATTGCCCGTTCCGCCTGGACGTCGCCCCTGAACCGATAGAGCTTGGCGGGTCTTCCGCCCGCCTCCCCGGAGCTTGCGCCGGTTTCCTCCACCAACGCTTGAGCGTCGATCAGCCGGCGGAAATTCTGCTTGTGCAGCCTGCGGCCGGCCAGTGCCTCCACCGTCTGCTGCAGCTGAAGCAGCGTGAAGCTCTCGGGCATCAGCTCGAAGAACACCGGCCGGTACTTGATTTTGGTGCGCAGCCTGGCGATGCCGGTGGCCAGGATGCGCCGATGGTCGAGCGCCATGAACGCGCCTGCCACGACGACGGAGGGTGACGGCGCGTCCGGCAGGCCGTCATGGCGCCGGCGCCATTCCGGCACCAGCCCCGCCTCGTACAGCAGCTCGTAGCGCTGCAGCACCAGCTCCTCGTTCCAGGGCCGGCCATCGAGCCCGAAGGTGATGGCGGCGCGCTGCCGCCGATCGGGGGTCTGCGCCCAGGCCAGCAGGGCGGGCGCGATCGCCTCGCCGATCATGGCGGGAGGGCCCTCGCGATGGTCCTCCCACGGGAAGTAGCGGTACCAGCTCTGCCATCCCGCCTGCCCCGTCACCCGCGCCTCTCGCGCCAGGCCGAGATAGCTGACCGAGATCGCCCGGCCGGCCGGCTCGGCGCCGCGGTCGCTGTCGGCGAAGGTGTAGAGCTGCTCCACGTAGCCGAGCGGCTGGTGCGTCTGCCGTTCCACCCAGGACCGCAACCCTGCCTGCAGCGACCGGTGCCCGCTCTCGAACGAACCGGACGGCAGCGCGGTCGCGTTGCCGATGGTCAGCACGCGCGGCTTGCCGCCGGTGACGGCGACGATGACGGCGATCAGTTCGGTGGAAAGCTGGTCGGGCATGGACGGGTCGCACCGTTCCGGTGGCGGGTGACCTGTCTATGGCGGAGCCTGCGCGAAGGCCACCGCCCATCGCCGGAGCCTTGGGGCAAGCCGGCGTGACAGCGCTGGACGTTCCGTGGTCGAATGGAATCATCCTTTCCTGCCGGAGCAGAACGATGCCGATCATCCTGGCCTTTGTCATCGGCGCCGTCGCCGGGCTGCGTGCCCTCATCGCACCGGCGGCCGTCAGCTGGGCGGCGCAGCTCGGCCTGCTGCACCTGGCGGGGACCCCGCTCGCCTTTCTCGGCTACCGGTTCACCCCTTGGGTGTTCACCGTGCTGGCGGTGGGCGAGATGGTGACCGACCAGCTGCCCAGCACGCCCAGCCGGACGGTGCCGACGCAGTTCGGCGCCCGGCTGGTCAGCGGCGCGCTGTGCGGGGCCGCCATCGGCCTGTCCGCCGGCAGCGTCGTCCCCGGGCTCGTGGCCGGCGTCGCGGG
>CAXTJP010000068.1:0-14988 GCA_964244615.1 uncultured Acetobacteraceae bacterium
TCTGCCCGCTGTCGCCCGGCTGCGCCGGCCGACGCGCCGGCGACCCCGAGACGCTGCCGCGCCGTGCCGCAAAGGTCCCGCGTCCGCTCCGGCACGGCGCGCTGTTCTGGCTGACCGACGCGGAGGGCCGCGTCCTGCTGCGTCGCCGTCCCGCCTCCGGCCTGCTCGGCGGCATGACCGAGTTGCCCGGCACCGAGTGGCGCGCCGAACCCTGGCCGGAGGATACCGCCCTGCGTGCCGGCCCGATGCAGGCCGGCTGGCGCAGGGCCGGCCAGGTACGTCACGTCTTCACCCATTTCGAGCTGCACCTGGACGTGTTCGCGGCCGAGGTCGCGTGCATCGCGGCCGATGGCTTCCTGCGTCCTGCCGACGGGCTGGACCGCGAGGCGCTGCCGAGCGTGATGCGCAAGGGCGTCGCGGTCGCCGCGGCGTTGCTGCGATGATCGGCCTCTACGTCCTGGTGGCGCTCGGCGGTGCCATCGGCAGCGTCGGCCGGTACTGGCTGGCGGCGACCGTCGCGCGGCGCCTGGGATTTGATTTTCCCTGGGGGACCGTGCTGATCAACATCCTGGGCTCGTTCGCCATCGGCTGCTTCGCCGGGCTGACGGTGCACGGGCGGCCCGTCGATTCGCTGCAGTTCCAGGCCTTCGCCATGGCCGGGCTGTGCGGCGGGTTCACCACGTTCTCGGCCTTCAGCCTGCAGAACGTCGAGATGCTGCGCGCCGGCCTGGTCTGGCAGGCGGCCGGCAATATCGGCCTGTCGGTGATCGCCTGCGTGGCGGCCACGGCAGCGGGCCTGCTGCTGTGCCGGGCCGCCTGAAGACCGGGCCTCGCCTTCACCCCGGCCTTTGCCTATACCGCCGGACATGATCCGCAGTGTCACCCAGTCCCGTAACACGAGCGAGACCGCGATCACGCTCAGCCTGTCGCTGGACGGCACCGGCCAGGCCCGCGTCTCGACCGGGATCGGCTTCTTCGACCACATGCTGACCGCGCTGGCTCGCCATGGCGGCTTCGACCTCGACGTTTCGGCCGCCGGCGACCTGCACATCGATGCCCATCACACGGTGGAGGATGTCGGCATCGTGCTGGGGGCGGCGCTGCGCGAGGCGCTGGGGGAGAAGCGCGGCATCGCCCGTTTCGGCCACGCCCTGGTGCCGATGGACGAGGCCCTGGGCGAGGCAGCGGTGGACATCTCCGGACGCGCCACCCTCGTCTGGGACGTGGCTTTCGAGCGCGAGACGCTGGGCACCATGGACACGCAACTCGTCGAGGAGTTCTTCCGCGCCTTCGCCGGCAACGCGCTGATCACCCTGCACGTGACGCGACGCGCCGGACGCAACGCCCACCACGTGGCCGAGGCCTGCTTCAAGGCGGTGGCGCGCGCACTGCGCATGGCCGTGGCGCTCGACCCGCGCCTGCACGGCGTCATCCCGTCCACCAAGGGTGCGCTGTGAGGGTGTTCACCAGCCACCTGCGGCCCGGCGACCCGCCATGCCTGCTGCGCGAGGGCTTCTCCTTCGCAGCGTTTCTGTTCGGCTTCCTCTACCTGCTGGTGCACCGGGCCTGGCTGCCGGCCACGTTGAACCTGGCGGCGCTGCTGCTGACCCTGGCCCTGGTGCGCCTCGTCGGCAACCCGGCGCCGCTTCTGGGCCTGGCGATCCTGCAGGGCCTGTTCGCCCTCGACCTGCGTCGCTGGAGCGTGGCACGGCGCGGGTTCACGCCGGGGCCGGTGGTGGCGGCCGCCGATCACGACCAGGCGTTGGTCCGGCTGGGCGAACGCGGCGCGCCGGTCCGGGCTTGATGCGTGTCGCCGTCGTGGATTGCGGCAGCGGCAACCTCGCCTCTGCCGCCCGTGCGCTCGCCTGTGCGGCGAAGCGGGCCGGGATCGCGGCCACGATCGAGGTGACCGGCGACCCGGGGGTCGTAGCCGACGCCGACCGCGTGGTGCTGCCGGGGCAGGGCGCGTTTGCCGCCTGCGCGCAGGGCTTGGCGCGTATCCCCGGGCTGCGTGCGGCCATCGATGCGTCGGCCGAGTCCGGGAGGCCGTTCCTGGGCATCTGCGTCGGCATGCAGCTGATGGCCGAGCGTGGGCTGGAGCACGCGACGACCGCAGGCTTCGGCTGGATCAGCGGTGACATCGCCAGGCTTCCGGCACCCGGGCTGCGCCTGCCTCAAATGGGCTGGAACGCCCTGGATTTCGCGCCGGCGGCTCACCCTTTGCTCGCGGACGTGCTGCCCGGCGACCACGTCTATTTTGTTCACAGCTACGGTTTGCAGGGTTACGCTCAGGCCGAGGTGCTCGCCACGACCGATTATGGCGGCCCGGTTCCCGCGCTCGTGGCGCGCGGCAACCGCGCCGGGACCCAGTTCCACGTCGAGAAGAGCCAGGAGGTGGGTTTGCGCATCCTCGCCAATTTTCTCCGTTGGGCTCCTTGACCATCGAGACCCGCGCGCAGGCGCCGACGCTGCTGGTCGAGCACGCGACGTCCCTGCACGACGACGACATGGCGGCGCTGTGCGAGGCGACGAACGCCGCCATACTGGACGGCGGCGGCTTCGGCTGGATCACGCCGCCGGGCCAGCCGGCGCTGGAGCGCTACTTCCGCGGCGTCATGATGGTGCCGGAGCGCGAGCTGTTCGTGGGGCGTGCCGACGGGGTGATCACCGGCTCGGCCCAGCTGGTGCGCCAGCCGCGCAACAACGAGGCGCAGTCCTTTGCCGGCAGCGTCATGCACGCCTTCGTGGCGCCGTTCGCCCGTGGCCAGGGCGTGGCCCGGCTGATGATGTTGAAGATCGAGGAGCGGGCGCGGGCGTTGAACTACCGGGTGCTGAACCTGGACGTGCGCGAGACGCAGGAGGCGGCGATCGCGATGTACGAATCGCTGGGCTACGCGCGATGGGGGGTGCATCCCGAGTACGCCCGCGTGCGCGGGCGCACGCTGCGCGGCTATTTCTACACCAAGACGCTCAGGAAAGGGTCCGCCGTCCAGGCCGACCCCGCGCTCCCGCCCGTCTCTCCCGAATGACCCTGACGCTGTACCCGGCGATCGACCTCAAGGGGGGCGCCTGCGTGCGCCTGAAACGTGGCGACATGGACGAGGCCACGGTCTATGCCGACGACCCCGCCGAGCAGGCGAGCCGCTTCCAGCATGCGGGCAGCAAATGGCTGCACGTGGTGGATCTGGACGGCGCCTTTGCCGGCCGCGCCGTCAATCAGGCGGCGGTGGCCGCCATACTGGCCTGCGTGCAGATCCCCGTGCAGCTCGGCGGCGGCATACGCGACATGGCGTCCATCGAGCGCTGGCTCGCGGCCGGGGTCAGCCGGGTGATCCTGGGCTCGGCTGCGGTGAAGAATCCGATCCTGGTGCACCAGGCCTGCCGCAGCTTCCCGTCCTGCGTGGCCGTCGGCATCGACGCGCGCGATGGCTACGTCGCCACCGAAGGCTGGGCCGACACGTCCAGCCTGCGCGCGCCGGAGCTCGCGCGGCGTTTCGAGGATGCCGGGGTTGCCGCAATCATCTACACCGACATCGCGCGCGACGGCATGCTGGCCGGGCTCAACATCGAGCAGACCGTGGAGTTGGCGCGCGGATTGGCGACGCCGGTGATCGCCAGCGGCGGGGTCGGCAGTGCGGCGGACCTGCACGCGCTGCGCGCCGCGTGCGGCCCTGGGGCGGGAATCGAGGGCGTGATCGTCGGACGCGCGCTGTACGACGGCCGTATCGGCATCGCCGAGGCGCTGGACGTGCTGCAAGGCTGAAAGGGGGGACCATGGGCGAGACGATGGAGACGCATGAGCACGCCGAGGAGGCGGCCCATACCGGAAGGCGGCACACGGCGCTGCTGATCGCCGTGCTGGCGGCTGGCCTCGCGTTCTGCGAGCAGGGTGCGCAGCATGCCGATACCCGCATGTCGCAGAGCGCGGTTGCCGCAGCCGACCTCTGGGCCGAGTACCAGGCCAAATCGACGCGCGCCAACGAAAGCCGCGACCTGGCCGAGATCGCCGCCGCCCTGACGGCGTCGACGCCCGCCGCCCACGACGCCCTGGCGGCCCGCTTCGCCCGCAACGTCGACCATTTCGAGAACGACCCCAAATCCGGCAAGGCGGCGCTGGCCGACCAGGCCCACAGGCTGGAGGCCGCGCGCGACGCCTCCGAGGAGCGGTTGGAGGCGTTCGACAACGCCGCCGCCGCCCTGCAGCTCGGCATCGTGCTGACCACTGCCTCGGTGATCACCGGGTCGATGATGCTGGCCTGGGGCGGTGGGCTGCTCGGCATCGCCGGCGGCGTGCTGGCGCTGCTCGCGCTATGGCACCCTGCATTCGCTGCCCTGTGATACGGGATCGCGCTCTCCTCGCCCGCCCGGCCTGACATTCGCAGCCAAACGAACTACGGTGCCCGGACCGACGGGAATGGGACATCGCAGTGGACGCCACCATCACACAACCGGGCCTGCTGTCCCGCGAACGCACCGTGGCGGGCCCGGGCTACAACCGTTGGCTGGTGCCGCCGGCCGCGCTGGCCATCCATCTCAGCATCGGCATGATCTACGGCATGAGCGTGTTCTGGCTGCCGCTCAGCCAGGCGATCGGGCTGGCCCATCCGCTCGCCTGCCCGGGCACGTCGGTGCTGACACGGCTGACGGCGACCGATTGCGACTGGAAGGTGTCCGACGTCAGCGTGGTGTTTACGCTGGGTATCGTGTTCCTCGGTGCCTCGGCGGCGTTGTGGGGCGGCTGGCTGGAACGGGCCGGGCCGCGCAAGGCAGGGCTGGTGGCGGCCCTGTGCTGGCCGGGCGGCTTGGCGCTGGCGGCGCTGGGCGTCTACCTGCACCAGCTCTGGCTGCTGTGGCTCGGCGGCGGCGTGCTGGGCGGCGTGGGGCTGGGGCTCGGCTACATCTCCCCGGTTTCCACGCTGATCAAGTGGTTCCCCGACCGACGCGGCCTGGCGACCGGGCTGGCCATCATGGGATTCGGCGGCGGGGCGATGATCGGCAGCCCGCTCGCGGCCCGGCTGATGGCGCATTTCCACACGGCCTCCGGCGTCGGCGTCTGGCAGACCTTTCTGACCCTGGCCATCCTGTATTTCGTGTTCATGGTCGCCGGCGCCTTCGGCTACCGCGTGCCGCCGCAGGGGTATCAGCCGGCCGGACTGGAGCTGGCCGTCAGCAACGCGTCGGAGCAGCGCGGCTCGGTGGCGTTGCAGGATGCGTGGCGTACCCGCCAGTTCTGGCTGCTCTGGGGCGTGCTGTGCCTGAACGTGTCGGCGGGGATCGGCGTGCTGGACATGGCGAGCCCCATGCTGCAGGAAATTTTCGCCGGTTCGCTGATCGGCCGGCCGGAGGTCGGCTACACCGCGCTGTCGCCGGAGCAGCTGCGCGCGGTGGTGGCCATTGCCGCGGGCTTTGCCGGGTTCCTCTCCCTGTTCAACATCGTCGGCCGTCTGGCCTGGGCCTCGCTGTCGGACCGGCTCACCCGGCGGGTGACCTACTCGATCTTCTTCCTGCTCGGGATTGCGCTCTACGCGACGGTGCCGAACCTGGCCGGCGCCGGCAGCAAGGCAGGTTTCGCGCTCGCGTTCGGCGTCATCCTGTCGATGTATGGCGGCGGGTTCGCCATCGCCCCCGCCTACCTGGCCGATCTGTTTGGCACCGGCGCCGTGGGCGCCATCCACGGCCGGCTGCTGACGGCGTGGTCCACCGCGGGCGTCGTGGGCCCTGTGCTGGTGACGCAGCTGCGGGAGTGGCAGATCGCCTCCGGCGTCGCCCGGCGGAACGTCTACGACCACACCATGTACATCCTGGCCGCCCTGTTGCTGGGGGGGCTCCTGTGCAACCTCCTGATCCGGCCCGTGCGAGAGGCCTTGTTCTCGCCGCCCGAGCCGGCGATGGCCCGGACGACAGTCGTTATGGCCTCGGAGAGCACGCAATCCGGCGTGGCGCTGCCACTCGCCTGGCTGGCGGTTGGCCTGCCGCTCGCCTGGGGGTTCACCATGACCGTCATCAAGGCGTCGGTGCTGTTCCACTAGGTGATCGAGTGCCCGGCCTGCCGGGCGCTCATCGACGGTAGGGCATGACGGCGCCTGACGTCATCGGGCTGCTTGGCGTCGTGTTCTACGTCGGCGCCTATGCCGGCTTGCAACTTGGCCGGTTGGACCTGGCGGATGCTCGATACACGATCCTGAACGCCGCAGGCGGGCTGGCCGTGCTGTTCTCGCTGGTGTGGAGCTTCAACCTTGCCGCGTTTGTCACGCAGGTCCTGTGGCTGGCATTCACGGTGGTCGGGTATCTGCGAACGCGGCGAGGCCGGTGAGGCGCGAGGCAAGCGGTTCTTCTTGAAAATCAGAAAACGCTCATCGTTCAAACGCGTGGTGCGAACGTGCTGCGACGGCCGGTCTACTCGGCCGCCGGCGACGTCAGTCTCGCCTGCGACATGGCGCTGGCCTCGCAGACGCGATTGCGGCCCGAGACCTTCGCCTGGTAGAGTGCCAGGTCGGCCGCGTCGAACAGGCTGGAGGGAGACGAGCCGGGCAGGACGACGTGGCTGGCGACGCCGGCGCTGAGCGTCACCAAACCTTGCGGGCCGATGCCGGAGTGCGGCATCTCCAGGTCCTGGACGGCCAGCCGCAGGCGTTCGGCGATGTCGGCGCAGAGCGCGACCGGGATCGCGGGCAGCAGCACGGCGAACTCCTCGCCGCCGACCCTGGCAATGAGGTCGGTCGTGCCGCGCAACTGGTCGCGCAAGCAGGCCGAAATCGTTTGCAGGCAAAGGTCGCCTGCGGTGTGACCGTAGAAATCGTTGAACGCCTTGAAGCGGTCGACGTCTATCACGACCAGGCCGAGCACGCTGCGCTGTCGCATCGCCTGTTCCCACACCTGGCCCAGCCAGGCGTCGTAGGCGCGGCGATTGGCGAGGCCGGTCAGCGGATCACGTCTGGCGAGCGCGTCCAGTTCCACGTTGCGCCTCGAGAGATCCTGCCGCTTCAGCGTCTCGCGCAGCGCGGCCAGGTAGCTCTTGCGCGACTCTCGTTCCAGCCGCCAGTTCGCCAGCATGAGGTAAGCGGCGGTGCAGGTAGCCAGGACGAGCAGGTTGCGGCATGCGATCGCGCCGATTTCCGGCCTTGCATGCAACGCCACGCCATAGGCGACCACGATCACGACCATGGCGCAGGCGGCGAACTTGAAGCGCAACTGCACGCCGACGGCGCTGTACACCATCAGCAGCACGACGCCCGCCACCATCAGCGGCACGGACGCCGTCCGGCTGATCGCCCACAGGTACATCGTGACACAGATGCAGGCCGTGTTGGCCAGCAACGTCAAGCCTTCGCGCAGAAACGGCCGGGGATTCAGCCGCATGGCGGCGGCGAGAAGAAAGCCCAGTGGCATGGAAAACTGAAGGTAGAGATGCCGGGTCTGCGACGCGACGTCCGGCATGCCGTCCCGCAGCACGGGATAGAGCAGCACGCCGAACGCGAACCCGATGGAGCCGAACACCATCATCATGCGGCTGCGTGCCGGGCCGCAATCGGCCTCGAAACGCGCTTCCAGCGCCGCGGGAAACCGAAGGCCAAGACCACGGAGCGATCCGTCCATCCATCCATCGATCAGACCGTTGAAATCAGGTTCACCCATGACCGCAGCATCCCGTCCGTGCGCGTCATCGGCCGCCGCCGCCCGGACCGGCTGGCGCGTGCCGTGCCTCAAACACGCCACCGCTCCAAGACGAGGGTCGATGGCGGCCACCTCTTACGACCGCATATCGATCACGTGGTCGATTGTCGCTTTGGCGTCAAAAGGTTCGGTGATCACAATCAACTCCCGATCGCGCCCGGACATCATAGGGCGCGAATCCTACTTCGGCCTTAATACAACTTAAACGCGAGTTGATCTATCCTGACGGAAGAAAATTGCAACCGCAAATCGCAGGTCGGCTTCTTAGACGTAGGGACCAACGATAACGGTCAGCTCAGCCGCGCCAGGGCCGCATCCAGACGGGCGATTTCGCTGGTGGCGCGCTGTCCGCGTTCGCGGTTCTCGGCCACGATCTCCGGCTTGGCGCGCGCAACGAACTCGGCGTTGGCGAGCTTGGTTGCCACCTTGATCCGGTCCTCGTCGGCCCGCGCGCGCTCGCGACCGAGGCGTGCCCGTTCTGCCGCGAGATCGATCAGGTCGGCCAGCGGGATCACCAGCGTCGCCTCGTCCAGCACCACCTGCGCCGAGCCGGTCGGGATGTGGTCGGGAGCCGGTTCGATGGCGGACACGCGGGCAAGCCGACCGGCCGCCTCCGACCAAAGGCGGGCACGCGCCAGGGTCACGTCGGAAGCGTCGCGCAGCATGACACGCTCGCGCAACGCGGGTGGGACGTTCATCTCCGCCCGAACCGTCCGGACCGCCGTGATGAAGCGTATGACCCACTCGATCTCGTCACGGGCGGCCGCCGCGTCCCTGACCGAGCCAGCCACCGGCCAGGCTGCGCGTATCAGGCTGAGCCTCGGCCCGTAGCCGAAACCACCCCACAGCGCCTCGGTCACGAACGGAGTGGCCGGATGCAGAAGGCGCAACACCACGCCCAGGACATGGGCCGCGGTCGCGCGCAGCTCCTGCTTTGGCGGGCCGTCCGGACCCAGCAGCACGGGCTTGGACAGCTCCACGAACCAGTCGCAGAAGACGTTCCAGGTGAAGCGGTAGCAGGCGGCGGCGTACTCGTCGAAGCGGAACGATTCGAGCGCCGCGCCGGCCTCCGCGATGGTCGTGTTGACGGCGTCCAGCAGCCAGCGGCAGAGCGGTGCCTGCACGCGCCCCGGATCGAAATCCGGGTCCGGCGCCACGCCGTTCATCTCGCAAAAGCGGGCGGCGTTCCAGAGCTTGGTGACGAAGCTGCGCGACTCGGCCACCCGGGCGGCCCCCAGCTTGATGTCGCGGCCTGGGCCGGTCAGCTGGCAGACGGCGAAGCGCAGGGCGTCTGCGCCGTATTCGTCCACCAGGGCCAGCGGATCGACGACGTTGCCCTTGGACTTGCTCATCTTCTGGCCGCGCTCGTCGCGCACCAGACCGTGGATGACCACGGTCCGGAACGGCACGTCCTCCATGACATGCAGGCCGAGCATCACCATCCGCGCGACCCAGAAGAAGATGATGTCGAACCCGGTCACCAGCACGTCGGTCGGGTAGTGCCGGGCCAGCATGTCGGTGTGCTCGGGCCAGCCGAGCGTGGAGAACGGCCACAGGCCGGAGCTGAACCAGGTGTCCAGCACGTCCTCGTCCTGAACCAGGCTCTCGGTGATGCCGAGTTCGCGGGCCTGTGACTGGGCCACGGCCTCCGTCTCGGCCACGAACACCCTTCCGTCCGGCGCGTACCAGGCGGGTATGCGGTGGCCCCACCAGAGCTGGCGGCTGATGCACCAGGGCTCGATCTCGCGCATCCAGGCGAAGAACGTGTTCTCCCACTGCTTCGGGACGAACTGCACCCGGCCCTGTTCGACGGCCGCGATGGCGGGGCCCGCGAGGGTCTTGGCGTCGCAATACCATTGCACGGTCAGCAGCGGCTCGATGACCACGCCGCTCCTGTCGCCATGCGGCACCTGGTGGGTGTGCGGCTCGATCTTCTCCAGGCGGCCGAGGCGCTGCAACTCGTCGACCACGGCCGCGCGCGCCGCCTCGCGCCCCTGGCCTTCGAGGCCTCGCGCAAAAGCCGGGTCGGCGAGGCCCGGCACCTCGACCACTTCGATCTCGGCCAGGGTGATGCGTGCCTGCCGGTCCAGGATGCTGGGCATCGGCAGACCGTGCCGTTGGCCCACGGCAAAATCGTTGAAGTCGTGCGCCGGCGTGATCTTGACCGCGCCCGTGCCCTTCTCCGGGTCCGAGTAGCTGTCGGCGATGATCGGGATGCGCCGTCCGGTCAGCGGCAGCACCACGTGGCGCCCGACCAGGTCACGGTAACGATCGTCGCCGGGGTGCACCGCCACGGCGGTGTCGCCCAGCATCGTCTCCGGCCGCGTGGTCGCGACGGTCAGGCTGCGGCCGTCATCGCCCTCGACGGGGTAGGTGACGAACCAGAGATTGCCGCGTATCTCGCGGCTCTCGACTTCGAGGTCGGAGATGGCGGACTGGAATTTCGGATCCCAGTTCACCAGCCGCCGGTCGCGGTAGATCAGGCCTTCCGCGTGCAGTCGGACGAACACCCGGCGGACGGCCGCGCTCAGCCCCTCGTCCATGGTGAAGCGCTCGCGCGGCCAATCCAGCGAGGCGCCGAGGCGGCGCAACTGGCGGGTGATGGTGCCGCCCGATTCCTGCTTCCATTGCCACACGCGGGAGAGGAAGGCATCGCGGCCAAGTGCCTGCCGCGTGGTCTTCTCGCCGACGAGAAGACGCTCGACCACCATCTGGGTGGCGATGCCGGCGTGGTCGGTGCCCGGCTGCCACAGCGTGTCGCGGCCCTGCATACGGCGCCAGCGCACCAGCGCGTCCTGCAGGGTGAAGGTCAGTGCGTGGCCGATATGCAGGCTGCCGGTGACGTTCGGCGGCGGGATCATCACGGTGAACGGCTCGCCGCCCGTGCCCGCGGCGAACGCGCCCTCCCGCTCCCAGCCCTCGTAGAGCGAGTGTTCGATGGCGGCATGGTCGAAAAGCTTGTCGAACAAAATCGGCTCCGAAGGCGGTCTGTCCTTCATTATGGGGCCTGGAACGCGGCCCTGTCGCTATTGTCCGCCGGAAACCCGGGCAATCTCCGCGCGCACCATCCGCTCCACCATCGGCGCCAGGTGCTCGTCCAGCCAGCTTTTCACGAGCGGCCGTATCTCCTCGCGCACCATGTCCTCCAGCGTGGGGCCGCCGCGATACACCGGCGTCTGCTGCTGCCCCACCACGCGGACCAGCGCGCCCATCGACGCACTCGCGGCTGCCGCGGCGGAGGCGGCCATCAATGGCTCGTCCGACGAAGGCTCGTGCTGCGGCGGCGCCGCTGGTTCGTTCATCATGGGTTCGGGCGCACGCTCTGCTGGGGTGGACTGAGGCTCGGGGGCACTGTGCTTGGCGGCGAGGGGCTTGGCGGCGAGGCGCTCGGCGGCGAGGGGCTCGTCCGGGGCCGGGGGCGCTGGCTCCTCGATGAGCATCGTCTGGTCCAGCAGGAACACGTCCGTCTCGGCGCCGTCCGCGTGGCCCGCCGGCTTCGTGTCACCCTGTGCCTCCGCGGCCGGCGCGTCGTCGTTGAGGATGCGCCGGATCGAGGCGAGGATGTCCTCCATCGACGGGTCTTCGGTCGGTTCCTTGCCCGCAGGCTCGGACATGGCTCAGCGACCCGGCTGGTAGACGGCCCGGTCGCCCGATCCCCAGAGCAGGTCCTTCACGGCCCGGTAATACGCCGTCTCGTCGTAGAGCGGCACGGTGACGCCGAGGTCGGTCGCGGTCAGGCGCCCGATGGCGGAGGCCACGCCGTACGACGCGGTGACGAGGCTGGTGACGTTCTGCACCAGCGTGATCTCGGCGGCGAGCAGGTTCTGCTGGCCGATCAGCACCTCCTGCGTGGTGGCACTGCCGACCAGGGCCTCGCGCTCCAGGCCCTCGAGCGCGATCTCGCTGGAACGCACCGCCACGTGGGAGCTCTGGATGGAGGCGCGGGCGGCGGACAGCGTCTCGTAGGCCTGCACTGCCTGTTCGCGCGCCGCACGCTGCGCGTCCTCGGTCTGGCGCACCGCCTGCAGGTAGTTCTGCCTCGCCTGCCGTATGGCCGCGTATTCCTGGCCGCCCTGGTAGAGCGGCCAGGTCAGGTTGAGCGTGGCCTGTTCACCGTAGGTCTTGACCCCGGGTTCGCCCTGGTTCGAATCGTAGAAGCTGGTCCCCTGCAGGCTCAGGTTCGGCGCCAGCGTCGAGAACGCCACGTCCACCGCGTCGCGCAGCTGCGATTCGTTGAACTTCGCCGCGATCACGTTGGGGTTGTTGCTGGTCGCCTGGTTCGCGGCCTCCGTCTCGACCTTGACCGGCAGCTGCAGCGGCTGCGGGTCGGCCAGGTCGTCGGGCGGCCGCACCCCCACTTCGCGAACGAAGGTGGCGTTGGCCGTCTCGAGCGTGCCCTCCGCGGTCTGTCGCGTGGCGATGGCCTGCGCCAGCGCCGCCTCGGCCTGCGCCACGTCGGTGCGCGTCAGTTCGCCGACCTTGAAACGGTCGTTGATGGCGCGCAGCTCGTCGCCCAGCACCTGCTCGTTGGCCTGGTCCAGCTTCAGCAGCTGCCGGTCCTCGATCACGCCGACATAGGCGTTGATGGTGTCGGCGAACACCGTCTCCTCCTCGGCGATGAGGCGGGCCCGCTCGGCGTAGACGCTGTTCACCGCCTCATGCGTGGTCGCGGTGGTACGGCCGCCGCGGTAGATATACTGCGTCACCGTCGCCTGAGCCGTCGCCACGTTGCGGTTGTTGACCACCGAAGGGTAGGGCTTGCTGGTGGCGCTGCTGACCGCGGTTTGCGCGCTGCCGATCGAGTTCGGTTCGACGGCGACCCGTCCGACCGCGTAGCCGTAGCTGCCCGTCAGCGCCACCGTCGGCCGCCAGCCGGCCAGGGCCGTCGGCACGTTCTCGTCCACCGAGCGCAGATGCGCGCGCTCGCCGGTCAGCTGCGGGTTGTTCTCGTAGGCAAGCGCCAGCGCCTCGGACAGGGTGTGCGGGATCGAGTCCGGCTCGTCGGTGGCCATGGTGCGGGCCATGCCGGGGCCGGCGGGAACGAAACGATGCTTCGGACGTGTCTGGTCCGACCTGTTCTGGGCCGAGGCCGGGACCAGGCCCGGCACGGCGGCCAGCAACCCTGCTGTCAGTACGACGCGCGAGACGCGCATGAAGGCAACTCCAGTCTGGAACCGGCACGAGTGTGGCACACGCCCCGCGTGCCGCCAACGTTCTGTGGGCCACACTGGCCGTGCCCACACTGGCCGCGCCACACTGGCCGTACAAGGTGAGAGCTGCGCTGCCACAGGCCTCGGGCTCCGGCGCGCCAACCCGCCGGCGGCGCAGGTTGCTAGAAGGTGAAGACCGGTGCCGAGACGAGGCCGGGCAGCAAGGGGGCGGACGCGTCGAACTCGGGTTGTGCCCGCAGCCCGCCGGTGCTGGGTTCGGCCAGCACAGCCACCCCGGTGCCACCGTCCGGCACCAGGATCGCGACCAGACGGCCGTTGGCGGAAACCTGCCGGGCAATCGCCTCGGGGACCTCGCGCACGGCACCCTCGATCACCACGAGGTCGAAGGGCGCCCCGTCCGGGCAGCCCTTGGCCAACGGACCCTGAACCAGGCCAACCAGGGCCGACGGGTTGCGGCGGGCCAGCGCCAGCAGCGCCTCGTCCTCCTCCAGCGCCGTCACGTGCACGCCGCAGGCCGCCAGGATGGCCGCGCCGTAGCCGGTCCCGGCCCCCACCACCAGCGCCGCCTCGCCAGCCCGCGGCCGGGCCAGTTGCACGAGGCGCGCCAGGACCAGAGGCTTGAGCAGCACCCGGCCGGCGCCGAGCTTTATGTCGTCGTCGATATAGGCGAGCGGCGCCAGCTCGGCCGGCACGTAGGTCTCGCGCGGGATCTCGCGCATGGCGTCGAGGATGCGTCGGTCGTTCACCCGGCTGGGGCGCAACTGGCCGTCCACCATCAGGTTGCGGGCCAGCGCGTAGTCGGCTTGCGACATGGTCGGTGCGGATGGGGGCATGCGGACGGCTCCGGCGATGGCGCGGTTCTTAGCCGCGCGCCGTGGCCGGGTCCAGACGCGGCGGCCACTGGCGTTTTGCGAGTGATCGCCCTATAGGCTCCGCCGCCCCTGGTCCGATGTCAGAGCGGCTATGTAGTGGACTGCAAATCCACGTAGGGCGGTTCGACTCCGCCTCGGACCTCCAAAGGCAAGGCTGCTTTTTGGAAGCAGTAAAAAACCTCTAGTCGTGCTGTCGCGGAGGTTCCACGAGGCGCGTCTGAGTGAACGGAAGTTTTTTGGTTCTTTTCAAAAAAGAACGCTTCCTATTCTTTCTCCGACGCAAACATCCGCCCCATGGCAGCCGCCATCTCGGTCGGTATCAGCACCGTCGTACCCCGCTCCTTGTTCATCTCGTAGAGCAGGTTCATCTGCCGCAGCTGCAGCGCCACCGGGTTCTTCGCATAGAGCTCGGCGGCGGCCAGGACCTGGCGGGCGATGTCCTGCTCGGCGCTGGCGAGCGTCACCCGAGCGTCGCGCTCCCGCTCGGCCTGCGCCTGGCGGCTCATCGCGTCCTGCAGGCCGGGCGGGATGGCCACGTCGCGTATTTCCACGGCCCGGACCGCAACACCCCAGTCGCTTATCTTGGCCGAGATCGTGCGCTGCAGCGCCTCGTCGGCGGTGTGCCGGTCCGACAGCAGGCGCGAGAGGTCGATGCTGCCGATCATCTCGCGCAGCGACGTCTGCGCCACCCGCTCGATCGCCTGGGTGTAGTTGACGATGTTGATCGCCGCCGCGCGGGCGTCCTCCACCTGCCAGAAGATGATCGCGTCCACGCCGACCGCCACGGTGTCGCGGGTCAGCGCCTGCTCGGCGGTGATGTTGGCGGTCTGTATGCGCAGGTCGACGATGGTTGCGATGGTGTCGATCGGCCACAGCAGGTAGAGGCCGGGCCCCTTGACCGCGTGGAAGCGGCCGAGGCGCAGCACCACCGCGCGCCGCCACTCCTGGGCGATGCGTATGGACCGCAACACCACCAGCAGGATGGCGACGGCCGCGACGATGAGGAGCGTCGTCAAAACGTCTGGGGGCATGGAGCGGTCCGTTCAGCCTGGCGGCCCCTGGGGCATGATCGGTCTTGGGGGCCCGCCCCACGCTACACCCGATCCTGGTCGCGGCCTATTGCAGGGCGCCGCTCTTCGCCGGAGCGTTGGAACGTGATCGCTGCCATTCGCGAGCGTCAGGCGCGACGCGACAGCGCGGCCGCAACCACCGCGAGGCGGTCGGCGAACGGGCGCGGCCGGACGGGCGGGCGGGGCCCGGCCAGGTCGCGT
>CAXTJP010000069.1:0-13969 GCA_964244615.1 uncultured Acetobacteraceae bacterium
CCGAGGACCCGGCCCGCGCGACCGTGCTGACCGCGCTGCGCGCCGGACGGCCGGTGGTGACCGCCAACAAGGCGCTGCTGGCGCTGCACGGCGCCGAGCTGGCCGCCTGCGCCGAGGCCGGGCGCACCGTGCTCGCCTTCGAAGCCGCGGTCGCCGGCGGCATCCCGGTGATCAAGGCGGTGCGGGAGGGTCTGGCCGGCAACCGCATACGCCGGATCGCCGGCATCCTGAACGGCACCTGCAACTACATCCTGACCACGATGCGCGAGCGCGGCCGCGAGTTCGCCGAGGTGCTGGCCGATGCGCAGCGCCTGGGCTACGCCGAGGCCGACCCGTCCTTCGACATCGACGGCGTGGACGCGGCGCACAAGCTGGCCATCCTGGCGGCGCTCGCCTTCGGCCGGCCGGTCAGCCTGTCCGAGATGCATGTCGAGGGCATACGCGGCATCTCCTCGCTCGATCAGTCCTTCGCGAAGGAGCTCGGCTACCGCATCAAGCTGCTGGGCATCGCGCGCGAGACCGAGGCCGGCATCGACAGCCGCGTGCATCCCTGCATGGTGCCTGAAGCGGCTCCGCTGGCGCGGGTGGACGGCGTCTACAACGCTGTGGTGGTCGAGGGCGACTTCGTCGGGCGGCTGATGCTGGAGGGTCGCGGCGCCGGTGCCGGTCCCACCGCCTCGGCCGTGGTGGCCGACCTGATCGACATCGCACGAGGGCGCATCACACCCGTCTGGGGTGCCGCCTCGGCCCTGCTTCGCCCGGCACCTTCGGTGCCGATGCAGGCCTATACCGGCGCCTATTACCTGCGCCTGATGGTGGTGGACCGTCCCGGCGTGATCGCGGACGTGACGGCGGCGCTGCGCGACGCAGGCGTGTCGCTGGAGAGCATGCTGCAGCACGGCCGCTCTCCCGGAGAGACGGTGCCGATCGTGCTGGTCACGCACGAGACAAGGGAGACGTCGATGCGCGCGGCGCTCGACCGGATCGAACGACTGGAGGCGGTGCTGGAACGCCCGTCGCTGATTCGGATCGAGCATGGGTAAGCGGTTCTTGAAAGAACCAGAATCTTTGTTCTCTGACTGGGGCGCTGCAGAAACCTCCGCGACAGCACAACGAAAAGTTTGCCGCTTTTCAAAAAAGCAGGCCTTGCCTCAACCTTATTGTATGAACGGATTGCTCGCGCGTTCCGCGCCGATCGTAGAGTTCGGCCCATGGCCGCAGACGAACGCCAAGTCGTCGCCGAGCGGCAGGATCTTCGACTTGATCGACCCGATCAGGGCAGCGTGGTCGCCATAGGCGAAATCGGTGCGGCCGACGGACCCGCGGAACAGCACGTCGCCCAGCTGTGCGAAACGGGCTTTCCTGTTGACGAATACGATGTGTCCCGGCGTGTGACCGGGACAGTGCAGCACGTCGAACACGTGCGAGCCGAGCGTGACCGTCTCGCTTTCACTGAGATAGCGGTCCGGCACGCAATCGTGCATGCCTTGCAGTCCGTATGCCGCAGCCTGGCGCTCGATGTCACGAAGCAGCATCTCGTCGCGGCGGTCGGGACCGATAATCAGCACCCGTTCGTGCCCGGGCCGGGCGTTGAGCAGCCCGGCAAGTTCCACGGCGCCGCCTGCATGGTCCAGATGGCCATGGGTCAGCCAGATGGCGACCGCGTCGAGCCCACCCGCCTCCAGCGCCGACACGATCCGGGCCGCATCGCCGCCGGGATCGACCACGGCGGTCTGGCCGGTATCGGCGTCGGTGATCAGCGTGCAATTCTGCTGCAGCGGCGTGACGGGAACGATCGCGATCTTCAAGCCGGACATGATAACCTCGCGGCGTTCGTCGCCGTCGGGGAGTCTGGCGTTCTAGACCGCCTTCTTCAAGTTCGGGCTCGCCTTGAACCGCACCGTCTTGCCGGCTTTTACCTTGACCGGCTCACCGGTGCGCGGGTTCATCGCCTTGCGGGCCTTGGTCTTGCGCACGGTGAACGTGCCGAACGACGGCAGGGTGAAGCCGCCATCCTTCTTCAGCTGCTTGACGATGGCGTCGATGAGCGTGCCGGCGGCCGCGTTTGCCGCAACGCCTGTGCAGTCGGTGCTTTGCTGGATCACGCCCGCGATGAAGGCCTTGCTCATACCTAATGACTTCCTTGTTAAACCGGCGCAGTCGCGCCACGCCAATCCCTGCCGACTCAATTTCGCCAGGAACGTTCCCTGCCAGGCTGCATCGGTATCGGCAAGACGCCGAGTCGCAATCACCCTTTTGTGAATGAAATAGCCGTTTCGCCTTGCAAGCGCAACACCGGCCGTCGATAAATCTTTAGGTCGGCACAGGCGCCTCTCCTGCCATCCAGCGGAGCGGTGTCATGCGCACGGGAAAAGCCGGCTGAAACTCCCGACCCGGCTCAAGCGACGCGGACGGGTTGTAGAACGGATCGGCTTCGATGGCGGCCGCCCAGCGTTCCCGAAGTCGGCGCACTTCCAACGCTTCCAGCCCAGCGCGGGCACCTTGGTAGTGTCGCCCAAGCGACAACGACTCGTAGTGGTACAGAGCCACTCCGGCAGCGTAAACCACGCGCGTGCCCGCCTGCCCCGCACGAAGGCAGAAATCCACGTCGTTCAGCGCAATCGCGAACGCCTCGTCCATGCCGCCAAGCGTTACATATAGCGAACGGTGCACCAGCATGCACGCCGCCGTCACCGCGCTCACCTGGCGGTCGAGCAGTGCCACACCGTAAGGTCCGGCATCGTTCCTGGCCGACAGGCGAAAGGCGTGCTCGCACAAATTGGCCAGCCCCATGATCACGCCGCCATGCTGTACCGTCCCGTTGCCGTAGAGCAGGCGCGCACCCACGATGCCGGCCCCGGGGACGCCATCGAGCCGGGCCACCATGCGCGCCAGCCAATCGGGAGCGACCGGCGCCACGTCGTCGTTCAGCAGCAGCAGCAGCGTGCCGCGTGCCTCCCGGGCGGCTTTATTGTTGACCTTCGCGTAGTTGAACACCGTCATGTCGAGCGCCAGCACGCGCACGAACGGCAGCAGCCCCGCACGCGCGAGATGATCGGCCTGCACCTTGTCCTGCGGATCGACATGCGAGACCGCCAGCAACACCTCGAAGCCGCCATCATAGGCGGTGTGCGTCACCAGACGCTCCAGGCAGCGCAGCATGTGCGGCGACCGGCCGGCGCTTGGGACCAGGATGCTGACGAAGGGTGCAGCCCCTGCCGGCGGCGACGCGGGTTCGACCGCCCGGCCGGGCGGCAAGACAGGCGAGTGCGTCAGGATGAACGGTATGGCCCGCATCGCCCCGTCCGCCGTGTCCTCGGACGGCGACGCGGCCGCGTCGCGCCAGGACTGGGCTTCGGCGGCCCGACCCGCGGTCGCGCGCAGACGGTGGCCCTGAAACACGCAGGCCCCGCGCGTCAGCAGGCCGCTGCGCAGCAGCCACGGGTCCGGCGTGCTCGGCTTCAACAGCGGCGCGGCGCGCACGCCGGAGTCGAGGCGGTCGACATCGGCGTAGAACCCGCTTGCCTTCGGCCAACGCCCGGCTGCGCGGGCGAAGCAGGCCAGGGCATGCGGCGCCAGGCGCTCGCCGGCCTGCAGCACCGCCACCCAGCCATCACCGCCGGACCACGCGGTGGGGCAAGCCACGACCTCGACGCTGGCGGGGGCCCGCCACTGTGCCTCCAGCGTGTCCAGCGTGGCACGGATCGCGGGCGCGTCCCCTCCCACCACGACGACCGCGATGTCAGCCGCGCCGGTCTCGGGGCCAAGCGCCGCGCGCTCCGGCGCGCCCCATCGGTCGTACAGCCTGATCCAGACATCGTATCCCGGCATCTGGCCGCCCCGCGCCGGGGCTTGGCCGAGGATCGCCCTGGCCCGTCCCGCACTGCCCATCCGGTTGCCGGCGAGAGCCCCGGGCAACAGGCGCCAGCCGTGGCGCAGCAGGGCCAGCGTGGCGCCGTGCCGCGTCAGCACCTGCAGCGCCGCCTCCGGCGTGCTGCAAGGAGCGGCGTCGTGGGCCGCCGGGTCGGCCACGAGCTGCAGCACCAGGCCGTCGGCCGCCTGCGGCAGGTGCAGCAGCGTGTCGCGCCACGCCAACCCGCCGCGACGCCGGGGTTTCCCCAGAAAGGCCTCGCGCACCACCTGCCCGCGCGAGCCGTCCTCCACTTCCAGCTTCACCCAGGCGCCCGTGCCCGCCCGCACCATCAGGCGGCACCAGCACCCGGGTGCGCCCTCGGGCAACGCGGCGCGAAATCGGCCGGTCAGCCCCGCCGGCGTCAGCAGCAGCGGCCGTCCCCTGCTGACACCTCGCGTCATCGGCAATTGCGCGGGCTCGCCCCCCGGGCCATGACAAGGTCGGATATGCCCCTACCTAGAGCTACGCCCATGTCAGGAGCCCGCCAATGCTCGAACCCTTGCCAACCCTGCCACGGGCCATCGTAGCTTGACCAAGCGCATCGCCATCATCGGCGCCGGCCCCGGGGGCCTCGCCTCGGCCATGCTGCTGGCCCGCGCCGGCGCCGACGTTACCGTGTTCGAGCGGGCCCAGCGCGTCGGCGGCCGCTCGGCGACCATCGAGGCACGATCCGATGCCGGCCGGTTCCGCTTCGACATGGGGCCGACCTTCTTCCTGTATCCCCGCGTGCTGGACGACATCTTCGCCGCCTGCGGACGCGAGATGGCCCGCGAGATCGACCTGATCCGCCTCGACCCGCAATACGACCTCATCTTCGAGGCCGGCGGCCACATTCGCGCCACGCCCGACCTGGCACGCATGCAGGCCGAGGTGGCCAAGCTCGCACCGCAGGACGCCGCCGCCCTGCCGCGCTTCATGGCCGACAACCGCCAGAAGCTTGCCGCTTTCCGCCCGGTCCTGGAAGCGGCCTTCCACGGCATGCGCGACCTGGTGCGTCCGCACATGCTCAAATCCCTGCCGATGATGCGCCCGCTGCGCACGGTGGATTCCGACCTCGCCACCTATTTCCGCGACGAGCGTGTGCGCCTGGCGTTCAGCTTCCAGAGCAAGTACCTCGGCATGTCGCCGTATCGCTGCCCGAGCCTGTTCACCATCCTGTCGTTCATGGAGTACGAGTTCGGCGTGTTCCATCCGCGCGGCGGCTGCGGCGCGGTGATGGACAGCCTGGCGCGCGTGGCCGGCGACCTCGGGGCGAATTTCCGGCTGGGCGAGCCGGTGCAGGAGATCCTGTTCCGCGGCCGTCGCGCTACCGGCGTGCGCACCGAAGCCGGCGAGGAATCCTTCGACGCCGTCGTCGTCAACGCCGATTTCGCCCATGCCATGCAGCACCTGGTGCCAGACCGCCTGCGCCGGCGCTGGACCGACCGCAAGCTCGCTGGCAAGAAATTTTCCTGCTCCACCTTCATGCTCTATCTCGGGCTGGAGGGCATTGACGAGAAACTCGCGCACCACACGATCTACCTGAGCGCCGATTACCGGCGCAACATCGCCGAGATCGAGGCGGGCCACGCACCGCCGACGGAGCCGTCCTTCTACGCGCAGAACGCCTGCGTGACCGACCCGGAGCTGGCGCCGCCCGGCCACTCCACGATGTACGTGCTTCTGCCGGTGGGCAACCGCACCGGCGCAGGCATCGATTGGGCAGCGGAGGCGCCGCGCCTGCGTGCCACCGCCATCGACCGCCTGAAACGCATCGGCATCAAGGACGTGGAACGCCGCATACGGTTCGAAAAGATGATGACGCCGCAGGACTGGGAGGTCGACCTCTCGATCCACCGCGGCGCCACGTTCAACCTGGCACACTCGCTGGACCAGATGCTGTGCTTCCGCCCGCGCAACCGGTTCGAGGATCTGGACGGCGTCTACCTCGTGGGGGGCGGGACGCATCCGGGCAGCGGGCTGCCGGTGATTTTCGAGAGTGCGCGGATCACCGCCCGGCTAATGGCCGATGACTTGGGGTTGACCGGGCACTGGTCGGCGGGGTCGGAGATGGCGGCGCCGGATTATACGCCGGTGCTGGCGGAAGCGCTGTAAGAAGCAAACAATCCTTTTTTGAAAAAAGGACCAAAAAACTTTATTCGTTTGAGTCCGCGACAGCCTGACCAAAAGTTTTTTGCTTCTTTTTCTTCAAAAAAGAAGGCCTTCCTTGTCCAAAGGAGCGTCCAATGCCAGACGGCCAGAACCTCTCCCCACCCTCGCCCCACCCCATCGCCATCATCGGCGGCGGCCTGGCCGGCCTCGCCGCCGCCTGCACGCTCGGCGCACGCGGCCACAAGGTGGTGCTGTTCGAGAAGAACGACTGGCTCGGCGGCAAGGCCGCGGTGTTCGAGCAGGACGGCTATCGTTTCGACATGGGTCCGACCATCCTGACCGTGCCGCGCGTGCTGGACCGTATCTTCGCCGAGGCCGGCCGCCGCACCACCGACCTTCTCGACCTGCGGCGCCTCGACCCGCAATGGCGCTGCTTCTTCGAGGACGGCTCGATGCTCGACCTCAAGCAGGACGTGGCCGAGATGAAGCAGAGCCTGGCGCAATACGCGCCGGGTACCGAAGCCGGCTACGAAGACTTCATCGGCATGTCCGAGAAGCTTCACGAGGTCAGCGAGAAGTTCTTCTTCTGGCGCTCGGTCGAGGACGTGCGCGACACGCTCGACTTCAAGAAGAATTTCGATCTCGCCACGCTGAAGGACGTGCTCAGCCTGCGCATGGGCACCACGGTCGCCGGCCAGATACGCAAGCGCGTCAAGGATGGCCGGGTCGCACAGATGCTCGACCATTTCGTGCAGTATGTCGGCTCCTCGCCGTACGGATCGCCCGCGGTGCTGTGCAGCATCGCGCACATGCAGACCAACGACGGCGTCTGGTACCCGATGGGCGGCACGCGGGCCGTGCCGGTCGCACTCGAAAAGCTGGCGCGCGAGCTGGGCGTGCAGTTCCATACCGGCACCGGCATCGCGCGGATCCTGTCCGAGAACGGCCGGGTCAGCGCGGTCGAGACCGACACCGGCGACCGTGTGCGCGTGGCCGCCGTCGTCTCCAACATGGACAGCGTGCGCACCTATCGCGAACTGGTCGGCGGGGCGCCCGCCCGCAGCTTCGCCAAGCGCTGGAACCGCGAGCCCGCCTGCTCCGGCGTGGTGATGTATCTCGGACTGGACCGCGCCTACGAACACCTGGCGCACCATGATTTTGTCTTCTCGCGCGACCCGGAGGAGGAGTTCGACTACATCTACAAGCGCGGCGAGCCGGCGCCGGACCCCACCTGCTACATCGCCGCCCCGTCGCGCACCGAACCGGGCGTGGCGCCCCCTGGCGGCGAGGCGCTGTACATTCTCGTGCACACCCCGTACCTGCGGCCGCACCACGACTGGTCGAAGATGCTGCCCGACTACCGTCGGGTGATCTTCGACAAGCTGGCGCGCACCGCCGGGCTGACCGACCTCGAAAGCCGCATACGGGTGGAGCGCGTGCTGACGCCGCAGGACATCCACGATCGCTACAGCGTGCTGGACGGCGCCATCTACGGCCTGGCCAGCCACGGGCGCATGTTCGGCGCGTTCAAGCCGGGCAACCGCTCGCGCGATCTGCCCGGGCTGTACCTGGCCGGCGGGGCGGCCCATCCCGGGCCGGGCATGCCGATGGTGCTGATGTCCGGCTGGATCGCCGGCGACACCGTGGACCAGGACATGGCGGCCTCGGCACTTGCCCGAACTGCCTGATCCGGACGGGCGTGCGGCCACGTGGTCGACGTGCAGCCCGCTCGACGATTACCGGCCGGGCGTGGTGGCGCTGTTTCGCCTGTATCTGCGCTGGTACTTCTGGCGGAAGTTCCACGCGGTGCGGCTGTCGCGCACCGGGGTGGCGCAGGTCGCCGCAGGGCGCCCCCTGGTGATCTACTGCAACCACCCCTCCTGGTGGGATCCGGCGCTGTTCCTGCTCGCCTTGCCTCGGGTGGCGCCCGGCCGGCGCGGTTTCGGCCCGATGGACGCGGTCGAGCTGCGACGCTACGCGCTGTTCCGGCGCATGGGCCTGTTCGGCATCGAACCCGCCTCGTCGCAAGGCGGGCTGCATTTCCTGCGCGTGGCCCTGGCCGGATTGCGCCGGCCCGGCACCTGCCTGTGCATCACCGCCGAGGGTGCGTTCACCGACCCGCGCCAGCGTCCGGTGCGTCTGCGTGCTGGTGTCGCCCACCTGGCCCGACTGTGCCCCGAGGCGGTGTTCCTGCCGCTGGCTTTGGAGTACAGCTTCTGGAACGAGAGCAAGCCGGAGGCGCTGCTGCGCTTCGGCGCACCGGTCCGTCCGGCGCAGGGAGACAGCGTGGCCGCCTGGCAGAACGCCCTCGAAGAAGGGCTGACCCGAACGATGGACGTGCTTGCCGCCGAGTCCGCGACCCGCAACCCAACCGCCTTTACCCAGCTGTTCGGCGGCAGCGCGGGCGTCGGCGGCATCTACGACCTGTGGCGCCGCCTCCGTGCAGCGCTCGGCGGCCAGAAGTTCGACCAGCACCACGAGCCGGCCCGCCACAGGGCCGAACGACCATGATGCTGGACTGGATGGCCCTGGCGCTGGCGGCCCTGCCGCTCGCCCTCTCGCTGGACAATCTGCGCCGCTACCGCAGGCCGACACCCGGGTCCGGCACGCCCCGAATTTCCGTGCTGGTTCCGGCGCGCAACGAGGAGGCCAACATCGCCGCCGCCGCCGCCGCCATCCTCGCCAGCCGCGACGTGGAACTCGAGCTGATCGTGCTGGACGACGGGTCCACCGACGCGACGCCCGCCGTGCTGGCCGGCATCGCCGATCCGCGGCTGCGGGTCGCCACCGGCACCGGCCTGCCCGCCGGCTGGTCCGGCAAGCAGCACGCCTGCGCGGCGCTGGCCCGTCTGGCGACGCACGAGCTGCTGGTGTTCGTGGACGCCGACGTCCGGCTGGCGCCAGACGCGCTGAGCCGCATGGCGGGCTTCATGGAACGCAACGACGTGGCCCTGGCCAGCGGCTTTCCCCGCCAGGTCACGCGGAGCTGGTCGGAAATCCTGCTGCTGCCGCTGATCCATTTCCTGCTGCTCGGCTACCTGCCGCTGGCGCAGATGCAGCGCTCGCGCGCGCCGGCTTTGGGTGCCGGATGCGGCCAGCTGTTCATCGCCCGCGCTGCCGAGTACGCCCGCGCCGGCGGCCACGGCGCCATACGCGCGTCTCTGCATGACGGTCTGACGCTGCCGCGTGCGTTCCGCCGCGCCGGGCTGATGACCGGCCTGTTCGACGCGACCCGCCTGGCCACCTGCCGCATGTACACCGACGCCGCCGGGGTTTGGGAGGGGCTGACCAAGAACGCGACCGAGGGGATGGCCAAGCCGGCGTCGCTGCCGGTGTGGACGGTGCTGCTGGCCGGGGGCGCGGTTCTGCCGGCGGTGCTGGTGGCCGTGCGGCCGAACCTCGTGGCGGGTGCCGCCTGCGTGTGTTTCCTCGCCAACCGTCTGCTCCTGGCATGGCGTTTCCGCCAGCCGGTCGTCAGCGCGCTGCTGCACCCGGTGGGGATCGCCGCCCTGCTGGCGCTGCAATGGGCCGCCCTCCTGCGCGCCGCCTCCGGCCGCCCGGCCACCTGGCGCGGCCGCGCCTACACGGCCCAGGGCTGATGCCGCTCCGTCGCTCCTGGGGTTCCGTCCTGCTCGCATGCGCGCTGCTGGCCCACGGCGCCCGGGCCGCGACCGTGCTGGTGACGGTGGCGGACGTGCGCAACGACCACGGCCACGTGCTGGTGGCGCTGTGCACCAGGGCCAATTTCCTGCATCCGCACTGCCCGTGGCGCGGACGGGCGCCGGCCCAGCCGGGCCAGGTGCAGGTCAGGATCGACAACGTGCCGCCCGGCACCTACGCGGCCCAGGCGTTCCACGACGAGAACGACAACGGCAAGCTGGAACGCAGCATACTGGGCCTGCCGAAGGAGGCGATGGGCTTCTCCAACGACGCGCCGATGCGCCTGGGCCCGCCCAAGTTCGACACCGCTTCGTTCACTGTGGGGCCGCAGGGGACCACCATACGGTTCAGCCTGCGCTACTTCTGATCCGTTCCGCCCGGTGGCGCCGCCTGTCGCCGGCCTGCCTTTTGTTGATCGCAGGCTGTGCCGCAAGCGGCCGCAGATGCGATACATCCCGATCGGACGACGTGGTTTTCGTGGTCAGCCAGGGCTGGCACACCGATATCGGGGTGGAAGCGAACCGGCTGCAGGGCCCGATGGCCGTGTTCCGCAGCGTCTTCCCTGGCGCCCGCTACGTGATGTTCGGCTACGGCAAGCGCACCTTCATGACCGCGCCGGCGGACGAGCTGGCCGAATACCTGCTCGGCCCGTTTCCCGGACCGGCGGTGATCGAGACGCTCGGGCTGGCCGGCGACCCGGGGCAGGCCTACGGCCCAGCCCACACGATCCGGCTGGCCCTTTCCGGTGGCGCAGACGCGGCGCTGTCCGCGTTCTTGTGGAGAGCGCTCGCCCACGGCCGGGACGGCGGCCCGAAGCTGGTGGCGCCGGGATGGTTCAAAGGCGGGCTGTTCTACGCCGCGACCGCCCGCTACAGCCTGGATCACACCTGCAACAGCTGGGTGGCCGAGGCGCTGCAGGCAGCCGGGCTGCCGATGCGGTCGGATCTGGTGTTCTCGGGGCAGTTGATGGCGCGGGCGGCCCGTATCGCGGCGCGGCAATGCCCGGCGGGTCAGTTGCAGGGTGGCGCGGACCCGTCGGAGCAGACGACGCGCGACCCAGGCGGCACGACCACGGTGCCGCCATTGGCCGGCGCGCTGTCGCCACCGAAGCTGGAGCTGCAGGCGGCCAGCACCGCCATCACGGCGAGGAGAACGCCAACGCGGACGACACTCTGCGGATTTTGCAAGCTGATGCCTGAATGATTCGTGACGTGCGGACGCTAGCAACCGCCGCCTGGGGTGACAAGACGGCCGGCGACTCAGACCGGCAAGGCTGCCGTGCCTTGGACGCGTTCGCTGGCGATCCCGCCGCCCTCCCATTGCGCGAACGCGGCGAGTGCCGTGGCCAGCGCGGCAGCGCCGCCGAACTGGAAGCCGACCTGGCTCGCATAGGCGCAGGACGCGGCGATCTTGCGGTCCAGCGCGCCGCCGATCGGAACCACACGCTCGCCGGTCCCGGATGGACCGGACGGCTGGCGCATGGCGTAGGGCGTGTCGCGGTAGCGCAGCGTGCGGTCGGCGGGCAAACCCGCCTGCACCGCCGACACCACGATCTGGTGATCGACGTGGTTCCCCAGCCCCTGCGGCGCCAGCACGAGGTCGGGCCGCAGCCTGGCGGCCAGCTCGGCCAGGCCCGACGCCACCGCCGGCCCGATCGTGTCGCCGGCGTGCACAGCCCCGAACAACGCGGGCGCGGAATCGTAGCCGCGATGCGGCGCTTCGGGCAGGTCCAGCCAATGCACCGCCGCGAACGGGATGATGGCGGCGGCACGCAGATCCTCGGCACGGCGCAGCGCCATGTAGTCGAGCTCGGGCGGCAGCCCTTTGTCGAGCTGGCAGGCCAGCGCGAAGCCCTGTGCCGGCACCACGGAGCGGGTGAACACGGTGGCGAGCACCGTGTGCCAGCCGCGATCGGCGAGCATCGCCGCCAGCCCGCCGCAGGAGAACACGACGTCGTCCAGATGCGGCGAGACGAACAGCGCGACCGGCATGGCTACAGCAGGTGCGGTTCGGCGCGGAACCGGCACAGGGTGCGGGGGAGGTCTGCCGGCCAGCCGAAATCCGGCTCGGTCCCGGCCACCGCCCCGTAGGCGCCGATGATCTGCCGCCCGACCGCCTGCCAGGAATAGAGGCGGCGGCACGCCGCCAAGCCCGCCTCCGCCAGGCGGGTACGCTCACCGGCGTCGAGCAGAACGCAGCGCAGCGACGCGGCCAGGGCGGGGACGTCGCCCGGTTCGCTCAGCAGCCCGGTCTGCCCATCCGTGATGCAATCGACCACGCCCACGGCGCGGCACGACACGACAGCCAGCCCGCTCGCCATCGCCTCCAGGATGGTGTTGGAGAAGCCCTCGGCATAGGTGGGCGAGACGAAGATGTCGGCCTGCCGGTAGACCGACGGCACGTCCGCGTAGTCGACGTAGCCGGTCATCCGCACATGCGGCGCCAGGCCGAGCGTCTCGATCCGGTCCGCAGCCGCGTCGAAATCTGGCCCGATACCGGAGATCACCAGGCAGAAGGCGATGCCGTCCGACCGCAGCTGGGCCAGCGCGTCCAGCAGGTCGAGCACGCCTTTCCGCGCATCGACACGGCCGTGATAGAGCAGCACCGGCGGATGCGGCGCGCGGTCCGGCGCCGGCGTGAACCGGCGCACATCGACCGCACCCGGCACGATGGTGAACCGGCCAGGATCGGTGCCGAGCCGCGCCGAGACCTCGTCCGCAAAGCTGCGGCAGCCGATCAGCACGGCGCCCGCATGGTCCAGCACGCGGGTCATCGCCAGGCGATGGGTTTCGCAGCACGAACCGACCCAGTGGCCGTCGCCGCCCTGGATCGACACGACGACCGGCACGGCAATGCGGCGCGAGGCGAGCAGCGCCGCCCAGCCGCAGGGGTAGCCGTACTGCGCGTGCAGCACGTCAAACGGCGCGCGCGCGTGCTCGGCCAGGATGGCGGCGACCATGGCGTCGATATCGGCCTCGAAATCGCCGCCATCCTGCTCGCCCAGTTGCTCGAGGCCGACGACGTGCACGCCCGGCACCGGCGGCGGTGGTCCCCCGCCATAGACGCGCATGCCGAGCGCGTCGCCGCGATATTGGCTGACCATGGTGACGTCGTGACCGCCTGCGACGAGTTCGCGCAACAGGTTGGCGGCGTAGACGCTCATGCCCGAGATTGCGGGGAAGAAGCGGCGGGATACGAAACAGATGTGCATCAAAAGCAAGGCCTGCTTTTTTGTAAAAAAGCAGCAAAAAACTTTTGGTCGTGCTGTCGCGGAGGTTTCTGCAAACACCCGACCGGAACAAAAGTTTTTTGGTTCTTTTCAAAAAAGAACCGCTTCATCCTTCCACTTCCTTCAAGTAATGCAAAGCCGCCGGAACCATCACGTCCGCCCGATGACTGTCCCGCGACAGCTCAACGCAGATCAGCCCGTCGTAACGGATGGTGCGCAAGGCGGCGAGCACCGAGCCCACATCCATGTCGCCCTCGCCGAACGGCAGATGGACGTGCACGCCGCGACGCATGTCCTCGATCGCCACCGTGCCGATACGATCGGCAAACCTCGTGATGGCCTCTGCCGGTTCGCGTTCGCCGGTGACGAGGCAGTGGCCGGTGTCGAGCGCCAGGCGCAGGCCGGGCATGTCGAGAGCGGCGAAATCGTCGGCCGTCTCCACCAGCATGCCGGGTTCGGGTTCCAGGGCGGCGACCACGCCCAGCGTCTCGGCACGGCGCAGCACGGCGTCGATGCCCTCGCGCAGCCAGCCCATCGCCTGGGCGCGGGTGACGCCGGGTTTTGGGACACCGGCCCAGAAGCTCATCGCCTCGCCGCCGGTCTCAGCGGCGACGGTCAGCGCCCGGCCCAGAAAATCGACGCGACGTGCGCGCCCGTCAGGGTCGGCGGTCAGCAGCGTCGGCTCGTGCTTGGCGCGCGGGTCGAGCAGGAAGCGTGCGCCGGTCTCCACCACGCAGCCCAGGCCGAGCTGGCGCAGCCGTGCGGCGAGACGACGCAAATTGTCGGAAAACGCCGGATCGAACGGGTCGAGGTGATGGATGTCGAGCGTCAGCGCCACGCCGTCATACCCGGTGTCGGCAATCAGGTTCAGCGCGTCGTCCAGCCGGTGGTTGGCGGTGCCGTTGGTGTTGAACGCGTAGCGCAGGGTCACGACCCCTCCAGCGCGATCGGCGCGCTGTGCACCAGGGGCTCGCGATACAGCGGGTAGAGCTGGCCCACGATGCGGTCCACTGCCGCGACATCGAGCCAGGGCGTGCCGCCGAGCCGCGCCGCGGCGTCGGCCGGCAGCCGCGCCG
>CAXTJP010000070.1:0-13926 GCA_964244615.1 uncultured Acetobacteraceae bacterium
CCCGGCCTCGGCCGGGGTGGCGCCTTCCGGGGCGGTCGCGGGCTCGGGTGCCGCCTCGCGGGCACGGGCCTGTTCGGCCGCCGCGCGGCGCGCTTCCTCCTCGGTCTGGCGGCGCAGATCCTCCTCGCGCCGACGCGCCTCCTCTGCCGCCGACAGGATCGAGATCTTCTCCTGCTCGCGCCGTTCGGCCTCGCGCTTGGCGTTCTCGCGGGCTTGCTCCTGCAGGACCTTCTGCTGCTCGAGCAGCACACGCTGGCGGACCGCAAGCTCGGTCGCGGTCAGCGCACGGCCGCCCATGCCCGGGCGTGCCGGCCCGGACGGGCGTGCGGCGCCGCCGGGAGCGGCCGGCTTTGTGTCCACAGGCGCTGCGGGCGCCGGCGCCGGACGCGGGGCGCCCAGATTGGCGGGCAGGGCAGGCTGCGGCGTCGCCTGGTAGGCGGGCTTGGGCGCCCCGACGCGCGTCTTGCGCACCTCGACCTGCACCGTCTTGGTGCGGCCATGGGAGAAGCTCTGCTTTACCGATCCCGCATCGACGGTACGGCCGAGTTCCAGGCGCCCAGCCGGGCGCAGCGACAGGCGGCCCTTGGCCTCCGCAGCATCCTGCCCATCCTGGCCCACGTCGCGATCGTTGGTTTCGCTCATTCACCTGCCTGCTTGCACATCACCCGGCCGGATACCCCGGCCAGGCGTAAGATCTCGTTCATCAACGCCTCGGCCAATCGGCCCGGCGCCACCGCCACGTGTACCGCCTGGTCGCGGCCGAACACCGCACCCAGCGACGCCGCATCCATCGGCCAGGCGACAGCCACGTCGGCGCCCGACAGCAACCGCCGTCGCTCGTCCTCGCTGCCATCACTCGCCTGCAACACCAATCCGGCCCGCCCCGCCTGAACCCACTCGCGCGCCTTGCCGTATCCCGCGACGGCCTGCCCGGCGCGCCGAGCCAGGCCGAGGTGATCAGACACCCGCCTGGCGAGCCCGGCCTGCAACATTGCGGTCAGATCGGCAGGGACGCTGACCATGCCGCGTGCGGCGCGAGCGAAAGCCCCGCGGGCTCGGGCGGCTTCTACCACATCGGCCCGTGCGCTCAACCACAAACCCCGTCCAGGCAGCTTTGCGGCCAGATCGGGCACCACGGCACGATCCGGTCCCACCACGAAACGCAGCATGCGGCCCCGATCGCCATGCTGTCGGGTGACGATGCAGCGACGCTGCGGGCCGCGTTCCGGCTCGTCGTCGTCTCCCCCATCCTGTTCCGGTAAGTGGTGCGCCGGGTCAGTCGTGTGAAGCCTCCCCCTCGTCGGCCACGACGGTGGCCGCTTCTTCGTGGGATGCCGTATCGGCAGGCGCCTCGTCCTCGGCGAACCAGTGGGCGCGGGCGGCCATGATGACCTCGTTGGCCGTCGCCTCGTCCACCGCGTCGGCGCCGAGGATCTCGATCAGCTCGTCACCGGCCAGGTCCGCCAGGTCGTCGAGCGTCTTGATGCCCTTTTCGCCGAGCAGCACCAGCATCTGCGGCGTGAACAGCTCGAAGGCGGCCACCTCGTCGGACACGCCCAGCGCCTGGCGCTTCTCGGTCAGGCCCTCGTCACGCTGCACCAGGAACTGCTCGGCGCGGCGGATCAGCTCCTCGGCCACGGTCTCGTCGAAACCCTCGATCTCGGCCAGTTCGTCGCGGTCGACGAAGGCCAGTTCCTCGATCGAGTTGAAGCCTTCCGTCACCAGCAGGCCGGCGATCACGTCGTCCACGTCCAGCGCTTCCACGAACAGGCCGGTGCGTCGACGGAACTCCTCCTGACGGCGCTCGCTCTCTTCCGCCTCGGTCAGGATGTCGATGTCCCAGCGCGTGAGCTGGCTGGCCAGGCGCACGTTCTGGCCGCGTCGGCCGATGGCCAGCGAGAGCTGCTCGTCGGGCACCACCACCTCGACGCGTCCGGCCTCCTCGTCCATCACCACCTTGGTGACTTCGGCGGGCGCCAGCGCGTTCACCACGAAGGTGGCCGATTGCGGCGACCAGGGGATGATGTCGATCTTCTCGCCCTGCAGCTCCTGCACCACCGCCTGCACCCGGCTGCCGCGCATGCCGACGCAGGCGCCGACCGGGTCGATCGAGCTGTCGCGGCTGATCACCGCCATCTTGGCGCGGCTGCCGGGGTCGCGTGCCACCGCCTTGATCTCGATGATGCCGTCGTAGATTTCCGGCACTTCCTGGGCGAACAGCTTGGCCAGGAAGGCGGGATGGGTGCGCGAGAGGAAGATCTGCGGGCCGCGGATTTCCTCGCGCACGTCGAAGATGTAGGCGCGCACGCGGTCGCCGTTGCGGAAGCTTTCCCGCGGGATCAGCTCGTCGCGTCGCAGCAGGGCCTCGGACTTGCCGAGGTCGACCATCAGGTTGCCGTACTCGGTGCGCTTGACCACGCCGTTGATGATCTCGCCCACGCGGTCCTTGAACTCGTCGAACTGGCGGCGGCGCTCGTACTCGCGCACGCGCTGCACGATCACCTGCTTGGCGGTCTGCGCCGCGATACGGCCGAAATCGATCGGCGGCAGCGGATCGACGATGAATTGGCCGAGATCGAGGTCCGGCCTGAACTTCTTGGCGATGTGGACGGGAATCTGGGTCTCCTCGTTCTCCACCGCCTCGACCAGCTCGGTCCAGCGCGACAGGCGAACGTCGCCGGTGCGACGGTCGATGGTGGCGCGTATGTCCTTCTCGTGGCCGTATTTGGCGCGGCCGGCCTTTTGTATGGCCTGCTCCATCGCCTCCAGCACTTCCTCGCGGTCGATCGATTTCTCCCGCGCGACGGCATCGGCGACCAGCAGCAATTCCGGGCGGGAGACGGCGGTGTCCATGAGGTCAGTTCCCAATCTTCATGACTGTGGCTTCAGTTCGATCTTCGCCGGCGCCGATGCGGCGATCAGCGCGTCGGTCAGCACGAGCCGCGCCTTCTTTACGTCGGCCAGCGGCAGCGACACCTCAGTGCCGTCCTCCAGCCGCAGCCGGGCATGCGCGCCATCGGCGCCGAGCACGATGCCGGAGAAGCGCTTGCGTCCGTCCACCGGCATGTTGACCTCGGCCCTGGCAAGGTGGCCGGAGAAACGGTTCCAGTCCTTGGCGCGGGTCAGCGGCCGGTCGATGCCGGCGGAGCTGACCTCCAGCGTCCACTCGCCGGGGATCGGATCGTCCACGTCCAGCACGGCGCTCACCGCCACGCTGATCGCCTCGCAATCCTCGACCGCGATCAGCGCGCCATCGGCCCGGTCGGCCATGATCTGCACCGTCGGCTTCTCACGCCCCAGAACCGCGACCCGCACGATCTCGTAGCCCATGCCGCCGAGCGTGGGGCCGATCAGGGCCGCGATGCGGCCTTCGAGGCCGCTATGGTTCAGCAGTGTGTCGTGTGCGTCCAAAACAAAAAAGGCGGCCCGCGAAGGCCACCCCCCGAGAGCGGAAGATGTAGGAATGAGCGAAAGATAGCGTAACCGACGGGGAAAGCAAGGCGGGCCGGCCCGGGTGCCTGACGGCCGGTATCGCGGCACACGGCCCAGTTCACTGCAGGATTGGCAGAACAACGCCGAGCAGGGCGTCGGCATGAGGTCGGACTATTACGACCGGTCAACGGCGCTGGCGAACAAGGTGGACACGGCGACCGACGGCAACGTCAGCTTCACCGGCCATTCCCTGGGCGGCGGCATGGCGTCGGCCGCCGGCGTTGCGACCGGCAAGCCGACCACGACGTTCAACGCGGCCGGTCTGAGCCAGCAGACCGCCGGATACCCTGCAAGCCCGGCCCCGGTCGATGCCTACTACGTTCCCGGCGACGCATTATCGGGGCTGCAAGACAACCGGCAGGCGGTGCTCAGCGGGGCGGCGGGCGGGGCAGCGGCGGCAAGCCCTGTCGTCGGGGGCGCGCTTGGCGGCTTCATCGTCGGGCGCGAGGCCAGCGGCCGCCCGTTGCTGCCGCAGGCCTACGGCACACGGCACGCCCTGCCAGTGGTGCCGCCGCCTGGCGCCGGGTTCGTCACCAGGCATAATCCAATCAGCAAGCATGGGATGGACTGGGTGATCCGTGGAATCGAAGAACAGCAGAAGCAACTCGGATGTCCGTAGGCGGCGCCTGCTGCTGCGTCTGGCGATGCTGTGGCTGCTCGCGCCAGGCAGACCCGCGGTGAGCGGCCCAGCTTCCGCCGCAGGCTTTGCCGACCCCGCGGCCAGGCGCATGGCGCAGGCGGTGGAGGCCGGTGACGTGGATGCGGCACCTGCCGCCGCCCGAACCGTGCCGGGCGGGGTGAACGCGCACGGCACGGACGGCGAGACGGCACTGCTGCTTGCGGTAAACCGGCTGGATCGGCCCATGATCGCCGCTCTGTTGAAGGCGGGCGCCGATCCGAACGGCGCGCCGGATCGCGCCCCGATCCACGAGGCGGTGAAGGCGCACGACCAGTCGGTAACGAAGATGCTGCTCAAGGCCGGTGCCAGCCCGGACGGCAGCATGGGCGGCGAACCGGCCCTGTTCGAGGCGGCCCTGCTCGGCGCCACGGACCCCGCCGACCTGTTGCTATCGGCCGGCGCGCGGGTCGACCGGCACGACAAGATCGGCAACTCGGCGGCGCTGGTCGCGGCGTCGGCGGACCATTGGACGATGGTCGGCTTCCTGCTCGGCCGTGGCGCCTCGATCTGGGCGGTGGATGCGGCCGGGGTCACGATCGGCGGGCTGGCCGTTCGCTCGCGGCTGCTTCCCGACAGCCCCAAGGGGATCGCGCTGGCCGACGTCGTCGCCAGGCTGAAGGCCGGCGGCTTTCCGATGCCCCCGCCGACGGCGCGTGAGATCAAGACCTTGGTCGCCCTGAAGAATTGGCCGCCCACAGGGAAGTAGGCAAGGCAAGCGGTTCTTTTTTGCAAGAAAGAACCAAAAAACTCTTACTTACCGGCGGGTGTTTGCAGAAATCTCCGCGACAGCGCGACCAGAAGTTTTTTGCCTTCCTGTCCGGCTCAGATGTCCTTCGCTTGATCCTTGCCCGCATCCGGGTGCAGCGGCGCCGCCTCGCTCTGCAGCCTGTCGTCGCCGCCATAGCCGCCCGGACTGTCCTCGTGGGCGGCCCCCGACGGCACGTCATGCTGGGTGCCGGTCGAGCCATCGACGAGGTCCGGGTTGCCGTCATCCTTGCTGTTCTTGATCTCGGCCATCGGTCTGCTCCCTGTTTGCCGGTACTGGAACAGGCCTCGGCCGTTCAGGTTGCGCGGCGCACGGCGTCCACCACGCGCAGCGCCTGCGCCTCGCCAAGGTCCGGGTGGATCGGCAGCGCCAGGATACGGGTGGCGAGGTCTTCGGAGACCGGCAGGTCGCTGCCGCGATGGTGCGGCGCGTAGGCCGGCTGGTGGTGCAGCGGCCTTGGGTAGTAGATGGCGGTCGGCACGCCGGCCTCGCGCAACGCGGCCTGGAGACGGTCCCTCGACGCGCCATCCTGCAGCAGGATTGCGTAGATCGCCCAGGCGCTGGCGCTGTCCGGCACGCGGGCCGGGATGACGACACGGTCGGCCAGCCCCTCGTCGTAGAGCGCGGCGACGCGCTCGCGTGCGGTCAGCTCCGCCTCGAACACGTCCAGCTTGGCCAGCAGCACGGCGGCCTGCAGCGTGTCCAGCCGGCCGTTCATGCCGGTGCGCAGCACCTCGTACCGTGTGGCACCCTCGCCGTGGGTGCGCAGGCTTCGATACAGCGCGGCGCGTTCCGCGGATTGGGTCAGCAGGGCGCCGCCGTCGCCGTAGGCGCCGAGCGGTTTGCTCGGGAAGAAGCTGATGGCGGTCGCGTCCGCCTCGGCCCCCAGCTTGCGGCCGTGCAGGCTGGCGCCGAAACTCTGGGCGCAGTCGTCCAGCAGGAACAGGCTCTCCTCGGCCGCGACCGAGCGCAGGTCGGGCCAGGGAGCCGGCTGGCCGAACAGGTCGACGCCGATCAGGGCGCGCGGTCGCAGCACCCCCTCGGCACGCACCGACGCGATGCGGGCCGCCAGGTCGGACGCGTCGATCTGGAAGGTGGCGGGGTCCACGTCCACGAACACCGGGGTTGCGCCGAGCAGCAGCGGCACCTCGGCGGTGGCGGTGTAGGTAAAGGCCGGCAGGAACACCGCATGGCCGCGGCCGATGCCCTCGGCCATCATGGCGATCTGCAGCGCGTCGGTGCCGGAGCTGACGGTCACGCAATGGGCGGCGCCGGCGTACTCGGCCAGGCGCTGCTCCAGCTGGCCGACCTCGGGGCCCAGCACGAACTGGCAATGCGCCAGCACCGCCTCCAGCCGAGCGCGCAGGGCGGGCTCGATCCGGCGCTGCTGCGCGCGTAGGTCCAGGAAGGCCAGGGGTTCGGTCATGCGGCGGAGTCCAGTTTCGGGTCGTCGCGGGTCAGCTCCGGCACCAGCGCCAGCACCCGGTCGAGCGCGCGATGGTCGCCCGCATGGCAGAGCGCCGCGATCTCGTCGATGGCCGCCCCGACCTCGGTGGGGTCGGACGTGCGCGGCGTGGCGATCAGCAGGCCGGGGTAGCCGGTCGGCACCGGCGGCTCGTGGCCGTGGAACAGCTCTTCAAACAGTTTCTCTCCTGGGCGCAGACCGGTGTATTCGATCTGTACATCTTGTTCAGGGCGCAGCCCGGCCAGCCGGATCATCTGGCGCGCCAGATCGACGATGCGCACCGGAGCCCCCATGTCGAGCACGAAGATGCCGCCCTGGCCGCCGCCCTGCGGGATGCTGGGCAGTTGCAGCGCCTCCATGCCCACGACGCTCGCCTGCAGCACCAGGCTGACCGCCTCGCGCACCGTCATGAAGTAGCGCTGCATGTCCGGGTGGGTGACGGTCAGCGGGCCGCCGCGGCCGAGCTGGCGATGGAACAGCGGCACCACGCTGCCGGTGCTGCCGAGCACGTTGCCGAACCGCACGGTCACGCAGCGCATGCCGAGGCCGGAGGCGCGCGCCTCGATGTCGAGCGCCTGGCAGTACATCTCGGCCACCCGCTTGCTGGCGCCCATCAGGCTGGTGGGGTTCACCGCCTTGTCGGTGGAGATCAGCACCATGGCCGCGGCACCCGCCCCGCGCGCGGCATCGGCCACGATGCGCGTGCCGGCCGCGTTGGTCAGCAGGCCCTCCAGCGGGTTGGCCTCCACCATCGGGACGTGCTTGAGCGCGGCGGCGTGGAACACCAGCTCGGGCCGCTGCTCGGCGAACACCGCGCCGATCCGGGCGGCCTCGCGTATGTCGGCGATCACCGCGCGGCGCGGCACCTCGGGGGCGATCTCGGAGAGTTCGAGGTCGACCTGCCACAGCGCGTATTCGCTCTGGTCCAGCAGCACCAGGCACGCAGGGCGCCAGGCGGCGAGCTGGCGGGCCAGCTCGGAGCCGATGCTGCCGCCGGCCCCGGTCACCAGCACGCGGCGTCCCTCGACCAGGCGCGCCATGCCCGGCCGGTCCAGGCTGATCTGCGGGCGGTTGAGCAGGTCTTCGATCGCCACCGGCCGCAGCTCGATCCGCTCGGCGGCGGTCAGCGCGGTGGGGCGCGGCGCGCGGCGCACGGGAATGCCCTGCGCCGCCGCCTCGGCGATCAGGGCGGCAAGCGGCGCGCCGAGGAAGTCGGGTTCGGTCACGATCAGCGCCGAGGGCAGGCGGCGACGGACCGCCAGCCGCGCCAGCACCTCGGCCGCCTGTTCCACCCGGCCGAGGATCGGCAGGCCGTGGATACGCCGTCCGGCCTGCCGGTCGGCCAGCGCCAGCAGGCCCACGATCCGCAGCCCGTTCGCCGGATCCGTGCCGACCGCGCGGATGAAGCCGTCGGCCGCGTCGCCCGCGCCGACCAGCACCACCTGCTGCAGGTCCGCCTCCTCCGGCGCCCGGCGCGGCCGGCCGCGATACAGCCGGTAGCCGAGCCGTGGCGCGCCCAGCAGCACCATCAGCGTCAGCGCGTGGACGATCGGAAATGTCAGCGTGGGCAGGTGGAAGCCGGTCGCCACCAGCAGGGCCGCGAACAGCGCGGCGCTGGCGATGCTGCCGCCCATCACCCCCACCAGGTCGGACAGGCCGGAGAAGCGCCAGTATTGCTGCGACAGGCGGAACGGCAACCCGCCCAGTAGCAGGGTGATGCCGCCGCCCGCCAGGAACCACAGCGGATGCAGCAGGCCCCCCTCCGGGTCGGCGATCCAGCGCGCCAGCGGAGCGGCGGCGGCGGCGAGCGCACCGTCGAGCGCCACGTTGACCAGGATTCGGCTGAGGGATCGTGGCAAAGGCTTCACGGCGCCGCGTATAGCGCAGGTGCCGGGCGGTCAGCTATCGGTGGCCCCCTGATCGTTCGGGATGTCGGGGCGCATGCGACTGGAAGTCCATCTCTGGTTTGCGGCGGCGCTGGCGCTGCTCTCGGCGGTCATCGTCAGGGCCATGATGCGGGTCGGTGCGCTGGACCACCCGGGGGCGCGCAGCTCGCACACGCAGCCCACGCCCAAGGGCGGCGGGGTCGGCATCGTGTCGGCCTTCGTGCTCGGCATGGTGCTGCTGTTCGCCGGCGCGGGCGAGGCGCGTGTGCCCGATACGCCGTTCCTGGGGCTGATCGCGGCCGCCATCCTGATCGCTGCCGTCTCCTACGTGGACGACCTCTACTCCTGGCCGTTCGCGGTGAAGCTGGCCGCACAGCTTGCCGCCTCCCTGGTCGCGATCGCCTGCGGCATACGCTTCCACGTGCTGCACCTGCCCTGGATGGGCGCCTGGAACACCGGCGTGATCGGGGTGCCGCTGACGGCGGCCTGGATCCTGTTCGCCACCAACGCCGTCAACTTCATCGACGGGCTGAACGGCCTGGCCAGCGGGTCGGCGGCGATCGCCTGCCTGTTCCTGGCCGGCATCGGCTGGTCGCAGGGCGACTGGTTCGTGCACGTGGCGTCGCTGGTGCTGGCGGCCGGCATCGCCGGCTTCATGCCGTTCAACTATCCACGCGCCCGCATCTTCATGGGGGATGTCGGCAGCCAGTTCTGCGGCTTCGTTCTCGCGATCCTGGGGGTTCTGGCGGCAGGGTTCGGCACGCAGACGCTGTCGGTGCTGCTGGTGCCGATGCTGCTGGCGGGTGTGCTGTTCGACGTCGCGTTCACGTTGCTACGTCGTATCGTAGCGCGTGAGCGGATTACGCAGGCGCATCGCGGCCACCTCTATCAGGTGGCCAACCGCGCCGGCCTGCCGGCCTGGGCCGTCACGGTGGTGTATTGGGGCATGGTCGTGTGGGGAGGCGTGTGCTGCCTCGGCTTCGCATCGGTGTACGGACCGTGGAAACCGGTGGTGCCGCTGGGGGTGCTGCTGCCGCCGCTCGCCTGGACAGGCTACGTCGCCGTTCGTGCCCGGCGAGCCGGCTTGGATCGCTGGTAGTCGCCCCCGGCCCGCCGGGCCGGGGGGCGATGTCGCGATCAGCCATGCGCGCGAGCGGCGCGGCGTTCCTCGGCGGCGGTGGCCTTGCGGGACGTGGACGTCGCCTCGTTCATGATGGAACGCAGATCGCGCAGGAAGGCAGCGCCCTTGAGGGTGCGCTGCACGAGCACGCTGCGGCGGTCCATGGGGTCCACCTTGCGGCGTGCCAGATCAAGTTCGCCCAGGCGGTCTAGCGCGCGCGTGATGGCGGGCTTGGACACGTTGAGGTCGGCTGCGAGTCCGCGGACGGTGTGCGCGCCTTCCTGCAGGTAGCAGGTTAGAAACACGCCCAACTGGCGCGCGGAGAGATCCGGACCATCCCGTCGGACGAGTGCGACGATCGTGTCCCGAAGGATGCCGACCATCTGGTCGGACTGTTGTGCTGCAGCCATTTTCGTTCCTTTCACCCCCAGCGCTGCATCGGCAGGCCGCTGGCTCGTAGTTGTGGGTCCCGAACCCGTGTCGGATCGCGTTCGTTTTAAGCGCATATTACAAAGAAAGTTCTAAAGTCGTTCGCTTACTGCAGCATGTCGTGATCTGCCTGCTAAGTGCAAGATGAACTATTGTTCAGTAGAGTGGTCTCGACATAGTGCTTGAGGCCAGCGAACGCCGCCCGCATCGCCTGGGCCTCCCCGCCCGACGGCCGACCCGGCCGGGCGGAATCGTTCCAGGCATATACATCGAAATGGGCCCAGCGTGTCCCCGCTGGAACGAAACGCTGCAAGAAAAGTGCTGCCACGATAGCGCCCGCATGACCTTTATCTGTAACGTTGTTCATGTCGCCAACGCTGCTATCAAGCCAAGAATTGTAACCATCCCAAAGCGGTAGCCGCCACACGGGATCGTGCGCGGCGCGCCCGCTGGCGACAAGTATCTCGGCCAGCGCGTCATCGTTGCTGAACAGCGCGGGCACGTCGGGGCCGAGCGCCACGCGGGCAGCACCGGTCAGGGTGGCGAAGTCGAGCAGCGCCGCAGGCGCCTCGGCCGACGCTTCGGTCAGCATCTCGCACAGCACCAGCCTGCCCTCGGCATCGGTGTTGCCGACCTCGATCGTCACGCCGTTACGGGTTCTCAATATATCGAGAGGACGGAAGGCGTCTCCGGAAACCATGTTCTCGACACAGCCGAGTCGAAGCTCGAGCCGAACCGGAAGCGATGCCTCGATGATCATGCGCGCGAGCCCGAGTGCCACCGCGGCACCGCCCATGTCCTTCTTCATGCGTAACATGCCACCGGCCGTCTTGAGATCGTAGCCGCCGCTGTCGAAGCACACGCCCTTGCCGCACAGCGACAGCAGCGGCGCCTCCTCGCCCACCGCCGCATGGCGCCAGCGTCCCAAGACCATCGCGGGCGGCCGGGCCGAGCCGCGGCCGACCGCGTGCAGCATCGGAAACCGGTCGGCCAGCGCGCGGCCCGCCACGATGTCCACCTCCGCTCCGGCACGCACCAGCACGTCGCGGGCGATCTCTGCCAGCTCGGAGGGTCCGAGCAGGTTGGCGGGCATGTTGATGAGGTCACGTGCCAGCCACACCGCGCGCAGGGTGGAGATCACTTGTTCGGCCCCGCTCGCGTCGGGGCGCCTCAGGCGCGGGCCCTTCCGCACCGGGCGGCCATGCAGCCTGTCGAAACGATAGGCGCCGAGCGCCCAGCCGAGAACCGCGTCGGCGGGGTCGACGATGCCGCTCGCGAGTTGCCAGCGCGTCCCGTCGGGCAGGGCGGCCGGCAACGCACCGAAGACGTGCGGCCCGGTGGTCTCGCCCAGACCGAGCACCGCGCCCGCAACGCCCGGCTCGCCCGGGCCGCCCGGCAGCAGCACGACCTGCCCCGCCTCGCCGCGGAACGGACAGGCGGAGAGGTAGGCGGCCTGCGACGGCGTCAGCCGCGCCAGCAGGTCGGGCATGCTCTGGGGTCGCACCGCGTGGATCGGCAGCGCGCCGTCGGGCGGTCCGTCGAACAGGCACTCCGGATCGCGCTCAAACGGTTCCAATCGTCTGGTCCTCCGATGCTTCATGCCGTCACCCGGCCGCCGGTATGCGCCCGTACCCCCGGGCCTTGCATTGCCGGCCTGCAGGCCGAATCATCGAAGCATGTCTGCTGCGCCCCACCGAATCGGCAAGGACATGTTCGCCCCTCGGGTCCGCGCGGTACTCGGCCCCACGAACACCGGCAAGACGCACCTCGCCATGACGCGCCTGATGGCGCACGCCTCCGGCATCATCGGGTTTCCGCTGCGGCTGCTGGCGCGCGAGAACTACGACCGCATGGTGGCGACCAAGGGTGCGCGGCACGTCGCTCTGATCACCGGCGAGGAGAAGATCGTCCCGCCCGGCGCGCGCTGGTTCAGCTGCACGGTGGAGGCCATGCCGCTCGACCGGCGCGTGGAGTTCGTGGCCGTGGACGAGATACAGCTCTGCGCCGACCCCGATCGCGGTCACGTCTTCACCAGCCGTCTGCTGCATGCCCGCGGGCTGGTCGAGACGATGTTCCTGGGAGCCGAGACGATCCGCCCGCTGCTGCAGCGCCTGGTGCCGCAGGCGGAGGTGGAGACGCGGCCGCGGCTGTCGCAGTTGGCCTATTCCGGCCCGACCAAGCTGACCAAGCTGCCGCCGCGCAGCGCCATCGTGGCGTTCAGCGCGTCCGAGGTTTACGCGATCGCCGAGCTGATACGGCGCCGGCGCGGCGGTTGCGCGGTGGTCATGGGCCGGCTCTCGCCGCGCACCCGCAACGCCCAGGTGGCGCTCTACCAGGACCGCGAGGTGGATTTCCTGGTGGCCACCGACGCCATCGGCATGGGGCTGAACATGGACGTGAACCATGTGGCCTTCGCCGGCCTGCAGAAATTCGACGGCCACCGGCCGCGACGGCTGACCGCGCCCGAGATCGCCCAGATCGGCGGCCGTGCCGGCCGCGGCATGCGCGACGGCACGTTCGGCACCACGGCCAGCTGTCCGGACATTCCCGAGGAGCTGGTGCACGCCGTCGAGTCTCACTCGTTCGAGTCGCTGGAGAGCCTGTTCTGGCGCAACGACACGCTGGATTTCTCCCACGTGGACCGGCTGCTCGACAGCCTGACCCTGCCGCCGCCCATCCCCGGCCTCGTGCGCGGCAACGATTCCAGCGACCTCGAAACGCTCGCCGCCCTGGCCCGCGACCCGTCCGTCCGGCACCTGGCGCAGGGCCGGCGCCAGGTGAGGCTGCTGTGGGACGCCTGCCAGGTGCCGGATTTCCGCAAGATCACCGACGACAGCCATGTGCGCCTGTGCACCCGCATCTACGACACGATCGCGCGCGGCCGCCTGCTGGCGCCCGACTGGCTGGACCAGCAGTTCAGCACCCTCTCGGGCATCGAGGGCGACATCGACACGCTGATGGCGCGGCTGTCCGGCGTGCGGGTCTGGTCGTTCATCGCCGCGCGCGGCGACTGGGTGCCGGACGCCGCCGCCTGGCAGGCCCGCGCCCGCGACGTAGAGGACAAGCTGTCCGACGTGCTGCACGAACGCCTGACGGCACGCTTCGTGGACCGGCGCGCCGCCCACCTGATGCGGCGGCTGGAGGAGGCCGAAGACGGCCACGACCTGCTCTCGGCGGTGACCGCGCGCGGCGAGGTGGTGGTGGAGGGCCATGCCGTCGGCCACATCGCCGGCTTCGCTTTCCTGCCGGATCCGGTGGCGGAAGGGCCGGAGAAGCGGCTGGTGTTGCGTGCCGCCCGCCGGTCGCTGCGCGAGGAGATGCCGCGCCGTGTCGGCCTGCTGGAGGCGGCCGCCGACGATGCCTTCACCCTCGGCCCCGATCACGCGATCGCTTGGGCCGAGGCCGCGGTGGCCAGGCTGCGCCCCGGCGCGAGCTTCACCCGGCCGGCCGTCGAGGTGATCGACACCGAGTTCCTGGACGGCGCGCAGCGCGAGCGCATCCGACGGCGGCTGCAGGCCTGGATCGACGCCGTCATCGCCCGCGACTTGGCGCCGCTCTTCGCGGCGGTGGCGCGCGGGCAGGCGGACCCGACGCTGCGCGGCCCGCTGCACCAGCTGCTGGAGGCGGGCGGAGTCGTGGTGGGGGCCACCGAAAGTGCTGTCACCCAGGACCTGCGGCGCCGGCTGCGCGCGGCCGGGGTGCGGGCCGGCCGCTTCGCACTTTATCTGCCCGAGCTGCTGCGCCCGCGCGCCGCCGCCCTGCGCGCCCGGCTCTGGGCGGTCGCGATGCGTGCCGCCATGCCCGATCTCCCGAACCCCGGCCTGGTCTCGGTGCCAGCCGAGGACGGGCGGGCGTTCCTGGCCAGCCAGGGGTGGGTCGCGGCCGGGCCGGTGCTGCTGCGGCTGGACATCGCCGAACGCATCGCGGCCGAGCTCGCCTACTCCACGCGTGGTCGGCCGGCGCCGGTGCCGGTGGAGGTCGGCCAGCGACTCGGCCTGCGGGCGGACCTGCTGCCGGCGGTGCTGCGCGGGTTGGGGCTGCGCATCCTGCCCGCGCCGGCCCTGGCACCGGAAGCGTACGGGCCGCCGC
>CAXTJP010000071.1:0-13866 GCA_964244615.1 uncultured Acetobacteraceae bacterium
GGCGGGGCCGCAGGGGCCGCGTCCGGCCGCATCACCGTCGATGCCGGCGGGGTGCTGCGTGGGGCAGGTTCGGCCGGCCTGTCCGGCGGGCTGGTCGATCAGGGGACCATCGCCGCCAGCGGCGGCACCCTGGTGCTGGGCAACGTCTCCGGCACCGGCACGCTGCTGACCGGCCCCGGCGCCGATCTGGTGCTGACAGGCAGCGTGGATCCCGGCCTGACCGCCGATTTTGCCGGCGCCGGGACGCTGACCCTGGCGGGCACCGGGGCGCCCGCCATCGCGGATTTCGGCAACGGCGACGCCATCTGGCTGCCGGTCGCCGGCATCGACACCGCCGCCTACGCCGTCACCGGCCCCGGCACCGGCCAGCTCAGCCTCTACGGCGGCGGCCAGGTGCTGGCCCGGTTCACGCTGCTCGGCGACGAGGCCGGCCGCGTCTTCTCCGTCGCCGGCGCGGCCGGCGGCGGCACCATCCTGACCACACAGCCGGACAATACGTCCGGCCAGGGAGGACCAACCGTGACCAACCCCACCTTTACCACCGGCCAGATCACCCGTGGCGACCTGCTCGACGACATCGCGGCCGCGTTTCCCGCCGTCTCCCAGGCCGACGCGGGGGCGCTGATCGGTAACGAGGGTATCTTCCTGGACTACTCGAACGATGGGCTCGACCCCGCACAGACGGTGTTCGGCGGCGCTGGCGGGGGGGTCGGCGTGAACGTCGAGGTCGTCGCACCGCTGAACGGCGTCGTGGCTGGCAGCAAGGGACCGGGCAGCGCCATCGCCATGGCCGCCGGCTACAGCGCGGTGCTGCTGCTCGGCGACGAGAACCTCGCTCTGACCGACGCGCCGCTGGTCACGAACCCGGCCAGCCCGAACTACGGCAAGTATGTCGGGCTGGGCCATGCGCTGCTGGCCGGCAACTACGGCGCCGACACCATCGCAGCCCTCGGCGACGGGGATACGCTGGTGGGAGCGGCAGGCGCCAACACCGTTTTCTACGCGGCGCTGACGAACGACAACAGCTCGTCCAGCCTGCCGGTGGACGTCTACATCCACGGCGGCGGCAACGACGCGATCGCCACGAACTACGACAACGCCGCCATCACCACCAGCGGCGGCCGCAGCACGGTGGTGCTCGGACCCGCGAACAGCACCGTCGTCTCCTACGGCACGGACACCATCGCCTGCGTCGGCACCGGCGGCAACGACACGATCACCGCACTGACCGCCGCCGGCCGTGCCGGCGACCTGGTGTTCGGGCCGAGCCAGGGGCTGCTCAGCTTCATCGGCGGCAACGCGCCGTCCACCGTCGTCGGCACCGGCGGCGAAATCATGATGCAGGGCGGCTCCGGCAACGGCAGCCTGTTCTGGGTGGGAGACGGCAGCGCGGAGTACGAGGGCGGGTCGGGTTCGGCGCTGATCGTCGCCGGCGCCGGCTACACCAGCGTGCAGGGCGGCGCAGGCGCGGTCACCGTGTTCGGCGGGACCGGCAGCGGCGTGTTCTCCGGCGGCGCGGGATCGATCTTCGTTGTGGGCGCAGGGGCCAGCACGGTCACCGCGGCGGCAGGCGAGCTCGTGTTTCTCAACGGGGCCGGCGCCGTTTCGATCTCCGGCGGCGCCGGGGCGAACGTGTTCGGCGGCGGCTCCACCGGCAACGATGTGTTCCAGGCGGGCGCGGGCAGCGAGACGCTGTGGGGCGGGGCCGGCAACGACCAGTTCCTCGCGGGAAGCGGCAGCGACATCCTGATTTCGGGCGGCGGCAACGACGTTTTCAGCTTCACCAACGGCATCGCGGCCGGGGTGGACACGATCGTCGGCTTCGTACCCGGCCAGAGCACCATCGCCCTGCATGGCTACGGCAACCAGACACCGCAGGTCACCTACGCTTTCGGCGACGGTATCGTCAACCTGTCGGGGGGAGCGAAGATCATCGTCGAGAACGTCAGCACGCTGGGGGGCGGAAGCTTCACGTTCAGCTAGACCAGCCGGGCGAGCGGTGTTCGGACAGCAGGCAGGACTTCGGTCCGGCCCCGGGAAAGGCTGTCGGTTTTAGCGCTTGGTTCTCTTGCGACGACTCCGGAGGACCCCGTAAGGTGCTGGCAGCGCTGGCCGGCTTGCTTGGCATCCACGCGCTGTCAGAGGGGAAGACCCACCATGTCCCTGCACATGAACCAAAGCGCCGCCGCCAACCCTCTCGACGTCGTGGAGCAGATCGTCGCCGCGAACGAGTGGGTGTTCGACCGGCGCTCGGACGCCGAGATGGCGGCCGAGGCACCCGGGAAATGGTGCGATTACGGCCTGTATTTCAGCTGGTCGGGAGAAATCTCGGCCATGCACTTCACCTGCACCTTCGACCTCAAGGTTCCGGCACCCCGGCGCGCGGCCCTCTACGAGCTGCTGGCGCGGGCGAACGAGCGGCTGTGGATCGGCCATTTCGGCATGGACGCGGACGACGGCATGCCGCTGTTCCGCCACTCCGTCCTGCTGCGTGGCGCGCCCGGCGCGTCGGCCGAGAGCCTCGAAGACATGGTCGACATCGCCATCACCGAGTGCGAACGGTTCTACCCCGCGTTCCAGTTCGTGCTCTGGGGCGGCAAGACCCCCGCCGAGGCGCTGGAAGCCGCCATGCTGGAATGCGTGGGCGAGGCCTGACGCGCGGGGCGCCGATCTGCTGGGCTTACCCTTGAACACGGTTCATGCAGACCGCATGCCGCCGGTCCTGTTGCTGGGCGCGGGGCGTATGGGCGGTGCCATGTTCGCCGGATGGTGCGCGGCCGGGCTGGACGCATCCGTGCTCGTCGACCCGTCCCTGCCGTCCGGCCTGGCGCGGCCGGGCGACACGCTGGTCGCGTCGCTGCACGCGCTGCCGTCCGGCTTCGTGCCGGGGGCCGTGGTGCTGGCGATCAAGCCGCAGATGGCCGAGGCGGTGTTGCCGGTGCTGGGACCGCTCCTGCCCCCGGGGGTGCCGGTCCTCTCCATCCTGGCGGGGCTGACGGTGGCGGGCATCGCAGCGCTGCTGGCCGTCCCGAACCCGGTGGTGCGGGCGATGCCGAACACGCCGGCCGCGATCGGCCAGGGCATGACCGTCGCGTTTGCCGGCCCCGATGTGGATGCGTCGCAGCATGCTCTGTGCCAGCGGCTGCTGGCCGCGTCCGGCGACGTCGCCTGGGTGGAGAGCGAGGCTTTGATCGACCCGATCACCAGCGTGTCGGGCTGCGGGCCGGCCTACGTGTTCCTGCTTGCCGAGCTGCTGGAGCAGGAGGGCGTGGCGCAGGGCATCCCCCCTGCCCTGGCGCGGCAGCTCGCGCGCCGTACCGTCTCGGGCGCCGGCGCCCTGCTGGCCGCCTCGGCGGAAAGCTCGGCCGACCTGCGACGCGCGGTGACGAGCCCGAACGGGGTCACCGAGCGCGCGCTGTCGGTGCTGATGCGGCCGGACGCCTGGCCGGCCAGCCTGCGCGCGGCGTTGCAGGCCGCCACCCGGCGCTCGCGCGAGCTGGCCGGATAGGCGTCGGCCGGGGATGCGTATCGTGGCATAAGGGCCACCTGCCGATCACCATTGCAGCGGGACGCCCCACCGATGACCGATGACGAGTTCGATGCCGCCCTGATCGGCGGCGCCTTTGCGCTGGCCGCCCGCGCCGGCTGGTCCGCCGTGTCGGTGCCGGCGGCTGCCCGCGAGGCGGCGCTGCCGCTCGAGCGCGCCCGAATCCGCTTCGCCGACACGCGCACGGTGCTCATGCGCTTCGGCCGGGAGGCGGACGTGCTGGCACTGTCGGACGCGCTGGATGGCGGCCCGGTGCGCGAACGCCTGTTCGACCTGGTGATGCGGCGTTTCGACGCGCTGCAGCGGCACCGCGCCGGCGTCCTGGCGCTGCTGCGCGACCTGCCGGCGGACCCGGGCGCGGCCCTGCTGCTGGCCGCCGGCACCACGCGCAGCATGGGCTGGATGCTGGAGGCGGCGGGCGTTCAGGTTCGCGGGCTGCGCGGCGTGCTGGCTACCCAGGCGATGGTGGGCGTGTGGCTCGCCGCGGTGCAGGCCTGGCGGCGGGACGAGAGCCTGGACCTGTCCGGGACGATGGCGGCACTGGACCGCGCCCTGTCGCGCGTCGAGCGGCTGGCGAGCTGGCTGCCGGCCGGCCGTGTGCCGGAGCAAGAGGCCGAACCGAAGCCGTTCCCCGACCCGGAGGCCGGAGACGCGGCGATCATGAACGGCGTGATCAGCGGCGCCGCCGACATGCCACCGCCCGAGGCGGGCGCCATCTGACCGGCTTGCCATGCCTGGCCGCCCGGCTTCTGCGCCAAGGCTTCCGGTCGACGCGGCCGTGTTTTTGCGGCTTGTCTTTGCAGCTTGTCTTTGCTGTAGGAGGGATCAACGTCGAAGTGCAAGAACCGAGCGGGACCCATCCTCATGGCCGAAGACAGCAAGCCGAACTCCGGTAGCGACACGTTGAACCCTGCCAACCTGCTGACCGAAATGACACGGCGCTTCACGGAAATGCGCTTTCCGACCATGATCCCGGACAGTTCGGCGCTGCTGGCCGCGCACCGCCGCAACATGGAGGTGCTGTCCAACGCCAACCGCCTGGCGCTGGAGGGGGCGCAGTCGGTCGCGCGCCGGCACATGGAAATCATGCAGCAGACGATGACCGAACTGTCGGAGCACGTGCGCGAGCTGTCCACGACGACCGAGAGCCCGCAGGCCAAGGCGGCGCGGCAGGCCGAAGTGGTCAAGAAAAGCTACGAGCGTGCGGTCGCCAACATCCGCGACCTGTCGGACCTGATACAGCGTTCCAACGCCGAGGCGCTGCACGTGCTGAGCGACCGCTTCCGCGAAGCGATGGACGAGGTCAAGGGCCTGCTCGAGAAGACCGAGCACCACAATCCCTGACATCGGCGCGGCGGCCCCCGGCGGGCGCGCGGCCGACGCGCGTCGCAGCTACGCGGTCAAGGAAATCTTCCTGACGCTGCAGGGCGAGGGTTTGCAGGCGGGCCGCGCCGCCGTGTTCTGCCGTTTCGCCGGCTGCAACCTGTGGTCCGGGCTGGAGCGGGACAGGGAGGCGGCCACCTGCCGGTTCTGCGACACCGATTTCGTCGGACTGGACGGCAGCGGCGGCGGCCGCTTCGCCGGTCCCGCCGCCCTGGCGCAGGCGATCGAGGCGACGTGGGAAGGCGGAGCGACGCACCGCCTGGTCGTGCTGACCGGCGGCGAGCCGCTGTTGCAGGTGGATGCGCCGCTGGTCGAGGCGCTGCACGAGCGCGGCTTTACCGTCGCCGTCGAAACGAACGGCACGGAGGTGCCGCCGCCCGGCCTGGACTGGATCTGCGTCAGCCCCAAGGCCGGCGCCCCGCTTGCCGTGCACGGCGGCGACGAATGCAAGCTGGTGTTTCCGCAGCAAGGCGCCGAGCCCGCGCTGTTCGAGCACCTCGATTTCCGCCACTTCCTGCTGCAGCCGATGGACGGCCCGAACCTGGCGGACAACGTTCGCGCCGCCATCGCCCATTGCCTGGCCCATCCGCGCTGGCGCCTGAGCGTGCAGACCCACAAGGCCCTCGGGCTGAGATGACCCTTGCGTGACACCGCGCGGCGCGCGACGCGTCGCCGATTCCGGCCTTTATTCGGTGCGGCGGCGGTGTATGATCGGGCTCCCGGCAGGGGCGATGCACCGCGGCGGTGCGGCTAAGCCCGTGCGCACCAAGATGCGGACGAACCGATGGCGAAGACGGATAACTGGCAGCGGCGCAGGCGGTCGGACAAAGGGTTCGACGAATTCGCCCCCTCCCCCGAGCCCGTGAACCTGCCATCGTTCCAGCGCCGGCCGATGGCCGCCGCCCCGTCGCCCGGCGGGCCCGAGAGCACGGCCATCGTGAAATGGTTCAACACGGAAAAGGGCTTCGGCTTCGTCGAGGTGACCGACGGGACCGGCGACGTGTTCCTGCACGCCAGCGTGCTGACCCGGATCGGGGTCACCGCCGTCAACCCTGGCGCCACGCTGAAGGTGCGTGTCGGACAGGGCCAGAAAGGGCCGCAGGTGACCGACGTGACGGAGGTGGACGAGAGCACCGCCACCGCGGCGCCGGCCGCGCGTGCGCCACGCGCCGTGGATCGTGGCGGCTACGGCGGCGGGGGCGACCGTTTCGGCGGGGGCGGCGGCTTTGGCGGTGCCGGTGGCTTCGCGGCGCCACGCCGCAGCTTTGACGCTCCTGCGGCCTCGGGTCCCGAACAGCAAGGCACGGTCAAGTGGTACAACGCGTCGAAGGGCTTCGGCTTCATTGCCCCGGAGGATGGGGGCAAGGACGTGTTCGTGCACGCCTCGGCGTTACGCCGCGCCGGGTTGACCGAACTGGCCGAGGGCCAGCGGGTGACCATCCAGGTGACCCAGGGGCAGAAAGGTCCGGAAGCCGCCAGCATCCGCGAGTCTTGACCGGGTCCGCCCGGCCGACCCGGTCCCGCCGCGCGGCCGCGTGGCGCCCTGCGTGGCTGACTTTAGCAGCGTTCATGCTGCTCGGGACGCCGGCCTGGGCGGGCTCCGGCGACCCGCAGCGTGTGGGTGCTGTCAGCACCACCTTCCGCCTGCTCGGCCACAACGACCGCATCGTCGTGGACCGCTACGACGACCCGCGGGTGGACGGGGTGAGCTGCTACATGTCGCGGGCCGAGACCGGCGGCGTGAAGGGCTCGCTCGGCCTGGCCACCGACCCAAGCCGGTTCTCCATCGCCTGCCGCGCCACCGGCCCGGTGGTGCTGAAGGGCGATATCCCGGACAACGAGGTGGTGTTCGGGGCGAGTGCGAACTGGCTCTTCAAGGAAATCCGCGTCTCGCGCCTCTGGGACAAGCAGAAGCGTGTGCTTGTCTACCTGGTATGGTCCACCCAGGCGCTGACGCCGGAGGGATCGCCCTACAACAGCGTCTCGGCGGTGCCGGTGGACCGCTAGCTTCGGGCCCGCTACGCCAGGCCGGTGATGAGCCCGCAGACCTGAGCCACGTCGACCAGCGGAACAGGGCTGGCACTGGTGGCGGCGTCGCCGAATTGTGGCGTGCGGTCGCCGATCGTGAAAACGCGGTCCTCCACTATGCCGGCATAGTGCAGCCCGCAGAGTTCGGCGAAAAACTGGTAGTCGAGGGCGCGCATTCCCGGCGGAAACAGCTCGATCAGCAGGCTGCCCGGCCGCATCCACAACGCGTTGGTCAGTCCGTTGCCGTGAACGGAGACGAGCACGTCGTGCGCCGCCGCCAGCCGCACCTGCTGCGCCCAGGGCAGGGCGGCGAAGTCGATGACCGTGCAGCCGCCGATGTGCTGTAACGCGCCGACCAGGGCCATCTCCTGAGCCGGCACAAGACAGCGCGGCGGCGGCCGCGTCACGTAGAGGATGTTTTTCGACCGGCGCGGGCCTTCACGCGCCTGGAGCGCGCGACGCACCGTGGCCGCGAGACGGCGCACGTGGGGCGGAGCAATCCCCATGGCGGCTTCGAGGTATTTGTTGACCCGCATCTGCGCCCAGGAGCGATGGACGATCAGCAGATCCCCGAGCCGACGCGGCCAGCCCGCCGAGTTCGGGTCCAGCAGCTCCACCCCGGGGTACAGCGCGGCCATGACCGCGCGTCCCACGCCGTACTGCCGTGGGTCGTCCCAGGCGATGGACAGGACGATGCGCGAGGGCGGACGGCCGCCCAGGAACGCGTGCTGGATAGTCCACAGCCAGAGGACCGTCTCCATCAGGTGGAAGTAGTGGAACGCTCCGCCGTCACACAGCATGGCGGTGTAGCCCGCCCGTCCGGCCACGATGTCCTGCCCGACGGCGGAGACGTGCAGGCCGCCCACCCTGGTGTGCGACACGGTGGCCCAGTCCACCAGACGAGCCGGTATGCGGCCGGCGACGCGGTCGGCCCCGAACATGCCAGCTTGCCAGGGCGGGTCCGGCTCCATGCCCCCGCTCCCGCCTGGTCGGTCGGATCGACGGAACGCTAGTTGCGGTAGCCGGCGTCGATCCGGTCCAGGCGCCGCAGCATGGCGGGCCACAGCAGGTGCTCGGCAAGCTTGCCCATGCCGTCGGCCGCGCTGAGCTTGGCGTTCCTGTCGATCACCTCTGGATGGGTGGGATAGTCGTCGGTGCCGAGGATACGGGTGCGGACCTGCATCGTGCAGGCGCGTTCGAGAAAGTACATGCGCAGGAACGCTTCGGACACGGTACGGCCGACGGTGAGCGTGCCGTGGTTGCGCAGCAGCATCAGGTTTTTGCTGCCCAGATCCCGTTGCAGGCGCGGCCGTTCGTCGTGGTCCAGCGCCACGCCCTCGTAATCATGATAGGCGAGGTCGTCGATCACCAGCTGCGCGGTCTGGTTCAGCGGCTTGAGGCCCTCGCGGGAAGTGGCGACGGCCGTGCCGTCCGGCGTGTGTACGTGAATGACGCAGCCGGCATCCTCCCGCACCTCGTGCACGGCGGAGTGGATGGTGAAGCCGGCCGGGTTGACCCGCGCACTGGTATCGCCGACCGGCTGGCCGTCCATGCCGATCTTCACCAGGCTGGAGGCGGTGATCTCGTCGAAGGTGAAGCCGTAGGGGTTGATCAGGAAGTGGTGCTCCGGCCCGGGCACGCGAGCGGAGATGTGGGTGAAGATCAGGTCGTCCCAGCCATGCAGGGCGACCAGGCGGTAGGCGGCGGCGAGGTCGCGTCGGATCGCCTGCTCGGCGGACAGGTCGGTGATCTGGTTCATCTTGGGTCCTCCTTTTGGAGAGGAGACTATTCTCGTCCGAGGAAACAACCAGAAATCTTTTTCGGTGACGAGATCGCGACCGTATCAGGCAGCACTTTGCAACACCGACACCATGGTATCCCCCTTGCAAGCCAGCGGATCGTCGCGCCGACGCCGGCGCACGAGCGGCAGCTAGTCCTTTTGCAACTCCACGGACATTGACTTGACCAGCGCCAGTACTGGCTGACCGGCGTGCAGACCCAGACGCCGCGCGGCGTCCAGCGTCACCCGCGCCAGCAGATGGCCGCCACCCAGAGACAGCCCGACCAGGGCGGCGTGGCCGGGCTGGTCCTCGGCCAGGGCGGAGACGGTGGCGGGCAGGATGTTGTTCACGCTGACCGCACGCGGCGGGTCCAGCGCCAGGATCACCTCGCGCGCCGGCACCAGAAGCCGCACCGCCCTGCCCGCCGGTACGTCCAGCAACGGCACCCACACGATAGCGTCGCCGCAGGCGATGGCGGTCAGCCGGCGATCGGGGGCGTGCGACGCGACCGTGCCGGTCAGCACACCCCCGGCGTCCTCCCGCGACGCCAGCGGCAGGTCGACCCGGGACGCGATCTCGCCCAACGGGCCGCAGGCGCGCACCCGCCCCGCCTCGATCAGCACCACGGTGTCCGCGAGCCGCGCCACCTCGTCCAGCGCGTGGCTGGCATAGACGATCGGGATCGAGAACACCGAGCGCAGCCTGGCGAGGTAGGGCAATATCTCGTTCCGCCGTGCCTGATCCAGGGCCGAGAGCGGCTCGTCCATCAGCAGCAGGCGCGGCTGGCTCAGCAGCGCGCGGCCGATCGCCACGCGCTGGCGTTCACCACCCGAAAGGCCTGCGGGCCGGCGCGGCAGCAGCGCCGGCAGGCCGAGCAGGTCGACCACGTCCGCGAAGCCCACCGGCCCCGCACCCGGGCCCGCACGCCGCAGCCCGTAACGCAGGTTGGCGTGCACGCTCATGTGCGGGAACAGCCGCCCCTCCTGGAACACCACGCCGATGCCGCGGCGTTCCGGCGGCAGGGCATGCAGCGCCACGCCGTCCAGCTCCACGCGCACATGGTCGGCGCGCAGCAGCCCGGCCATGGCCTGCAGCAGGCTGGATTTCCCCGCGCCCGACGGCCCGAACAGCGCCACCACCCCCGGGGTCGGCGCCTCGAAACTCATGGACAGCGCGGTATCGGCGAACCGGTGCTCCAGGCTGACGCGCAGCATCAGCGCAGTCGGCGCGGCGCGAACAGTTCGGCCAGCGCCAGCCCGGCCAGCGCCAGGCAGACCGACACGCCGGCCAGGCGCGCCGCGACCGCCTCGCCACCCGGCGTCTCCAAAGCGGCGTAGATCGCCAAGGGCAGCGTGCGTGTCTGGCCGGGGATGCTGGCGGCGAAGGTGATGACCGCGCCGAACTCGCCGAGCGAGGCGGTGTAGCCGAGCGTGGCCGCGGCCAGCACGCCGGGGGCGGCCAGCGGCAGGGTGATGCTGGCGAAACGGTCCAGCCGGCCGGCCCCCAGCGTGCGCGCCGCCTGCTCCAGCGCCGGGTCGATCGCCTCGATCGACAGGCGCATGGCGCGCACCATCAGCGGGAACACCATGACCGCGCAGGCGAGCGCGGCGCCGGCCTCGGTGAACACCAGCCGGACGCCGAGCACGTGCTGCAGCCAGAAGCCGATCGGCCCGTCCACCCCGAAAATCAGCAGCAGCAGCCACCCGGTCACCACCGGCGGCAGCATCAGCGGCAAATGCACCAGCGCGTGCAGCAGGAAGCGGCCGGGAAAGCGGAACCGCGCCAGCAGGATCGCGGCCAGCAACGCCAGCGGCAGGCCGAAGCCGACGGCACGGAACGCCACCCCGAGCGTGAGCAGCACCGCCTCCTGCTCGTCCGCCGTCAAGTCTTGATGACCAAAAGTTCTTTGCTTCTTTCTTTCAAGGAAGAAGGCCTTCTTTCTTGAAAGAAAGAAGCAGAAGAGTTTCGTTCATCGAGGGTCGGAGAAGCCGTAATGGACGAATACGTCGTGGGCCGCGGGGGTTTGCAGATAAGCCAAAAAGGCGCGTGCGGATGGCGTGTCGTTCGCGCCTACCACGGCACCGGGGTAGCGGATCGGGTCGTGGCTGTCGGCGGGGAAGGTGCCGGCGATGCCCAGCTTGGGGCTGACCTTCACGTCGGTGGCGTAGACGATGCCGGCCGGGGCCTCGCCCAGCTCCACCAGGCGCAGGGCGGAGCGGACGGAATCGGCCGGCGCCAGGCGGCTGCGCATCGTGTCCCAAAGCCCCAGCTTCTGCAGTGCCTGCTTGGCGTAAATGCCGGCGGGCACGTGGGCAGGGTCGCCCACCGCCAGGCGGCCGTTCGGGCCTAGCACCGCCTGCAGCGCCGCCGCGTCAACGGTGACCGGCTTGAGCGCGGCGGCGGGCTCGACCAGGACCAAGCTGTTGCCCACCAGGTCGAGACGCGTGCCGGCCGCCAGCCCGCCATGGGCGGCCAGGTCGTCCATCCACTTCTCGTCGGCGGAGAGGAAGACGCTGGCCGGGGCGCCGTGTTCGATCTGCTGCGCCAGGGTGGAGCTGGCGGCGAAGGAGAACACCACCGGCCCATGGCCCTCCGCCATCCAGCGCGTACCGATATCCTCCAGCGCGTTGGTCAGGCTGGCGGCTGCGAACACGGTCAGCGGGGCCTGCGCCCTGGCCGAAAGCGGCCCGAGAAGAAGTGCCAAGCAGAACAGGGCGCGCATCGCCGTCTCCCTCACCGTGTTTCGTGGCCGGACATCTGGCTGCCGGCCGCGCGCGGCAGCAGCAGGGCCGCCGGACCCGCCAGGGCCGATACCCCGGCCACCACCAGAAAGGCCAGCGCGAAATCCTGGGTGGCCGGCTCCATGCCGGGCGCGCTGCGGGCCATCTGCAGCACGCCGGCGCTGATCGGGATGCCGATGGTGAGCGATACCTGCTGCAGCGCCGAGTAGAGCGTGGTGGCCGCACTCATCCGGGCCGGCGGCACCTCGGCATAGGCGATGGCGTTGTAGGCGGTGAACTGCAGCGAGCGCATCAGCCCGCCCAGGACCAGCACGGCGTAGAGCGCGGCCAGCGGCCAGGCCGGGCGGAAGGCGGCGTAGGAGGCCAGCACCGCCGCGCTGAGCAGGCCGTTGAACACCAGCGTGCTGCGAAAGCCGAAGGTACGCAGCACCCACTGCGTCGCCGGTTTCATGCCGAACGCGCCGGCGGCGCTGGCAAAGGTGATCATGCCGCTTTGCGCGGCGCTGCGGCCGAAGCCCAGCTGCAACATCATCGGCAGCAGGAACGGGATGGCGCCGATGCCGATCCGGAACAGCGAGCCCGCGAACACCGAGACCGCGAAAGTGGGCAGGCGCAGCAGGGTGAAGTCCAGCAGCGGCCGTGCCTGACCCCGCGCGCGCCAGGCGTAGGCGGCAGCGGTGGTGGCGCAGAGCAGCCCGAGCGCCAGCACCACGGGCCCCGGCACGAGGTTGCGGCCCGCCAGCTCGAGCACGGCCATGAAGCCGGCGAGCGCCAGACCGCTCAGCAGCAGCCCGGCGAAGTCGAACGGCCCTGGATCGGGCTCGCGCCGGTCGACGATGAACAGGCTTGCCAGCACGACGCCGGCGACCCCGATCGGCACATTGATGTCGAAGATCCAGTTCCAGGACAAATAGGTGATGATGAAGCCGCCCACCGGCGGCCCGATAACCGGCCCCACCAGCGCCGGCATCGTCACCCAGGCCATGGCGCCGATCAGGCGCTCCTTGGGCACCGCGCGCAGCAGCACCAGCCTGCCCACCGGCAGCATCATCGCCCCGCCGGCGCCCTGCACGATGCGGGCAGCCACCAGGAAGCCGAGCGAATCCGCCCGGCCGCACAGCACCGAGCCGAGGGTGAACACGCCGATGGCGATGCGGAACACGTTCCGTGTGCCGAAGCGATCCGCCATCCAGCCGCTGGCCGGGATGAACACGGCGATCGCGAACAGGTAGGCGGTCAGCGCCACGTTCATGTGCACGGGGTCGGCGTGAAAGGCGCGCGCCATGGTGGGCAGCGCGGTGGAGATGACCGTGCCGTCCAGGTTCTGCATGAACAGCGCGCAGGCCACGATGACCGCGACCAGGCGCTGCCGCCCGGCCGAAAGCTCGGGCGGCAGCGGCGGCGCCTCGGCGGTGGCGCTCAATACGTCTTGTAGGGCAGGAACTTGCCGCTCATCGTGATGGCCACGCGGTCGCCGGCGGGGTCGGGCTCGCGGCTGATACCCATGCGGAAGTCGATGGCGCTCATGATGCCGTCGCCGAACTCTTCCGAGATCAGCGCCTTGAACGTCGTGCCGTAAACAGAGACCAGCTCGTAGAAGCGGTAGATCAGCGGGTCGGTGGGTACCGTGGTCGGCAGCGAGCCGCGATAGGGCGGCTGCTGCAACAGCCTGATCTCCGGCTCCTCCAGGCCCAGCGCCTGGCCGATCGGGCGAGCCGCCGCTTCGGGCAGCGACATCTGGCCGAGCAGCGCCGCGGTGACGTATTCCTTTGACAGGCCGGGGGCCAGCCCGGCCAGCCCGGACCAGGTCAGGTCGCGCTCCAGCTTGATGCGGACGATCTTCTCGGTCAGCGCGTGGCGCATCGGGCGGTCCTGTCACTCGGCCTCGGGAGGGGGCAACCTAGGCCGGACGCGACTAGCGATCCAGTCACGTGCAGAGGACGGAAAGGCCTTCTTTTTTGAAAAAAAGAAGCAAAAAACTTTTGGTCGTGCTGTCGCAGAGGTTGTTGCCGACACCCGACCAGTCAGCAAAATTTTCGCCTTCACTCCGCAGTGAGGCGGAAACTGCCGCTGCCGGCCAGGTCGTCCGAGCCGATCACGCGGACCGTCGCGGTCCCCGGACCGTCCGGCCGCCAGTGCAGTTCGGCCTCGTGACCCGCCATCGGCGCACCATTAACCAGCCAGCGGAACGGCCCGACGCCGCCGCGCGCGCGCAGCGTGACCGGGCGGTAGCCGCCGTTCTCCGACACCAGGTCGATGGTCGAGCCGGGGGGCGGGAAGTCGAGCACCGGGCGGCGCGGCGCGACCGATGGCGGGCCCAGCCGTCGCAGACCGGCGGGCAGGTCGGCGGTGCGCTCGGCCAGGATGGCGCCGGGCGGCGGCGGCG
>CAXTJP010000072.1:0-13591 GCA_964244615.1 uncultured Acetobacteraceae bacterium
TCGACGCTGGCGCGCAGCAGGGCGGCCAGGCAGGCGCCGACGGCCCGGGCGGCGCGGCCGTCATAGGGTGTTCCGGCGCAGGCGAGCAGGTCGTCCAGGCCGGACAGCCCGATCTCGTAGCGCGGCGACGCCGGCGCCAGCAGGCGACAGGCGCGTGCGGCCAGGCCGGCCGCCTGGGCGAAGCCGGCGACGTCGTAACCGCCGGCGGCGCTGTGGAAACCGGCCACGTTGAGGCGGAAGCCCGGGACCCCGGTCTCGCAGCGCCAGACCGACGCGTTGGGGGCGGCCTGGCGACGGTGCAGCAGGCCTTGCAGCGCGGTCGCGATGGTCTCGCTTTGCCCCGCCTGCCGGGCACGCGTGGCCAGCATGGTCAGCCAGACGGAGGCCGCCGCCGGCAGGCTGACGGCGCCCTCGCCCGGCATGAGTTCGGCCAGCGCTGCGGCGGCGCGGTCGTCCCAGCTGACGGGCAGGGTGACCAGCCGGGCGGGGCTGTCCGGATCGGGCCGGGCCGCCACCTGCCGCATCCTGACGCCCTGCCACAGTCGCATCGCTTTCATGCCCGGACGTAAGCACGAAAGCCGCGACTCGGAAACACAGATTTTGCGGCCGCAAGCACCCCGGACCACATCATATAGAGGTCAGGCGCGGGAGAGCCGGCGAAGGAGGGCCGCCGGACCTCGTCTGTCGGGCCGCTCCGTTGCATGCGCCGGCCCGTCGACCTTATAGAAAGCGATGACCTCGATCGGCACCCGGCTGTTCACCTTCCTGCGCGGCACCCAGGTGGGGCACGACGGCGCGGGCAACCGCTACTACCAGGAGCGCAAGCTGCGCGGCCGCGGCCTGCGCCAGCGTCGCTGGGTGTTGTTCGCCGGGCCCGAGGAGGCGAGCGACATCCCGCCGGAATGGCATGCCTGGATGCACTACACCACCGATGCGCCGCTGCCGGACGCCGGCCGGCGGGCCTGGCAGAAGCCGCACCAGCCCAACCTGACGGGCACGGCACTCGGCTACCGTCCGCCAGGGCACGACTACAAGGGCGGCCACCGGGCGGCGGCCACGGGCGACTACGAATCCTGGACGCCGGGAAGCTGACGGCGATGGCACGACACAGCGCGGTCGAGGTGATCACCGGCGCCGCCGTCCTGCTCGTGGCGGGCGGCTTCCTGGTCTTTGCGGTGGCCAATACCGGCCAGAAGCTCGGTGGCGGCGGCTACGACCTGCACGCCACGTTCGACCACGTGGACGGCCTGTCTCCCGGCGCCGATGTCCGGATTGCCGGGGTGCACGTGGGCAGCGTCGGCTCGATCCGGCTCGACCCCAAGACCTACCAGGCCGATGTGACGTTCTCGGTGCAGCGGGACGTGTCGCTGACCACCGACAGCTCCGCCACGATCTCGACCGACGGCCTGCTGGGCGGCAAGTACGTGGCGCTGGCGACCGGCGGCGACGAGGCGACGCTGAAGCCGGGCGGGGCCATCACCATCACCCAGGGTTCGGTCAACATCGAGGCGCTGATCGGGAAATACATCTTCGGCTCGGCCGGCGGCAAATCCAGCGCGGACAAGGCGAAGGCGGAGCCGGGCGCCGCCGCGAAATGAGCGTCGGCCAGGTCGTCTGGCCGCAGTCCGACGGGCAGCCCGTCTCGTGCCGCGACAAGGTGGAGATCCTGAACGAAAACCACGAGGAGCTGCGTCACGTGATGCAGGACGCCTTCGAGGACGCGCTGCTCATGGGCGTGGACGAGGCGGCGATGCGGGCGATCATCGCCGGCCTGGTGGCCGGGTTGAAGGCGCCGGGGCGGTGACGTGGGCGCGAGTGCTGGCCGTCGCGTGGCCGCTCGCCTGGGCGGCGGCCAGTTCGGCCGAAACCGTCCAGCCGCCCACCATCTCCTCGCCGGATGCCTGGGTGGCGCGCCAGTCCGCAACCTTGCGGGTGCTGAACAAGATCGATTCGACGGTCCGATCGGTGACGATCCCGGTCGGCGGGACGGCGACCGTGCAGTCCCTGTCGATCCGCCTGCAGGCCTGTGCCGTGCGGCCGGACGACCTGCCGCAGGATGCCGCGGCCCGCCTGTCGGTGTCGGAGAGCGCCGGCGACGCGCCGGCCTTCGACGGCTGGATCCTGCAGAACGAGCCGGCGGCGAACATGTTCGAACACCCGGTCTACGACATCCAGCTCGCCGCCTGCTCCTGAGCGTCTGGCCACACCGGCAGGCCGTCGCGGAAGCGTTTCGGAAAAATCGTGGGTTGTTTCGTGCGGCGGGACAAATCTTAACGCGATGGCAAGTCTTGCCCGGCATCCTGTGCGCCTCGACACATGGCAGCGGCGGATTTCGAAATGGCAAGCACACTTCCCAAGGGTACGGTTTCCTTCAACGGTCATGGCCAGGCGGGCAACTGGTCCGACGCCGCAAACTGGACCGGCGGCATCGTGCCGTCGGCCGCGTCCGGCAACGCACTGTTCACGTCGGACGCCACGCTGAACAACAGCTTCAGCGTCTACAGCATGATGATGCTGGGCACCGAGGCCATCGACGTGACCGGCACGCTGAACACGCTGTCGACGAACCGTTGCGCCAGCTTCATGATCTGCAACGGCGCGCACGTCACCTTCAGCCCGACCGCCACGATGAACGATGCGGGCGGCCTGATCGTCGGCGTGCACGAGCAGGGCTGGTTCACCGCACAGGGTTCCGGCACCGCGCACGCGTCGATCAACTCGCTCAGCGCGAAGATCGGGCAGTTCACCGGCAGCAGCGGCACCATGACCGTGGACGATGGCGTCTGGCACAACAGCAGCCGGGTGCTGGTCGGGCTGTCCGGCCAGGGCAGCCTGACCGTCAGCAACGGCGGCCAGGTTACCGTCGGGCAGGATTTCGGCATCGGGATCAACAAGGGCGGCACCGGGCAGGTCACCGTGTCCGGCAACTCGACCCTCTCGGTCGGCTCCTTCACCGTCATCGGCGCCAATGGCGGCGACAGCGACACGCCCACGACGTCGCCTACCGGCATCGGCACGGGCTCGCTGTCGGTGCAGTCGGGCGCCACGTTCTCGACCGGCCTGTTCATGACCGTCTCGGCCGGCAGCTCGGTCGGCATGGCGGGCGGCACGCTGGCGGTCGGTCACGCGGAACGGGGCCTCACGATCGGCGCCGGCGCCACCCTGTCCGGCTACGGCACGGTGTCGGTGGGCGTCGCGGGCCAGACCATGGCCGGCATCACCGATAACGGCGTGGTGCAGGCGAGCGGCGGCACGCTGACGCTGAACAGCGGCCTCGCCGGCACCGGCCAGGTGCAGATCGCCGCCGGCAGCACGCTGGCGGTGAACGGCGCCAGCATCGGCGTGCCCAGCATCGCGTTCACCGGCAGCAACGGCACGCTGTCGCTGTCGCACGGCATCGCCGACCACGCGACGATCAGCGGCTTCGCCGCCGGGGACAGCATCCTGATGGCCGGTGTGAACGCCATGAGCTTCAACGCCAGCACGGACGTGCTGTCGTTGAGCTCGGGCGGGCACGTGGTGGATACGCTGCAGCTTTCCGGCAGCTACGCCAGCAACGCCTTCGCCCTCACGCAGAGCGGTCCGGACGCGGTGATCGGCTTCGCTTCGGTGCACACCGCCAGCATCGGCCACTGAAGGGCGGCTTGGGAACGGCCGGCAACCCCAGGGCTGCCGGCCGGTTTCTCACCCGATGAACCAGCTCTCCGACCTGCCGCCTCTGGCCCGTGCCGCCTTTCTGCTCGACCTGGACGGCACGCTGCTGGACATCGCGCCGACCCCGGATGCCGTGGTGGTGCCGCCCGGGCTGCTGGCCGACCTCGCCCGGCTGCGCCGGCTGTGCGGCGACGCGCTGGCCATCGTCACCGGTCGTTCCCTGGTGCAGGTCGATGCGCTGCTGGGCGACGTGCCGTTCGCGGTCGCCGCCGAGCACGGCACGGCGCTGCGCCACGCCCCCGGCGAGCCGGTGCGGGGACCCGACCTGCCCAGCTTGCCGGAACATTGGCATCGCGCCGCCGCCGATCTGGCGGCGCTGCATCCCGGTGCGCTCGTCGAGCCCAAGACGCATGGCGTGGTCCTGCATTACCGCGCGGTGCCGCAGGCCGGCGCCGCCCTGCGTGACGGTCTCGGTGCGCTACAAGCCGAGCAGGCGGGGCGCTTCGAGCTGATGGACGCGAAGATGGCGTGGGAGCTGCGCCCGGCCGGGGCCGACAAAGGGACGGCCGTTCGTGCGCTGATGGGGCAGGCGCCGTTCCTGGGCCGGGTGCCGGTGTTCGTCGGCGACGACGTCACCGACGAGGACGGCATGCGCGCGGCCGTGGCGCTCGGCGGCGTGGGGTTTCGGGTGCCCGAGGTATTCGGCGAGCCCGCCCACGTGCGGGCCTGGATTGCGCAGTTGGCGAACGCGGACGGCTGACGACGCTCTCAGGGCGAGGCGTCGTCGCCCACGGCCTTCAGGATCTGAACCAGCTCGGCGATGTCCGGGCGTTCGCTCGACAGGTCCGACAACACGAACGGGCGGACGTGCCGAGGCGAGCCAGACTCCGAACCGTCGGTCGCCTGGCCCCTGGTGCCGGAGTGGGCATAGAAGGCTCGGACCAGGCCAGGGCATCGTGCTCGGACAGACCGTCAGGCATGGTCGGCCCCGCGCTCGGACATGGCGTATCCTATCGCGGTCACTCGGCCGCCGCAGCATCGAACTGCAGCGCCGCCAGGCGCGCATACAGGCCGCCGGCGCGCGACAGCGCCTGGTGGGTGCCCTCGGCCACGACCCGGCCTTGCTCGACCACCACGATGCGGTCTGCCCGGCGTATGGTCGCCAGCCGGTGGGCGACCACCAGCGTGGTGCGGTCGCGGCCGAGCACGGTCAGCGCGTGCTGCACCGCCTGCTCGGACTCGGCGTCGAGCGCGCTGGTCGCCTCGTCGAGCAGCAGGACGGGCGCCCGGCGCAGGATGGCGCGGGCGATGGCCACGCGCTGCCGCTGCCCGCCGGACAGGCGCACCCCGCGCTCGCCCAGGAAGGTGTCGAGCCCCTCGGGCAGGTCGAACAGGAACTCGGCCGCCGCCGCCCGGGCCGCCTCGCGCACTTCGGCATCGCTCGCCTCCGGCCGGCCGTAGCGAATGTTCTCCCACGCGTTGGCGCTGAAGATCACCGGGTCCTGCGGCACGACGGCGATGCGACGGCGCAGTTCGGCGGGGTGCACGTCCCGCACGTCGATCCCGTCCAGCGTGACCGCGCCCGACTGCACGTCGTAGAAGCGCTGCAGCAGCTGGAACATGGTGGTCTTTCCCGCGCCCGACGGCCCGACCAGCGCCACCGTCTCGCCTGGCAGCACCTGGAACGAGATGCCGTCCAGCGCTGCGGTGTCCGGCCGCGAGGGGTAGCGGAAGCCGACATCGCTGAAGGCCACCGCGCCGCGCGCGCCGGCGGGAAACGGGGCAGGGTGGGCCGGAATGGCGATGGAGGGCTGTTCGGCCAGCAACTCGGCCAGCCGGTCGGCGGCACCGGCCGCACGCTGCACCTCGCCCCACAGCTCGCTGAGCGTGCCGCCGGCGCCGGCCAGCATGACGGCGTAGAACACGAAGGCCGCAAGGTCCCCGCCGGTCATGCGCCCGGCGATCACGTCCCGGCCGCCCACCCACAGGCTGAAGGTGATGGCGCCGAAGCCGAGCAGGATGACCACCAGGATCAGCAGCGCGCGGGTGCGTATCCGGCGCACCGCGGCCGAAACCGACTGCTCCACCCGGGTGGAGAACAGGGCGCGGTCCACCGGCTCATGGGTGAACGCCTGCACCGTGGGCAGGGCGCCCAGCGTTTCCTCGGCATAGGCGCCGAGGTCGCCGATGCGGTCCTGGGCGATCCGGGAGAGACGCTTTTCGCGCCGGCCGAAGACGATCAGCGGGCCCACCACCAGCGGCACCACCAGCACCACGATGCCGGCGAGTTTGGGGCTGGTCGCCACCAGCAGCGCCAGCGCGCCGGCCGCCATCAGCAGGTTGCGCACCCACATCGAGATCGCCGAGCCCACCAGCGCCTGCAGCACGCCCACGTCGGCGGTCATCCGGCTGAGGATGTCGCCGGCGCGCGCGGTCTCGAAGAAGCCGGGGGAGAGGGTGATGACGTGCTCGAACAGCCCGCGCCTGAGGTCGGCGCCGACCCGCTCGCCGAGCCAGGCGATCAGCGAGAAGCGCACGTAGGTGGCGACCGCCAAGGCCGCCACCACGCCGAACATGCCGAGCGCCGCCAGGTTGAGCGCGGCCGGGCTGTGGCTGCCGAAGCCGCTGTCGATCAGCCGGCGCAGGCCCTGGCCGATGCCGAGAACCAGGCCGGCGGCCACCAGAAGCGAGGCTGCGGCGCCGGCCACCTGGCCCCGGTAAGGGCGCAGATAGGGCAGCAGCAACCGCAGTGAGGCAGGGTTCTTGCTTGCGTTCGCGCTTGTGTTCGCGCCGTGGTTCATTGCGGACCCTGTTCCAAGCCGGCGCCCGCAGCGGGAGGAGGCGAAATGCTCTGGCCGCGTATATGGCCCCGGACCGCCGGATAACGACCGTGGCTCATTGCGGACACACGACGACGTCCACCCTTCCGCAACAAACCCGTGACGTACGAATATCGTTGAGCTTCTACCAGCCCTGGAAGGACATGCATGAATCAGGCCCCTCAAGCCCCGGACGAGCGGCCCCTGCTGTTGTGCTTCTCGCACCTGCGCTGGGGCTTCGTGACCCAGCGTCCGCAGCACCTGCTGACCCGGGCCGCGGACGAGTACAGGGTGGTGTTCTGGGAGGAGCCGCACTGGGGCGGTGCCGAGACGGCGCCGAGCCTGCACCACGAGGCGGCGCTCGGCAGCGACGTGACCGTGCTGGCCCCCGTGCTGCCGGTCTGCGACGACGCGTCAGAGATCGACCGCATGCAGCGGACATTGCTGGATTCCTACCTGGCGACGCTCGACGCACCCGTCGCGGTCGCCTGGTTCTACACCCCGATGGCCATGGGATTCGCCGGCCACATCACCGCCTGCACCACGGTCTACGACTGCATGGACGAGCTGGCCGCTTTCGCGGGAGCCTCGCCCAGGCTGCTGCTGCTGGAGCGCCGGCTGATGCGCCGGGCCGATCTGGTGTTTACCGGCGGCCGCAGCCTGCAGCGGGCCAAGCAGCCGCTGCACGCTTCGGTGCATTGCTTTCCCAGCGCCGTGGATCGCTCACATTATGCCCAGGCCCGGCAGGCGGAGCGTCCCGATCCGCTCGACCAGGCCGGCATCCCGCACCCGCGGATCGGCTTTTTCGGCGTGCTGGACGAACGGCTTGATGCCGGCCTGGTCGAGGCGGTCGCCGATCTGCGTCCGGACTGGCACATCGTGCTGATCGGGCCGGTGGCGAAGATCGCCGAGACGGACCTGCCGAGACGCGCCAACATCCACTGGCTGGGGGGCAAGCCCTACGCCGAGCTGCCGGCCTACCTGGCACGTTGGGATGCCGGTCTGATGCCGTTCGCGATGAACGAGGCGACGCGGTTCATCAGCCCGACCAAGACGCCAGAGTTCCTCGCCGCCGGCGTTCCCCTGGTCTCCACGCCGGTGGCGGACGTGGTGGCCGATTGGCGCGGTATCGTGTCGATCGCCGGCGACGCCGGGGAGGCGGTCGGGCTGCTGCAGGCGGCGATGGACCGCCCCAAAGCGCCCTGGCTGGCGCTGGTGGATCACGCGCTCGAAGGCATTTCCTGGGACAACAGCTGGGCCGGGATGCTGGCGCTGGTCACCGCCAGCCAGGCCCTGGACACGGCGGCGCTGGCCGGAGACTGACTCAAGAGGCAAGGAAAGCCTTCTTTTTTGAAAAAAAGAAGCAAAAAACTCTGATCATGCTGTCGCGAAGGTTTCTGCAGACACTCGACACTTAAGCAAACGTTTTTTGGTCCTTTTTTTCAAAAAAGGACTGCTTCCCTGCTCCATCATCCTGCCGCCGGCGGAACACCAGCGTGCCGTCGTCCAGCCTGCCGTAGCGCAGGGCCATCAGGTCGCGGGCGTAATTCTGGTGCAGCTTCCACGGCGCCTTCAGGCCCTGGCGCGGCAGGTGATCCAGGGCGCGCTGGACGTAGCCGGAGGTGAAATCCAGGAACGGCGCCTCCTCCACCGTCTCGTCCCTGGTGGGCGTCGCCTGCACGTAGCGTCGCGCGTCCATGTAGTTCAGCAGCCGGCACACGTAGCCCGAGGTCAGGTCGGCCTTCAGCGTCCACGACGCGTTGGTGTAGCCGAACGCCGCGGCGAGGTTCGGCACGCCGCTGTACATCATGCCCTTGTAGCTCATCGCCTTCGACAGATCGACGGGTTCGCCGTCCACCTCGATCGTCACGCCGCTGAGTATCCGCATGCGCAGCCCGGTCGCCGTCACCACGATGTCGGCCTCCAGCTCGCTGCCGGAGGACAGCCGCACGCCCCGCTCGGTGAAGGTCTCGATCGTGTCCGTCACCACCGTCGCCTGGCCGGACCGTATGGCGGCGAACAGGTCGGAATCCGGCACCAGGCACAGGCGCTGGTCCCAGGGGTTGTAGCGCGGCGTGAAATGCGTGCCGACGTCGTAATCGGCGCCGAGCTCGGTTCGCACCATGCCGATCAGGCGTCGCTTGAAGTCGGCCGGCTTGCGGCGCGCCATGTTGAACATGAACAGCTGCAGCAGCACGTTGCGCCAGCGTGTGATGCCGTAGGCGAGCCTGGCCGGCAGGCGGCGGCGCAGCATGTTGGCGAACGCGTCCTCGGCCGGGCGCGACACGACGTAGCTGGGCGAGCGCTGCAGCATCGTCACCTGCGCGCCGGCCCGGGCCAGCGCCGGCACCAGGGTGACGGCGGTGGCGCCGCTGCCGATCACCACGACGCGTCGGCCGTTGGTCTCGAGATCCTCCGGCCAGAATTGCGGGTGGACGATCCGGCCGGCGAAGTGCTCGATCCCGGCGAAATCGGGCGTGTAGCCGCCGGCGTAGTCGTAGTAGCCGCTGCAGGTGAACAGGAAGTCGCATGTGAACACGCGGGTCCCGCCGTCGGGACCGCCCTCGGCCTCCACCGTCCAGGCCGCGTCGTCGGACGACCATGCGGCGCGCCTGACCATGTGGCCGAAACGTATGTGCCGGTCCACGTCGTGTTCGGCCGCCGTCTCGCGTATGTAGTTCAGGATCGACGGCCCGTCGGCGATCGCCTTGGCCTCGCGCCAGGGTTTGAACGAGTAGCCGAGCGTGTACATGTCGGAATCCGAGCGGATGCCGGGGTAGCGGAACAGGTCCCAGGTGCCGCCCGAGGCCTGGCGACCCTCCAGGATGACGAAGGATTTGTTCGGGCAGTCCTTCTGCAGGTGACAGGCCGCGCCGATACCGGACAGGCCGGCGCCGATGATCACGACGTTGAAATGCTCGCCTGACATGGGCCGTGCCGCTCCGCCGTTCACCACGTCGCCTGCAGGTTCGCCAGCCCGCGCAGCGTCACCGTCGGCTTCCAGACCACGTCGTCCAGCTCGGTGATCCGCATCGCCGGCAGCCGCTCGATGATACGACGCAGGGCGATCTCGCCCTCGATCCGGGCCAGCTGCGCGCCCAGGCAGAAATGCAGCCCGCCGCCGAAGCTGATCGGCCGCACGCCGGGGCGTCCCACGTCGAGCACCTCCGGGTCGCCCTCGTAGGCGGCCGGATCGTGGTTGGCGGCGCCGAGCAGCGTGATCACCTCCTCGCCGGCCTGCACCGCCTCGCCCATCACCTCCATGTCGTGCAAGGCGTAGCGGCTGCTGAGCTGCACCGGGCTGTCGAAGCGCAGCAGCTCCTCGACCGCGTTGGGGATCAGCGAGGCGTCGGCGCGCAGCCGGTCGAGCTGGTCGGGGTTGCGGTGCAGCGCCAGCACGCCGTTGCCGATCAGGTTGGTGGTGGTCTCGTGCCCGGCGCCGAACAGCAGGTTGATGTTGGCCACGATCTCCGCGTCGCTCAGCCGGTCGCCCTGGCCGCCGGCGGCGTCCTGGTTGATCGCCTCGCTCGCCGCCAGCAGGCCGGTCACCAGGTCCTCGCCGGGGTGCTGGCGGCGCAGGGCGAGCAGGTGATGGAAGTAGGATTCGGACGCTCCGAACGACGCGTTGGTCTCGTCCATCTCCTCGCGCGAGAGCGGCACGGGATCGAGGATGCGGCCGCGCACCGTCGCCTCGTCGAGGAAGGGGCGGCGATCCGACTCGGGCACGCCCAGCATGTCGCAGATGACGGTGACCGGCAGGCGGTGCGCGAAATCGGCGATCAGGTCCATGCCGCCCTGGCCCAGCACCCGGTCGATCAGCGCGTCCACGATCATCGCCACGCGCGGCCGCAGCGCCTCGATCCGGCGGGCGTTGAAGGCGCGCGAGACCAGGCCGCGAATGCGGGTATGCGCGGGCGGGTCGAGGAACAGCATCATCCGCGTCAGGCTGGCCACCGCCGGTTCGGCCATCGACTCCGGCTTCAGCATACGCGCGTCGCTGCGGCCCATGCCGGGATGCCGGAGCAGCGCCGTGCAGCCGGCGTGGGTGGACACCACCCACTGCCCAGTCGGCGCCCGCCAGATCGGCGCCGCTTCGCGCAGGAAGCGGTAGGCCGGGTAGGGGTTGGCGCGCAGCGCCGGGTTGGCGAAGTCGAACGCGACGTCCATCGTGCTCCCAGCCTCCACTTCGTATTTCCTGCCAGCTTGAGCGTCCGGCACGCATCTGTCAATATGCGCTGACAGATGATGGATCGCATGCCGACAGCCCCGAAACTGGCCACCCCCGCCGCGACCGCCCGACACGCCGACGCCGGGGGGCGGGTCTACGGAGGGTTGTCGACGACGCAGCGCGACCTGCAGCGGCGCGAGACGATCCTCGATGCCGGGCTCGCGCTGTTCGGCACCAAGGGGTTCGGCCCGACCTCGATGACCGAGGTGGCCGAGCGCGCCGACATCGCCTTCCGCTATGTCGGCCGCCTGTTCCCGGACAAGCCCGCCTTGCTGGAGGCGGTGTTCGTGCGGGTGCAGGACCAGGTGCTGGCGGCGATCGTGGCGGCGCACGACACCACCTTGCCCTCCCTGAGCGCGCAGATACGCGCCGGATTGCGGGCGGCGTTCAGCGCCTACGCGCAGGACCCGCGGCGCGTGCGCATCAGCTGCCTGGAGGTGGTGGGCGTGAACGAGCGGTTGCAGGAGCTGCGCTGGCGCACCAGCCGACGCTTCGTGGACCACCTGGTGCACGGCCTCGATTCGGCCGCCGAGGCCGGCGAGATGCTGCCGCCCGGCTATGCGCTGCTGGGCGTGGGCCTGGTCGGCGCGGTGGAGGCGCTGCTCACCGGCTGGGCGGTAGCGCCCGAAGCGTCACGGGTGGCGCTGGACGAGGTGATGGAAGCCGCAACGCTGATCTACCTGCGTACGCTGCAACTGCCGGACTAGAGCATGATGCGGCCGGACGCGGTCAGCCGCGCATAGACATGCTCGACAAGACACAGAGCTGGAGCGGGATGCGCCCGGCCGCGCCGAAAGAACGGCGCATCCCGCTCTGGCGTGCCCGGCCGGTCGGTGGCCGTCCGCCAAGGCATGTGCTTGGATTCGACGTGCGATCGGGTAACAGGGTCGCCACATCGCAGATGGACCCGGTGCATGAGCCTCACCCGCAAGCGCGTTCTGGTTACCGGGGGCGCGGGCTTCCTCGGCTCCCACCTGTGCGAGCGCCTGTTGGACCGCGGTGACGACGTGCTGTGCGTCGACAACTACTTCACCGGACGCAAGGACAACATCGCCCACCTGCTCGGCCGGCCGAACTTCGAGGCGCTGCGTCACGACGTGACGTTTCCGCTCTACACGGAGGTGGACGAGATCTACAACCTGGCCTGCCCGGCCTCGCCGATCCACTACCAGTTCGACCCGGTGCAGACGACCAAGACCTCGGTCATCGGCGCCATCAACATGCTCGGCCTGGCCAAGCGGGTGAAGGCGCGGATCTTCCAGGCCAGCACCAGCGAGGTCTATGGCGATCCGACCGTGCACCCGCAGACCGAGGATTACCGCGGCAACGTCAACCCGCTAGGGCCCCGCGCCTGCTACGACGAGGGCAAGCGGGCGGCCGAGACGCTGTTCTTCGACTACCAACGGCAGCACCACCTGCGCATCAAGGTGGCCCGTATCTTCAACACCTACGGCCCGCGCATGCACCCCAACGACGGCAGGGTCGTCTCCAACTTCATCGTGCAGGCGTTGCGCGGCGCGCCGATCACCCTGTTCGGCGAAGGCCGCCAGACCCGGGCCTTCTGCTTCGTGGACGACCTGGTGGAAGGCTTCCTGCGCCTGATGGCGACGCCCGACGAAGTGACCGGCCCGGTCAACCTCGGCAACCCGCACGAGATCCCGGTCAGCGAACTGGCCGCCCGGATCATCCGCCTGACCGGCTCACGCTCGGAGATCGTCTATCGCCCCCTGCCGCAGGACGACCCGACCCAGCGCTGCCCCGACATCGCCCTGGCACGGCGGCTGCTGGACTGGGAACCGGCGGTGGCGCTGGATGACGGGCTGGGCCGGACGATCGCGTATTTCGAGCGGCTGCTGGCGGGGGCGAAGTAAGGCCAGGGGGCTTTGCCCCTGGACCCCCACCAAAGGTCGAGACCTTTGGAAACCATTCATAAGGATAGGTTCTAAGGACTTGTCCTCAGCGGGGTCCAGGGGCAGAGCCCCTGGCCTTACTTCGCCTTCCCTTGCAAAACGGCGAGCTTTCCCGCATTTCTCCCACACACCATTACCGGCTCATGGCAGGGCGCACGGGGCAAGGGTCCCGTTTGCGCCGTCATGGCATGGAGGCCACCCGTGTCCGCGACCGAACTCGACAAGATCCGCAATATCGGCATCACCGCCCACATCGACGCGGGCAAGACCACGACGACCGAGCGTATCCTGTACTACACGGGCGTGTCGCACCGCATCGGCGAAGTGCATGACGGCAACACCACGACCGACTACATGGAGCAGGAGCGCGAGCGCGGCATCACGATCACCTCCGCCGCCGTGACGTGCGAGTGGAAGGACCACCGCATCAACATCATCGACACGCCCGGCCACATCGATTTCAACATCGAAGTGAACCGCAGCCTGCGCGTGCTCGACGGCGCCGTGTTCATCATCGAGGGCGTCGCCGGCGTGCAGCCGCAGTCCGAGACCAACTGGCGCCTGGCCGACCGCTACAACGTGCCGCGCATCATCTTCATCAACAAGCTGGACCGCACGGGCGCCGATTTCTACCGCGCGTTCGACACGCTGAAGGAGAAGCTCGACATCATCGCGCTGCCGCTGCAGCTGCCGATCGGCATCGAGGACACCTTCGTGGGCGTGGTCGACCTGGTCGAGATGAAGGCGATCATCTGGGAAGGCGGCGAGCTTGGTGCCAAGTTCCACGACGAGGAAATCCCCGCCGAGCTTATGGAGAAGGCGAAGGAGTATCGCCAGCTCCTGCTCGATACCGCGGTGTCCGTCGATACGGTTGCGATGGAGGAGTATTTCGAGAAGGGCGACGTGGACGTCGCCACCCTGAAGCGCTGCATCAAGAAGGGTGCGATCTCCGGCGAGTTCCGCCCGGTGCTGTGCGGCAC
>CAXTJP010000073.1:0-13010 GCA_964244615.1 uncultured Acetobacteraceae bacterium
CGCCGCGACGCGAACCGGCGCCGAGCGGCAGGGGGCGTCCGGGTCGTAGGCGGCGTCCGGGTCCTGCCAGCAGCGTGCGGTGGGAGCGCTGGCATAGGCGCGCGGCACCGGCGGCGGGGTCGGCTCGCCACCATCGGCATAGGCGGCCAGCGGCCCCGTCAACGGCCGGTCCCGGGCGATGACGGGCGCGACCGAAGCCAGGTAGTCCACCGTCTCGTGCGGCAGGCCGCCCTGGCCGGCGAGGTAGGAATCGAGGCGGTGCGGGCCGGCGTTGTAGGCCGCCAGGAAGGCGGGCGAACCGTAGCGGTCGTACAGGTCGCGTATGTAGCCGGTGCCGGCGACGATGTTGTCGTGCGGCTCGTAGGGGTCGGGGCCCAGGCCGAAGCGGCCGGCGAGCTCGGCGTAGGTGGGCGGCATCAACTGCATCAGCCCGGCGGCGCCGGCGTCCGAGGTGATGGGCTGGCCGTGCAGGTATTGGTGGCCGCCGGATTCCTGGCGCATCACCGCGCGTATCCAGGTCTGCGGGATGGTGAACCGGCCGGACGCCTCGACGATGTAGGGTCCCCAGGGGTCGGAGGGGGGTCCGGGAGCGCGATAGGTCGGCAGGCCGCCTGTGGTGGCCACCGGCGCGCGGCTGCCGCCGCATCCTGCCAGAAGCAGGCCCGCAAGCAACGGCAGGGCGATCCGCAGGCGGGCTTCGGCCCGGCGGCACTCGGCCCCGCGGCACTCGGCCCCGCGGTACTCGGCATGGTGCGGGCGTTCGCTTCGCGATAGCATCGAAAACCACGATGCGCTTGCTCCGTCGGCGAATCAACGACGCCGCGCAACGCGCTGCCGCAGTGTGGCAAGACGGCAATGCCGACGATCAACGATCTTCCCGCTGGTGTTCGGCCGCGAAGACGCGTCCAGTATACACGCCAAGGAGGGAACGTCATGCGCGCGCCGATGCGCCACCTGTTCTTGCTCGCCGCTGCCTGTTCAGTCATGGCGGCCGCGCCGGCCAAGGACGTGGCCACGGTGCAAGATACCTCCACCCGGCTGACGCTGCCGGTCATGGTCAACGGCCACGGCCCGTATCGTTTCGTGGTCGATACCGGCGCGGACCATACGGTCATATCCGCCGAACTCGCCGCCGCGCTCAAGCTGCCCGCCGGCCGGCGTGTGGTCATGCACGACATAACCGGGGCCGATGCGGTCGACACGGTCAGGATCGACAGCCTGGTGGTCGGCCCGCACGAGGCGACCGACGTGCAGGCGCCGGTCCTGCCCGCCGCCAGCCTGGGTGCCGCGGGCATGCTCGGCATCGACGGCATGCACAACCAGCACGTGGTCTTGGATCCGCGCGGCGGCACGTTCCGGATCGGCCCCGCCACGCCGGACGAGCGGGAAGGCCCGGACATCGTGGTGGTGGAGGGCGTGCGCCGCTTCGGCCACCTCGTCCTGGTCGACGCCGAAACACAGGCCCGGCCCGTCTTCGTGATCCTCGACTCGGGTGCCCAGAACACCATCGGCAACGCGGCGTTGCGCCGGCTCGTGCTGGGGGCCAACGGCAAGCGCGTGGCGCCGATCCAGATCATCAGCGTGACCGGCCGCACGACGCCGGCCGATCCGAGCGCGATCCCGGAGCTGCGGCTGGGCAACGTCAAGCTCGGTTCGGTCCCGATCGCGTTTGCCGACCTGCACACCTTCGCCGAGTTCAGGCTGCAGAACCGGCCGGCCATGCTGCTCGGCATGGACGTGCTGTCGCTGTTCCGCAGCATCGCCATCGATTTCCGGCGCGGCGAGGTGGTTTTCGTGACGCGGTGAGGCTGCCGCCGCGACCGGTCGTGGCGCCTCTTTGCTGCCGATGATGCGTTCGTCGGCCTGTCTCGCGTCAAGCCCGAGCCGCTGTGCGGTCGCTTCGCGAGGCTTGACCCGAGCCAGACCGCCGAAGCAGGCGGCTTGACGCATAGAAGGAACGGGTCTGCACACCGCCCCTTGCCGTGTGTCAGCCCCCCCCCCTTCGCCGGCCGAACGACGAGCGGCCTGAGAGGCAGGCAAGAGAAGCGGCTACCGGGTGCGGATCAGCCGGTGTTGCTTCTTGCCGGCCGAAAGTTTCGCGTATCCAAGCTGCATGTCGGCGCGTGTCAGAGGCCGGTTTTCATCGTCGATGGCGACGTCGTTGAGGTAGGCACCGCCGTTGCGGATCAGGCGGCGCGCCTCGCCGTTGCTGGCCACGAGCCCGCTCTCGGCCAGCAGCCGGTAGAGGTTGATCCCGCCCGCGGGTCCGTCCAGCTCGGCCACCTCGATCGTGTGCGTCGGCAGCGTGTCGGCAGCCCCGCCCTGCTCGAAGGTCTGCCGCGCCGTCTCCGCGGCCGCCCGGGCCGCGTCCGCGCCGTGCAGCAGCGCGGTCGCCTCGGTGGCGAGGCGCTTCTTGGCCTCGTTGATCTCGGCGCCGCCCAGCGCCTCGAGCCGATCGATCTCTGGCAGCGGCAGGTCGGTGAACAGGCGCAGGAAACGACCGACGTCGCCATCCTCGGTGTTGCGCCAGAACTGCCAGTAATCGTAGGGGGCGAGCCGCGCGGCGTTCAGCCAGACGGCGCCGGCCGCGGTCTTGCCCATCTTGGCGCCGGACGCGCTGGTGATCAGCGGGGTGGTCAGCCCGAAGACCTGCGCGCCCGCCATGCGCCGCACCAGGTCCACGCCGCCGACGATGTTGCCCCACTGGTCGGACCCGCCCATCTGCAGCGTCACGCCGTGGCGGCGGTGCAGTTCGACGAAGTCGTAGCTCTGCAGGATCATGTAGTTGAACTCGAGGAAGGTCAGCGGCTGCTCGCGCTCCAGCCGCAGGCGAACGCTGTCCATGGTCAGCATGCGGTTGATGGTGAAATGGTGCCCGACCTCGCGCAGCAGCGGGATGTAGCCGAGCGCGTCCAGCCAGTCGGCGTTGTTGGCCATCATCGCGTCCGCGGGCAGGGCGCCGAAGCGGAGGTAGGGGACAAAGGCGCGGGCGATGCCGGCGATGTTGTCGGCGATCGCGGCGTCGGTCAGCATCCGGCGTGTCTCGTCCTTGCCGGAGGGGTCGCCGATCCGCGTGGTGCCGCCGCCCATCAGCACCACCGGGCGGTGGCCGTGGCGCTGCAGCAGGCGCAGCAGCATGATGGAGACCAGGCTGCCGACATGCAGGCTGTCGGCTGTGGCGTCGAAGCCGATATAGGCGCTGACGGGCCCGGCGTTGAGCGCGGCGCCGAGCGCGCCCGCATCGGTGCATTGGTGGATGAAGCCGCGGGCCCGGGCTTCCTCGAGAAACGCGTTCGTCGTCATGATGCGGTGCGTAACGTGACTGCGCCGGGAGCGGAAGCCATGCGTGTGGTGGGGCTGATGAGCGGCACGTCGCTGGACGGCGTGGATGCCGCGCTGATCGAGACGGACGGGGAGCGGATCGGCGGGTTCGGCCGTTCTTTAACCCTGCCCTACCCGGCGGCGCTCCGTTTGGACCTCGCGCGTCTGATCCGAGAAATGGGGTCCGGGGCTGTGAGCCTGGAGCGGGTCCAGGGTTGCGCCGTGGCTTTGACCGAGCTGCACATCGAGGCCGTCCGACGCCTGGGCGAGCCGTGCGACCTGATCGGCTTCCACGGCCAGACCATCCTGCACGCGCCCGAGCAGCGCAGGACGGTGCAGATCGGCGACGCCGCGTTGCTGGCCAGCACCCTCGGCGTGCCGGTCGCGTGCGATTTCCGGCTGGCGGACGTGGCGGCCGGCGGCCAGGGGGCGCCGCTGGTGCCGGTGTTCCACGCGGCGCTGGCGGGGGCGCTGGAGCGGCCGCTGCTGGTGGTCAACATCGGCGGGGTGGCGAACCTGACCTGGGTCGGCGCGGAGGGCGACCTGCTGGCCTGCGACACCGGGCCGGGCAACGCGCTGCTGGACGATTTCGTGCAGGCGCGCACCGGGGCGGCGATGGACCGCGACGGTGCGCTGGCGGCCGCGGGCCGAGCAAACGAGGCGATCCTGACCGCCCTGCTGGCCGACCCGTTCTTCGCGAAACCCGCGCCGAAATCGCTCGACCGGCAGCATTTCGCCGCGGCGCTGGACGCGGTGGCGGCCCTGTCCACGCAAGACGGCGCCGCAACGCTGGCCGCGTTCACCGCGCGCGCCATCGCCGCCACCCGGCTGCCCGGCCTGCCCAGGCGGGTGCTGGTGTGCGGCGGCGGGCGGCACAACCCGCCGATCATGCGGGCGTTGCGGGCGGCCATGCCGGTGGCGGTAGCTCCGGTAGAATCGGTCGGCTGGGACGGCGATGCCTTGGAGGCGCAGTGCTTCGGCTACCTGGCGGCCAGGGTCGCATGCGGGCTGCCGCTGAGCTTCCCCAGCACCACCGGCGTTCCGGCCCCCCTGCCGGGCGGCCGGATCGTAACCCCGTGACACGCGATCCATGCCGGCGTCAGCGCCGGGCGGCAGCTTCCATGAAAAACCGCAGCATCTCGCGCGAAGCGTCGGGGCCGCGCGGCTCGGTGTAGGTGCCGGCGGAGCTGCCGCCAGACCAGGCATGGCCGGCCCCGTGGACCGTCCATTGCTCGACCGCCGCGCGCCCCTTCGCATCGGTGCGGAGGGTGCGCGTGTAGGCGAGGCCGCCCGGCGCCTTCCCCTGTTCCGTCCGGCTCGCGCCGGGGAACGCCGCCTGATCCGCCACCGCGTCGGCGTTGCCGGGGGCGACGGTCGTGTCGCGGTCGCCGTGGAAGATGATCGTCGGCACGCCGATGCGTCCCTGTCCGGCGCGGGCCTGCCGCATGGCGGCAAAGGCGGACATCATGTCGGAGGCGGCGCCGCAGGCCAGGCCGGAGTGCACGCCGATCGCGGCGTAAAGCGTGGGATAGGCGCTCCCCATGATGGCGGCGGTGGCGCCGCCGGCGGACAGGCCGGCCACGAAGATGCGGGCCGGGTCGGCGCCGTGTTCGGCCAGCACCATCCGGGTCATGCCGGCGATGATGGCGGGCTCGCCGTGGCCTGCCTGCTGGTCGGCGCCGTTGAACCAGTTCCAGCAGCGCTGCGCGTTGGCGCCGGCAACCTGCACCGGGTAGAGGACCAGGGCGCCCACCGTCTCGGCCAGGCTGTTCATGCGGGTGCCCGCGGCGAAATCCTCGGCGGTCTGGGTGCAGCCGTGCAGCATGACGATCAGCGGTGGGCGGGCCACCGTGCGGGCCGGGACGTAGAGCCGGTAGGGCCTGCTGCCGGCCGGATCGGTGAAGCTGCCGGAGAGGAACGTGCCCGGCGCATCGGCCTCTCGCGCGTCGGAACTGCGCCGGCCGGGCGAGAGCAGGTCGAACTTGGAGAGCAGGGAGGGGTCCTTGAGCGCCGGTAACGCCTCCTTCAGCACGCGCTGTATGGCCGCGGTTGTGCCGGTCAATGCCGGCAGCCTCCCGAGACCGGCGCGCAGCATCTTGCGGGGCAGCGAATCATCCATGTGCCGTAACCTTCGCCCCTGCCGGACCAGAGTATTTTGCTGCGGTGCAGCAATTACAAGGGGGTCAGAGCGCCCAGACCGGGTCGGTCAGCCGGGCGACGAAGGCGGCGTGGGCGGCGAGCTGTTCTTCGGTGGGCACGATCGGGCGCGGGGTGCGCTGGCCGACCGGGGCGTAGGTGGCGAACTGCTCGGCCTGGCTGGCGGAGCCCAGCACCAGGCCGCGCTGGCGGCCGCCGGTCAGCTCCACGTAGACGTCGGCCAGCAGGCGGCAGTCCAGCAGGGCGTTGTGGGTGGTGCGCTCCGACAAGTCGATCGCGAAGCGGTGGCAAAGCGCATTCAGGCTGTTCGGCATGCCCGGGAAGCGCGCCTTGGCCAGCGCCAGCGTGTCGATCATCCGCGAGGCGTGCAGGTGCGGCAGGCCCAGGCGGCCGAGCTCGGCGTTGACGAAGGCGAAGTCGAAGCTGGCGTTGTGGGCCACCAGCGGCGCGTCGCCCAGGAAATCGAGGAAGTCGTCGACGATGTCGGCGAAGCGCGGCTGGCCCATGACGTGGCTGCGCGCGTAGCCGTGCACCCGCGTCGCCTCCTCCGGCACGTCGCGCTCGGGGTCGATCAGGCGATGGAAGACGCGCGCGGTCGGCAGGTCCCGCACCAGCTCGATGGCCGCGATCTCGAGGATGCGGTCCCCGCTGCCGGGATCAAGGCCGGTGGTCTCGGTGTCGAACAGCACGGAGCGCTGTCCCGGAATGAAGCTGCTCACGCCAAACTTGTCGCCGGGGCTGCCCCGATTCGCAAGCAAGAGCCCTACTGATGAATGAACGTCTTTTGCTTCTTTTCTTCAGAAAAGAAGGCCTTCCCTTCTGAAAATCACGGGCGGTCCGCCACCACCTGCAACCCGCCAGCCCCGCTGGCACCGAGTTCGCGCGGGCCGGAAACCTGGGCCTGGAACGCCTCGATCAGCTGGTCGATCTGGGCCTGTGCCGCAGCGGTGTTGGTGATCGCCGCTTCCAGCACGTAGCCGAGCCGGGTCATCGCCTGGCCTTCTTCGGCAAGGGTCACGCGCAGCGTGCCGTTCGGGGCGGTGAAGGTGAGCGCGTCCGGCGGCGAGCCGGCGATCGTGACCTCACCATGCACCGGGGCGCCCACCTCGAACGCGGTGTCGGAGAGGCGCCGCACGGCGTGGTCCTGGCGCAGGCAGGCATCCAGCGTCGCCGCGTCCAGCAGCGCGGTCCAGACCTTGGCGCGCGGCGCGTTGATGAAGCGTTGTCCTGTCAATTCCACGATGGGCCACCCTGACGTTCAGGCGGTGGCAACGTGGCCGCGGCGCCGCCGGTTCGCTCTCCGCACGCGATGTTCACCCAACGGAGAACCGCGCGCACGGCGTGGAACCGCGACAGTCCGGTGCGGATCACCAGGTCGGCGCGGCGCACCCTTTCGGCATCGGGCAGTTGCAGGGCGACGATGCGGTCGAACTCGGCCGCACCGATCGTCCCGCGACGCGCCACGCGGGCGCGCTGGATGCCGGGCGGGGCAGAGACGGCGATGACGCCATCCATGTGCCGGTCGGCCCCGGTCTCGAACAGCAGCGGGATGTCCAGCACCGCGAGGGCCGCGCCGTTAGCGCGCGCACGGGCCAGGAACCGGCGCTGCTCGGCCCGGACCAGCGGGTGGAGGATCGCTTCGAGCTGGCGCAACCGGGCACGGTCGGGCAGCACGGCGGCGCGCAGGGCGGCGCGGTCCAGCACGCCGTCCGTCACCGTGCCGGGAAACGCGCGCGCGATGGCCGGCAGGGCGCGGCCGCCCGGCGCCTGCAGCCGGTGCACCGCCGCGTCGGCGTCGAACACCGGGATGCGGGCGCGGCGCAGCACGCCGGCGGCGGTGGACTTGCCCATGCCGATCCCGCCGGTCAGGCCCCACACTTTCATCGATCGGGGATGTCGGCGGCCAGCAGGTCGTGGGTCTCGGCATCGACGCACGGCGTCACGCCGAACCAGGCGGCGAAGCCCGGAACCGCCTGGTGCAGCAGCATGCCGAGCCCCGGCACCGTGCGCAGGCCGCGCGCCTCGGCCCGCAGCAGCAGCGCCGTGCGAAGCGGGACGTAGACGATGTCGGCCACGACGAGGGACGAACCGGCGGCGTCGAGGTCGAGGTCGAGCGGCGGCTGGCCCGCCAGGCCCAGCGCGGTGGCGTTCACCAGCAGGGCATGATCGGCCAGGGCGGCGCCGCGATGCCGCCACTCGGCCAGCCGCAGTCCCGGCAGCGCCGCCTGCAAAGCCTGCGCGCGGTCGGCCGAGCGGTTGGCCACGGTCACCTCCACCCCGGACGCGAGCAGGGCGGCGGCGATGGCGCGGGCGCCGCCGCCCGCGCCGAGCAGCAGCGCGGGGCCGCGCGCCGCCACGCCATGCGCGGCGAGGTTGGCGAGGAAGCCGGCGCCGTCGGTGTTGGTGCCAAGGATGCCGGCGGGCGAGAACACCAGCGTGTTGACCGCGCCGGCCCGGCGCGCGGCGTCGTCCAGCGTGTCGCACAGGCCGAGTGCGGCCTCCTTGTGCGGTAGGGTGACGTTGGCGCCGGCCAAGCCCGCCGCGCGCAGGCCGGCGACCGCCTCGGCCAGGGCGTCGGGCCGGACCGGCAGGGGCACGTAGGCGCCGTCGATCGCGTGGCGCGCCAGCCAGTGGTTGTGCAGGCGCGGCGAGCGCGAATGCGCCACCGGCCAGCCCAGCACGCCGGCCAGCCGCGCGCGGCCGGTGATCACGCCGCCTGGGCCAGGGCCGACAGGGTGGCGGCCACGGCACGCGGCTGCAGGTTCACCTGCGGCAGGCCCATCAGCTCGCCGAACGTGCCGCGCGCCAGCGGCCCGGCCACGAACAGCCGCTGCCACGCCGTGCCGTCGGCGCGCAGCACGCGGCTCTGCCCGTCCACCCAGATGCCCAGGCTGGCCGGGTCGGGCATCAGCAGGCCCTGCTCGGCCAGGCCGCGCAGCACCGGGTGCGAGGCGGTGACGGAGCGGTGGCCGGGTCCCGTGCAGTTCACCACGGCGTCCACCGTCAGCGTCTCGCGTGCGTTGGCACCGCGCGGCGCCACCACGATCTCGGCGCCGGAGGCGGCATCGTGGGCGGCGACCAGCCGGGCGGCGCGGATGTGCAGCGTGCCCGCCGCGCGTGCCCGGGCCAGGGCGGCGTCGATCTGCGGCGCGGACTGGAAGCGGTGCACGTCCCAGATGGTGCGCAGGTGGCGCAGCAGTCGGCGCCGCTCCGTCCAGTCCAGCGTGCCCCAGGCGGCGGCCGATTGCTGGCGCAGCGCGTCGACGATGTTCTCCCACGGGCGGCCGGCCGCCTGTGCCGCGGCGACCGCGCGGCGGATGCGGCGCAGCAGGGCGGTGGCGCTGGTCTCCGGTGCCGTGGCGAAGTCGCCCTCGGCCTCGACGGGCAGCTCGGTGCGCGGGCGCGGCAGCAGCCCGTGGCGCGACAGCGCGGTGATCGGGCCATCGTGTCCCTGGGCAAGCAGGAAGGCCATGACGTCGCAGGCGGTCAGCCCGGTGCCGACCACCAGCACGCGCGCCGCGCGCGGGATGGCGGCCAGCGCCGCCACGTCCCAGGGATCGGGCAGCAGCGCCCGCAGGCCGCGCAGCATGGGCGGCGTGTCCGGCGCAGAGTGGCTGATGGCCAGCACCACGGCGTCGGATCGGTGCTCCGCGCCGTCCCGCAGGGCGATGCGGAAGCTGCCGTCCTGCAGGGCCAGGCCGGTCGCCTCCTGGCGGAGATGGGTGAAGGCGGCGTGCGGGCTGGCCGCGACCTGGGTGCGGAGCACGTCCTGCACGTAGCGGCCGAACACCGCCCGGGCGGGGTAGAGCCGCCCGTCCGGCATGGCGCAGGCCGGGTCCCGCGCCGGCTCGCCATGATCCTGCAGCCAGCGCTGGAAGTGCAGCGCATCCTCGGGCAGCACCGACATGCGGGCGGCGGCGACGTTGGTGCGGTGCGTCGGCGACGGGGCGGAGTAGGCGAGGCCGGCACCGAGCACGGCGCGCGGCTCGATCACCGTCAGCGCCAAGGGCAGGTCCGGGTGGTCGCGCAGCAGATGGAGCGCGCAGGCGGCGCCGGCAAACCCGCCGCCGATGATGGTGACGTTCATGCCGGCACCTCGCCGGCTGCCGAGAGAGACGTCAAGCATCGGGCACCTCGATCAATTTCTGGGCAACGCCTGTCTGGCGCCTTTTAGAACGGTCCGCCGCCGTGACAGGATGAACGCATGTCAGATCGTGAAAAATGGAGCGAGCCGCTCGCCTGCAAGCAGTGCGGGGCGGTCGGGAACGCGACCTTCTCGCATGATGGTCGTGTGGTGATGACGAGCGAGACGCTGGAGGTAAACAACGTCTCCGGCGATTTCGAGCTCGCCTCGATGGGCCGGACGGCGGACGAGACACGGTTCAAGTGCCTCAAATGCGGGGCCATGACCTGAGCGGTCAGGCGGCGAAGCACCAATCCGCCGCCGCCTCCCAGGGCCCGCCCCGGTAGCGCCACAGCGCCAGCCCGGTGGCCGTGATCGGGCCAGGCGCCCCGATCCCCGACAGGGCGTCGTAGGTCCGGCGCGCCCGCTCGGCCGTCACCTTGTTCTGCACCGTCGCGTGCGGCGACCAGGCGGCCCTGTCCTGCGGCGTGAGGTCGGCGGCAAAGGCCTTGGCCAGGCGGGACCGCAGCGCCGCCGGCTCGGGCGCCGCGAGCGCCACGGCAACCCCGCGGCCGAGGAACCGCAGGCCGGTCATGCGCACGGCGAACGGCGCGGCGGCTGCGCACAGCCCGGCCATGCAGGCCGCAACCGCCGCCTCCTGCCCGCCGGGCAGGGCGTGAAACATCGTGACATGCGCGCCCACCACCAGGCGTTCGGGCGGGAAATACGTGCTGCGCAGCCGATCGAGCCAGGCCTGCGACGCGGGGTCGAGGCTCAGGGTCACGATCAACGGCGGCGTGTCGGCTTGCACGCTCAATCCGAGCCGACGCGCAGGCCCATGGTCACCGTCGCACGCAGGGTCTCGCCCGGCGCCAGCACGCGCAGGCCCTGGTCGGCGTCGGCGTCGATCCGGTTGATCGCGTCCGGCATGTTGGTGACCGGCTCCAGGCCGAGGAAGTCGCGCCCCGCCGGCGTGTAGACCTGCAAATGGTCCATCGGCGGCTCGGCGGCCAGCGTCAGCGACACGCCCTGTTCGGGCATGGCGACGGTGGCGGTGCCACCCCAGCCGGCGTAGCAGGAATCGACCTCCCGCGCGTCGAGCAGGCGCGGTTCGGCGAACTCGGCCGCGCCCTGCACCGGCACGCGCGCATCTGGCAGGCTGTCGGCGTCCGTGGTCCACAGCGTGTCGGCCTCGAACCGCAGCGTGGCCTCCGGCGTGCGGGCGACGTAGGGGTGCAGGCCGAGCCCGGCGGGCCAGGGACGGGCGTCGCGGTTCTGCACCGAGAGGTCGATGCGCAGCCTGTCCGGGCGCAGCGTGAACAGCAGCGCCGCATGGTAGGCGAACGGCCACTCGTCCGCGGGGTCGCGTGCCGGGTCGTGATCGAGGGTCAGCCGCACCCGGTCGGACGCGGTTTCGGCCATGGTCCAGCGTCGCATCCAGGCGTTGCCGTGGATGGTGTGGGGGTGGTCGCCGAAATTGCGGGCGAGCTGGAAGGCCTCACCGCCGAAGCTGAAGCGGCCCCAGGCGATCCGGTTGGCGTAGGGGATCAGCGGGTACGCGGCCACCGCGCGGCCGTGCTGGGCGGCCAGGCGCGGGTCGGCGACGGGGCGCAGCAGGTCCGCGCCGCGCCAGGTGAACGCGGCGATGGCGCCGCCGGTCTCCGGCTCCAGGGTCAGGCGCAAATCGCCGGCTGCAAGCTCGATCGGCATGACACCCCTTTCGCTCGGGCCCTCCGAAGCGGCGGCCGTGCTCCCGGCTCAGCGCCGGGCGCGCAGCGCGGTTGCCAGCGTGCCGTCGTCCAGCACGTCCAGCGCGCCGCCGATCGGCACCCCCTGGGCCACGCGAGTGATGCGGGCGCGCGACCCGGCCAGCCGGTCGGTCAGCCAGTGCGCGGTGGCGGCCCCGTCCACCGTGGCCGACAACGCCAGGATCACCTCGCCGACGTTGGTGTCGGCCAGCCGCGCCAGCAGCGGCGCCAGGCTGAGGTCCTCGGGTCCGGTGCCGGACAGGGCGGAGAGCGTGCCGCCCAGCACGTGGTAGAGCCCCTGGTAGATACGGGTGCGCTCCAGCGCCCACAGGTCGCCCACCGTCTCCACCACGCAGACCATGCTTCGGTCCCGCTCCGGGTCGGCGCAGATCGTGCAGGGCGACCGGCTGTCGAGGTTGCCGCATTGCGCGCAGGTCCTGATCGCGCGCGCGGCGGCGGTCAGCGCCTGGGCCAGCGGCAGCATGCGGGTTTCGGGCGATTGCAGCAGCTTGAGCACCAGGCGGCGCGCGCTGCGCTGGCCGAGCCCGGGAAGGCGGGAGAACAGCTGGATCAGCGCGTCGAGCTCGGGGCCACCCATCAGGCGCCACGCCGCCCGGGCGATGCCGGTCCGGTGTGTCCCGTGTTCAGAACGGGAATTTGAGCCCGGCCGGCAACTCCATCCCGCCGGTCACCTTGGCCATCTCCTCGGCCATCAGCGCGTCCAGCCGCTTCTTGGCGTCGGCATGGGCGGAGACGATCAGGTCCTCGAGCATCTCCAGCTCGGCGGGGTCGGCGAGCTTGGGGTCGAGCTTCACGCGGCGCATCTCGCCCTTGCCGCCCAGCGTCACCTGCACCATCCCGGCGCCGGACTGGCCCTCCACCTCCATCGCCTCAACCTTGGCCTGCATCTCGGCCATGCGGGCCTGCATCTGCGAGGCCTGTTTCATCATCCCGGCGATGTTCTTCATGCTTCGATCCTTTTCAACGCGACGTCTCCATGAGGAAGCGCGGCTCCATCTCGATCGGAGCGTCCATCAGGTCGGCGGGTTCGACCAGGTCGGGATTGTCCTCGGTCGTGTCGGTCGTGAAGCCGGGTGCGACCTCGCCGCCGAGAGGCACGTGCGTGGGCAGGCCGTAGGCGTCGGCGCCCGGGTCGCGCACCGCCTCGATCCGGGCGCCGGGGAAGGTGGCCATGATGGCCTGGACCAGCGGGTGGTCGGCGGCGGTGCGGCGGCGTGCCTGGTCGGCGGCATTGCCCTGCTCGGCCAGCGTCGGTTCGCCGGCGGCGGTGGTCAGCGCGATGGTCCAGCGCGTGCCGGTGACGCGCGCCAGCAGCGCGCCGAGCTTGGGCGCCAGGTCGCGCGGCGCGTCGGCGTGCGGACGCAGCTCGATCACCGGCGGGGCGAAGCGGACCAGGTGGACGGAGTGCAGCAGATGGCCGTGCATCAGCATCTCGCGTTCGGCCGCCACCAGGGCCAGCACGTCGCGGAACGAGGCCAGGCGCGGCGCCGTGGCGGCTACCGGCCCCGGATCCACGGCCGGGACCTGCGCCACAGCGCCGCCGCCGGCGATGGCACGGGCGCCTCCGCCGGCCATGGCACGGGCGTCTCCGCCCGCCATGTCACGGGCGTCTCCGCCCGAAGGACCGGCCTGTGGCGGGG
>CAXTJP010000074.1:0-12933 GCA_964244615.1 uncultured Acetobacteraceae bacterium
ATGCTGACCAGACAGGCCACGGCGCCGCAAGTGACGCCCGAATTTGAGAAACTCGACAAGGACACCGCGTCCTTTGCAAACGACCCGATGGCGTCAAAGGAGAGCGTGCCGCCCCAGATGTTCGGCCAGCGCGTTCAGCGTGGGGCTGGCCCACGCGGTCATGTGCCAGGACTACCACGCCGTGTTCGACCTGCGCGCGCCCGTGCCCGAGCGCCGCCGCCAGTTCGCCGAGGCGATCGCCGCCAAGGCCGCAAGCGATCCCGGCCTGTACGCCCCGTTCACCCTGGCCGACGCGATCGCCGCCCCCGACGACCCGGAGGCGCTGGACAGCTGCCTGGCCTGGCCCGCCCCGCCGCCCGAGGCACGCCCCGGCTTTCCGGTGCCGCGCGACGCGCGCTTCCCGGGCGTGCCGGTGCTGGTCCTGGCCGGCGAGCTCGACACCGTGACCTCGCCCAGGGAGGCCCGCGAGACGACGGCGCTGTTCCCGAAGGCCTGGTTCGTGGTGGCGCGCAACACCGGGCACGAGACGGCGGTGGGCGATGGCGGCGTGTTCGTGCCCCCGTTCGGCGGCGACCTGGCGCGCTGCATCGGGCCGATCGTGCTGCAGTTCGTGGCCAGCGGCGGCAACCCCGGCGACACGTCGTGCGCGACGCGCATACGCCCGATCCGCACCGTCCCCGCCTTTGCCAGGTCCTGGCGCGACCTGGCATCCGCGGATTCCGCCGCGGCCGAGGCCACGGCCCTGGCCTCGACCGCCGCCGAGACCGTGGGCGACGCGGTCGCGCGCTACTACGTCACCACCAGCGGCACCGTGCAGGGCCTGCGTGGGGGGCGGTTCGACGTCACCGCGAGGGAGCACGGCTACACGCTGCACCTGGACGGGCTGCGCTGGGCCGAGGACCTCGCCGTCTCGGGCACGATCGCCTGGAACCAGCTGGACGGCCACGTCGAGGCGGTGATCGCCCTGTCGGCCCCTGGCCACCTGGGCGCCCTGACCATCGACTGGAACGACCGCGCGCCCGACGCCCAGGCCCACATAGCCGGCCAGATCGACGGCCAGCGCGTGGCGTTCGAACGAACAGCGCCTTAACGAACAGAAGTCTTTTGCTTCTTTTCTTCAGAAAAGAAGGCCTTGCTTCCCTGTCCCCAGGCCAGACACCATGTCTGGCAGATGCGCTACGCCGAGTACGCCCTGTGGCTGGTTCCGATCGGGCTGGCAGTCGCCTGGCTGTGCGGCATCCGCGGCCTGAGCCGACGCGGCACGGTGGCCGCGATACTGCTTCTGCTCGCCGCCGGCATCGGCCTGTTCTCGCTGGGCGAAGGCCGCAGCTTCACCGGCCGCTACGTGCCGGCCCGTATGCACGGCACGGAGATCCAGTCCGGCCACCCCGGATGAGCCGTCCGGCGATCCTGGACGATCCGGCGCTGATGCCGGTCTTGGCGGCCCTGCCAAGGGCCAGGCTGGTCGGCGGCTGCGTGCGCGACGTGCTGGCTGGCCGGCCGGTTGCCGACATCGACCTCGCGACGCCGGACACGCCGGACCAGGTGCTGGCCGCCCTGGCAGAAGCCGGCCTGCGCGCGGTGCCCACGGGCCTGGCCCACGGCACGGTCACCGCCATCAGCGCGGGCCGCCCGTTCGAGGTGACCACCCTGCGCCGGGACGAGGAGACCGACGGCCGCCACGCCAGGGTGGCGTGGACCGACGATTTCGCCGAGGACGCGGCACGGCGCGACTTCACCATCAACGCCTTGTCGCTGGACCAGGACGGCACGCTGCACGACCCGTTCGGCGGCCGCAGCGACCTCGCCGCCGGCCGGGTCCGGTTCGTGGGCGAGGCGGCACGGCGCATCGCCGAGGACCGTTTGCGCACCCTACGGTTCTTCCGCTTCTACGCGCGCTACGGCACCGACCCGCCGGACGGGGCGGCCACCGCGGCCATCGCCGCCGCTGCCGACCAGCTGGCTCTGCTGTCCGCCGAGCGTGTCTGGAGCGAGCTGAAGCGCATCCTTGCGGTGGACGATCCGCGCCGGGCGCTGGCGCTGATGCAGCGGCTGGGCGTGCTGGCGGCCGTGCTGCCGGAGGCGGGCGCGCCCGCCGCGCTCGACGGCCTGCTGGACCACGGGGCGCCCGCCGACCCGATCCTGCGCCTCTCGGTACTGCTGCCGGGCGATGCCGGCCGGCTTGGCGACCGGCTGAAGCTGTCCGGCGCCGAACGCGACCGGCTGCGGCTCCTCTTGGCCGGACCGGTGCCTGCGCCCGACGATCCGGATGCGTCTCTGCGCCGCCTGCTGGCCGACGACACCGCCGAGACGCTGGTGGACCGAAGCTGGCGCGCCCACCCCGAAGCCGCGTCGCTGCGACGGCGCTTGGCGACGACGCCGCGCCCGGCCTTTCCGCTAGAGGGGCGGCACGCGCTGGCCCTGGGCCTGTCGCCTGGGCCCGACCTTGGGCGGCGGCTTCGGGCGGTGCGTGCCTGGTGGCTCGAGGGGGGGTGTGTCGCCACCTTGGCGGAGTGCGCAGCGCAACTGGGACCAGGGGCTTTGCCGCCGGACCCCGTCACGCGAGAGGGTGATGCGCCTGTCACGCGAGAGCGTGCTGCGCATGACGGGGCTCACGGCGCAGACCCCGTCGATCCCCTTGCGTTGCACGATGATGCTGAGCATTTCAGCTGAATGGACCAGACACTCGATCCGGCCTGCAGGCGCAAGCCGCGCGGCCAGGGCGCCAGCCGCCGTGGGGAGATCCTGGTCGCGGCCAAGCACCTGTTCGCCGAGCAGGGGGTCGCGCACGTGACCATGCGCCGCGTCGCGGCCGATGTCGGCGTATCGCCGACCGCGCTCTACATGCATTTCGCAGACAAGGACGCGCTGCTCGCCGCCATCGCGCAGGACACCTTCGCCGAGTTGCTGGACCGGCTGGAGCACAGCCGGCTGCCGGGGCAGACGTCGCTGGAGCGCTTCCGCGCCGGGCTGCGCGCCTATGTCGAGTTCGGCCTGGCCCGTCCCGACGAGTACCGCCTGACCTTCATGACCCGCCTGTTCACCAAGGCCGGTGCCGGCGTCTGCGCGCTGGAGATGGCCAACCAGTCCTTCGCCATCCTGCAGGAGCGGATCAGCGAGCTTATCGGTGCGGGGGTGTTCCGGCCGGGTCGGCCGGCGCTGCTGGCCGAGGCAGCGTGGGCCATGCTGCACGGCGTGACGGCGCTGCTGCTGGACCAGGCCGAGAACCTGGAGAACCCGCCCGGCCTGTTGATCGATGCCGCCCTGAACCTCCTGGAAGCCGGGCTGCTCCAACCCGGACACCACGCGGCCGCCTAAAATCTTCATGAACCTTGTTAAGTGAACGCTGGTAACAATATCCGGGACACGTCACCGGAGGCTCACCATGTTCGTCGCATCCCCAGACTGCTCTCTCGGTTTCTTTCGTCACGCGCGCGCCGATCGGCGTAGCGCCGCGTCGTCGTGGCTGGTCGCGACCGCGACCGCCCTGGGCCTGTCTGCCGCTACCATGCTGCTGCTGTCGCCGGCCGGGCCCGCCGGTTCGCCCGGTGCGCAGGCCACGATCACGCTGACCGCTGCCGGCATCGGCCTGGCCGGGCTCGGCGATGCGGCGGAGGCGCTGCGCGCCAGGTTGCTGGCGCTGCCGGGCGTGGGCGCGGTGCGCCTGGTCGGGCTGCAGCAGGCGGGGCTGGACCTCGATTACGCGCCGGCACGCCTCGCCGGGCTCGGGGTGAGCGTCGCGGATCTGCGCCGCGCGGTAGCCGTGCTGCCCGGCCAGGATGGCCCCGGCCGTCTCGTGCTGGGCCGCGACGCGGCACAGGACGGGCCCGAGGGTGTGCTGAACCAGCCGGTTCAGGCCGGGCCGCGCGTGTTCCGGTTGGGTGACGTCGTGGCGGTGGCCCGCACCCGCCTGCCGGAACCGATCTCTCGGCTGCAGCGTGGCGGCCGTCCGGCGGTCGAGATCGTGGTGGTCCCTGCCCCCGGCGCCGGCGGCGCGGCGCTGGACCGGCGCGTGGCCGCCAGCCTCGGCCAGGCAACGCTCCCGCCGGGCGTGGCGCTGGACTGACGGCACGGCCGGACTAGCGGGACGTGTCCCCGACATAGATCGTGGACTGGTTCTCCACGTCCAGCTCGCCGGAGGCGTAGCCCGGTGCCGGCCCCTCGAAGGCGATGAGGCAGTCGCCCGGGTTCAGTCGGGTCGGCTTGGCCGGGGCGAAATCCTTGAAGCCGGCCGACTGAACCGCCGCCATGTCGCGGCCTGCGAGCGGCAGGCGTGCTACCGTGACGCTGCCCGAAGGCGGCGCCACCTCGGCCGGCTTGGCCAGGCGCAGGATGGAGAAAGCGTCGTTGACCGGGTGGCCCTGGAAGTTCGCCGCGGCGCAGGCGGGCGCGGGCACGACGACGAAATCCGTGCCGACGCGCCACTGGCCCTGCACGACGCCCCAATGCGCCTGGACCGGGGCGCCCGACACCGGTGCCGCGCTGACAGAGCCGGCGATGGCGTCCAGGCTCAGCGCCCGGTTAGCCTTGATGCCGACATAGGTCGCGCGCGGGGCCGGCGAGCCGGCTGCGAACCTGAACTCGCCGCCCACGCCGAGCGCCAACACCTTGCGGGACGGGGGTACCGTGGCGACGGTCAGCGCCACCTCCGTCGTGGTGTAGAGCGGCCGGTCTCGACTCAGGAACGGGTAGCCGGCGCTGACCAGCGTGGTCAGGCATGCGCCTGCCTGCGGGTGCGGCGGCGTCACCGGCGCGCGCAGGGCGACGCTGACGGGCAGGCTGACCGGTTGATCGTCGTTCGCCTTGAGGATGACGGCCCATACCCGGCTGACCGTCGGCATGCCGGTGATGACGGTGTTGTTCGTCCGGGCGCACCCGGCCTGGTCGTCGCCGGCATAGCCGAGCAGCACGAGCGCCTCGCTGAAGCCGGGCGCGTTGCCCGCCAGCGTCACACGCCCGGACAGGCCGGCCACGGCGTGGCCCGGCGGCAGCCAGGTGGTGAACAGGGTGTTGCGCACCCCGGCGAACGCGCCGGCCTGCGCCACCCGAACCGATACCGTCACGCCGGCGCACCGTCCCGCCAGCGGCGCGCAGAGGACCAGCAGGGCGAGGCGTCGCACGCGCGCTCCTACGAGGGGTAGGCCGACGCCCTGGCGCCCATCGGCCGGGTCGGATCGATCCCCTGCTGCTCGCGGGCGAACTCGGCGCCGATGATGGCAACGATGGCCGCATCCGTCTCGGCCAGCATGGCGGCGAAGAACCGCGGCGGCGACTGGGTCGAACTCTGGTCGGTCACGGCCAGTCTCCTGCAAGGCGTTGCGTATGGCGCGGCAAGCAGGCAGCCTTACCACTCACGCCCGCGTGCACGAAGCCCGGCCTGCGCATGCCTGATCCTCAAGGACACCTATGAGCCTCACCCTCGGCAATCCGCTCTTCGCCAAGAAACCCATCGCCGCCATGGGAGCGGACGACGAGCATGGCGAGCACGGGTTCAAGCGCACGCTGGGGCCGCTCAGCCTGGTGGCGCTGGGCATCGGCGCCATCATCGGCGCCGGCATCTTCTCGCTGACCGGCATCGCGGCGGCCGACAACGCCGGTCCCGCCGTGGTGCTGAGCTTCCTGCTGGCCGCACTGGGCTGCGCGCTGGCCGGGCTGTGCTACAGCGAGCTGTCCGGCATGATCCCCGCGGCTGGATCGGCCTACTCCTACGCCTACGCCTCGCTGGGCGAGCTGGTGGCATGGATCATCGGTTGGGCGCTGACCCTGGAATACGCTGTGGGGGCGGCCACCGTCTCGGTGTCGTGGTCGGGCTACGTGGTCAGCTTCCTGGGCAAGCTCGGCCTGGCGCTGCCGCACGCGCTGACCGCCTCGCCGTTCGACACCGACGCGATGGGGCATGCCGCGCCGGGCATCGTCAACCTTCCGGCCATGCTGATCATCGTCTGCGTCTCGATGGTGCTGATCCGCGGCATCAGCGAATCGGCCAAGGTCAACGCGGTGATCGTGGCGATCAAGCTGGCCGTGGTGGCCGCGGTGATCGGCTTCGGCGCGTTCTACGTGAAGCCGGCGAACTGGCATCCGTTCATCCCGCCCAACACCGGCAATTTCGGCCAGTTCGGCATCTCCGGCGTGTTCCGCGGCGCCGCCACCGTGTTCTTCGCCTATATCGGCTTCGATGCGGTCAGCACCGCCGCGCAGGAAACCAAGAACCCCGAGCGCGACATGCCGATCGGCATCCTGGGCTCGCTGGCCATCTGCACCGTGCTTTACGTGCTGGTCTGCCTCGTGCTGACCGGCCTGCTCAGCTACACCAAGCTGCACGTCTCCGCACCCGTGTCGGTGGCGATCGGGGAGACGCCGCTGCCGTTCCTCAAGGTGGCGGTCGACATCGGCGCCATCGCCGGGCTGACCAGCGTGATCCTGGTGATGCTGCTCGGCCAGAGCCGGGTGTTCTACTCGATGTCCAAGGACGGCCTGCTGCCGGGCGTGTTCTGTTCGATGCACCCGCGTTTCCGCACGCCATACCTGTCGAACCTGCTGTTCATGGTGTTCGCCGGCCTGGCCGGCGGGTTCACGCCGATCAGCGCGCTCGGCCACATGACCTCGTTCGGCACGCTGCTCGCCTTTGTCATCGTGTGCGTCGGCGTGCTGGTGCTGCGCCGGTCCGATCCCTCGCGTCGGCGGGCGTTCCGGACACCCTACGTGCCGTACGTGCCGGCGGCCGGCATCCTGGTGTGCGGCGCGCTGATGGCGTCGTTGCCGCTGCAGACCTGGCTGCTGGCGATGGTCTGGCTGCTGATCGGTCTCGGCGTGTTCTTCGGCTACAGCCGTTTCCATAGCGAGCTGCGCAAGCCCGGCTTTTCCGCCCGGTGACCGCCCCCTTCCCCGCCGGCCGGCCACGCCGGCTTCGCCGGGATGCGTGGACGCGCCGGCTGGTGGCCGAGCACCGGCTGAGCGTGGACGACCTGATCTGGCCGATCTTCCTCATCGAGGGCAGCGGGCTGACGGTGCCGGTGGCGGCCATGCCGGGCGTGAACCGCGTGAGCCTGGACCGCTTGGAAGGCCACGTGGCCGAGGCCGCGCGTCTCGGCATCCCGGCCCTGGCCCTGTTCCCGGCAACGCCGCCGGAGCGCAAGGACGCGGAAGGCACCGAGGCGCTGAACCCCGAGAACCTGATGTGCCGAGCCGCTGCGCTGCTCAAGCGTGCCTACCCGGAGCTGGGCCTGGTGGGCGACGTGGCGCTCGACCCCTACACCGACCACGGCCATGACGGGGTCATCCGCAACGGCTACGTCCACAACGACGACACGCTGGCGATTCTGACCCGGCAATCCGTGCAGCAGGCGCAGGCCGGGATCGACGTGATCGCGCCGTCCGACATGATGGACGGCCGCGTCGGCGCCATACGCGCGGCGCTGGACGAAGCCGGCCTGATCGACACCCGGATCATGAGCTACGCCGCGAAATACGCCAGCGCCTTCTACGGCCCGTTCCGCGACGCGCTGGGCTCGGCCAAGTCGCTGCAATCTCCGCAAGGCGGGGGGGACAAGAAGACCTACCAGATGGACCCGGCCAACACCGACGAGGCGCTGCGCGAGGTGGCGGCCGACCTCGCCGAGGGCGCCGACATGGTGATGGTCAAGCCCGGGATGCCGTACCTAGACATCGTGCGTCGCGTGCGCGAGCGGTTCGAGGTGCCGGTCTTCGCCTATCAGGTGAGCGGCGAGTACTCGATGATCGTGGCGGCCGCCGAACGCGGCTGGATCGACCGAGAGCGCGCGATGATGGAGAGCCTGTTGGGCTTCAAGCGCGCTGGCGCCAGCGGGATACTGACGTATTTCGCCGTACAAGCCGGGCGGATGTTGCAGGCGAGCTTTTGATACAGAAAAGAAATCTTTCTTTCTTGCAAGAAAGAAGCAAAAACTTTTGGTAATTGATCAGCAAGCAAAAGGCGAGCGCTGAATGGACGGTGGTCAATCGTCGCCGGCGGTAGCGTCAGGCCGTGATGGAGGCAGGACGTCGATGCCGGCGCGCTTGGCACCCTGCTTCGGCGCCGCCCGTGGCCGCCGCCCTGGCCAGTCGACCACGTGGTATTCGAGGTTGCCGGCGGTGCGCTCGTCGATGACCCGGTCGCGCACCGAGGCGCCGGCCTGGTGCACGGTCGCGGGGTCGCCGGAGACCAGCGGGTGCCACCAGGCCAGGTCGCGGCCCTCGTGCACGCGGCGATAGGCGCAGGAGGGGGGCAGCCAGTCGATCTCGGCCACCTGCTGCGGGGTCAGCTGCACGCAGTCGGGGACGCGTCGGCGGCGGCGCGCATAGTCGCTGCACTGGCAGCTGTGGTTGTCGAGCAGGCGGCAGGCGACGTTGGTCCAGGCGATCTCGCCGGTGTCGTCGTCGCGCAGCTTGTGCAGGCAGCAGCGGCCGCAGCCGTCGCACAGCTGCTCCCATTCGACCGCGTCCATCTGCGCCAGCGTCTTGGTTTTCCAGAAAGGCGGCATCCGGGCTGTATAGACGCGCCCGGCAGGGCTGGCGACAGCGGGGTGTTCAGGCGATCACGTAGTGGATCGGCTTGAACGCGAAATTGTTGGATTGCAGGGCCGAGCACGCGGTCAGGCCGACCACCAAATCCTGCTCGGCCAGGAACACCACGCGGTCGCCGGCGCGGCTCCTCGGCGGGTCTACGCGCAGCGCGCCGGTGTCGCCGTCCACCGCCACGTTCATGAACACGTTGAAAGCCACCGGAATGCGGTCCGGCCCGATGCCGTAGGGGGCGAGTGCGGCCGCCAAATTGCCGAAGCAGCCGCGGTGCGGCGCAACGTCGCCGTAGATGATGCGGAACGTGTCGGCCGAGCACGGCGTCAGCAGGAAATCGTGCCGGCCGACCGTGTCCTGCACGATACGCAGCAGCACCCGGCTGCGGTTCGAGTAGAGCGGGTCGCCGGTGGTCAGGAAGATGCGGCTGGCATAGTCCAGGGTCCGGCCGGACGAGATGACCTCGTCGGTGTCGTCGGCACGGAAGGCCACAAGGTCGGCCACCTGTTCGCCGAGCGGGTCGATGACCGTCAGGGTCTGGCCGCGCGCCAGGGTGAACGCAACGCCGCTGCGGGGTGCGATCTCCTGCACGCCGGGCGCCAGGGTGGCGTGGCTCACGAACCCTGCCTCGGCCGGAACGGGCACTGCCAATCGGCGCCGACCTCCCGGCCGCTGTACTGGCGGGCTTCGGAGCTCTCGCCGTAGCGCGCCAGCATCGGGTTGACGGACCCGGCCAGCGCCACGTCGCGCGACAGGATGCTGCTTCGCAGCCGCTCATAGGCGCCCTGCTGGCGCAGGGTCTCGAACTGGTCATGCAGGTTGAACACCATCGTCGGCGCCTGGAAACGCCGGGCCGGCCGGCTTGCGGCCGGGTGCAGGCCCACGATGAAGAACGCCTCGCCGCCGAAGCTGAGCGAGAAATCGGTGTCGTGTGGATCGGGGCTCACGCGGCGATCGTACGGCTTGCCCTGCCAGGCATCCTTGTCCGACAGGGATTGCACGCGGTTCCAGAGGTGATGTTCGAACGCCGTCTCGGACAGCCCGTGCGGCCCCTCGAACACCACGGCGAAGCTGCGAAACAGCGTGGGCTCCAGGCGGTAGCTGTCCACGAAATCCAGCAGCAGCGGATAGATGCGCAGGTCGTCCCAGGCGGACGCGATGTCGCGCGCCACCACGATGGCGAGCTGGCCGCGGGCGAGCGCCGATTTGGCGCCGACGCAGGGGAACGCCGGCTCGGCGATGAAGCGACGGAGTTCCCCGGCCAGGACATGGTCCTGGTCGCAGGTTTCGATCAGCATGGACGGCCTCCTCGGCGTTACCGTTCGTGGCGCGACGTCGCGCGATGGCACGCCGCAAGATTGGGGCGGTGGTGTTTGTTGTCACGGCGCCTTTCCGTAATGTGACCGCCAGGCGGGAGATGGCTTGATGAGGGTGATGATCGCTGCGGTGCTTGGACTGGCCGCTTCGGGTGCGCAGGCGGCCCCCCTGGCGCTGTACGACACCGCGCGGGACCCGACCGAGCTCGCCCCGCTGGCGCCGCCGCAGGATTGCGGCGGGTTCGCGGTGGCCTGCAGCGCGGCGCCTGCGGTGAAGTCGCACGTGCTGCCGTTCGACTACGGCGGGGCCGTCTCCGGCATGGTGGGCGGCGGCAGCCACATCGGCGGGTTCTCCGGCGTCGGCGTGTCGGGCTGGGTCAAGGCGAAGGATTTGCCGTTGACGGTGTATTTCGACGTCGAGCGCTACCAGCCGCTGGGGCGGCGATAGGCAAGGAAGGCCTTCTCTGAAGAAAAAAGCGAATGACTTCTGGTCATAATGCTGTCGCGGAGGTTTCTGCGGACACCTGACTAACCCCCGGCCTGCCGCGCCAGCGCCCTCGCCCTTCGCTCGTCCTTGCGGCTGTTCCCGCTGGCCTGCTTCGGCGCGCGGCCCTTCTTCAGCAGCAGCGTCCGGTAATCCTCCATGTCGCCCTCGTAGGGGGCCACCGTGCCGTCGCTCACGATCCACAGCGTGTCCGCGACCAGCTCGACCAAATGGGGGTCGTGGGTGATCAGCAGCACGGCGCCGGCGAACTCGGCCAGCGCGCGCACCAGCGCGTCGCAGGCGTCGATGTCCAGGTGATTGGTGGGCTCGTCCAGGATCAGCAGCTGCGGCGCGTCGCGCGTGGCGAGCGCCAGCAGCAGCCTGGCGCGCTCGCCGCCCGACAGCGACGCGGTGGGCGTCAGCGCGCGGTCGCGGTCCAGGCCGAAGCGGGCGAGCTGGCCGCGCTGCTGGGTGGCCGGCGCCTGCGGCAGGGCGCGCGCGATGTGGTCCAGCGCCGTCTCGCGCGGGTCGAGCTCGGCCTCCTGGTGCTGGGCGAAGTAGCCGACGCGCAGCTTGCCGGGACGGCGAAGCTGGCCGGCGGAGGGGTCCAGCCGGCCGGCCAGCAGCTTGGCGAAAGTGGATTTGCCGTTGCCGTTGGCGCCGAGCAGGGCGATTCGGTCGCCCATCTCGAAGTTCATGCCCAGCCGGCTCAGCACGGGGCTGCCGCCATAGCCGACCGAGACGCCGTCCAGCGAGAGGATCGGCGGCGGCAGGCTTTTCGGCTCCGGAAAGGCGAAGCGGGTGACGGAATCCTCGATGACGCTGTCGATCACGGGAAGTTTTTCGAGCGCGCGGATGCGGCTCTGCGCCTGCCTGGCCTTGCTGGCGCTGGCGCGGAAACGGTCGACGAAGGCCTGCATGTGCGCGCGCTGCGCCTGTATCTTCTCGGCCGCGCGGGCCTGCTGCATCGCCTGCTCGGTGCGTATGCGGACGAACTCGTCGTAGCCGCCGGGGGTCAGGTTCAGCCGGCGCTGGTCCAGGTGGGCGATGTACTGGACGCCGCGGTTGAGCAGCCCCTGGTCGTGGCTGACGACCAGGGCGGCGCCGGTGAAGCGGGCCAGCCAGCTCTCCAGCCACAGCGTCGCTTCGAGGTCGAGGTGGTTGGTCGGCTCGTCCAGCAGCAGCAGGTCGGGGGCGGAGAACAGCACGGTGGCCAGCGCCACGCGCATGCGCCAGCCGCCGGAGAACGCGTCCAGCGGGCGGCCCTGCGCCTCGGCGTCGAAGCCGAGCCCGGCCAGGATGGTGGCGGCGCGCGAGGGCGCGGTGTCGGCGTCGATCGCGTGCAGCCGCTCCCACACCGCGGCCACGCGCTCGGGCGGCAGGTGGCCGCGCTCGGCCTCGTGGGCTTCGGCCAGCAGGGACAGCCGCTCCTGGTCGCCCTCCAGCACGGTGTCGAGCAGGGTCGCGGGGCCCGACGGTGCCGTCTGCCTGACCTGCGCCATGCGGGCGCGGGCGGAGAGGCGTATGTCGCCGCCATCGACCGCCAGCTCGCCGGAGATGGCGCGCAGCAGGGTGGACTTGCCGGCGCCGTTGCGGCCGACGAGGCCGATGCGGCGGCCGGCATCGACGGTGAGGTCGGCCGCCTCCAGCAGGGTGCGTCCGCCCATGCGCAGGGTCACGCCGGAGATGGTGAGAAGGCTCATGGGCGGGGCGTACAGTGCAGCGCAGCAAAAACGCAAGCCGGGTCGCCGGATGGCAGTTGCGATCGGCTGCGTAAGGCCCCAGAACACCCGGCCCACTGCATGCGAGCCGCAGCCCTTGCCCGTCCCGTTTTCCTCCGAAGACCTCGGCCGCATCTTCGAGGCACGCGCACTGACGCGTGGCCGGACCTTTCTGCTGATGGCCGCGGTGGAGGTTGCGCTGAACGGCGAGACGATCGTGGGCGTGGTCGAGGACAAGGGGGTGCGACGCACCGCGCGTATGACGCCCGTCGCCATGGGACGGCGCGTGGTGTTCGAGAACCGCTGCACCTGCCGGCTGGTGAACTGCCCGCATCTGGCCGCGACCGCGCTTGCGGCACTCGACCGCTTCCCCGCCCTGCGTCGCGCCGAGCAGGCCACGTTCCTGGAGAACCTTTCCGCAGCGCCGGCGCCGGAGAAGCAGCGCCTGCTGGTGAACCTCGAGTCCGGCGCTGACGATGATGCGTGTTTCGTGTCGCTGTCGCTGGTGGGCGAGCGGACCGCCCGAATCGAGCCCACCACCCCGGCCCGGCTGATCGAGGAGGCGAGTGCCGGGGATGCGGCCATCGCGCTGGCGCACCTGCTCGGCGCCGGCACGTCGAGCCGCGTCGGCGTGCCGGCGGCTTCGGTGGCGCCGTTGATCGCCGTGCTGCTGCGGCTGGACAACGCGCGCTGGTCGGCCACCGGCAAGCGGCTGGTGCAGGGCCCCGAGCGCGGCTTTCCCGCCAACCAGACGCCGCGCCTGCCGGCGCGCTCGGGTATCCTGACCGGCGACACCGGCCCCTGGTACGTGGACGCGGCGTCGGGCGCGGTGGGGCGGGTCAAGGCGCTGGAGCTCGCCTTGCTCGGCGAGCGGCTCAGC
>CAXTJP010000075.1:0-12931 GCA_964244615.1 uncultured Acetobacteraceae bacterium
TGGCGGGCGCGGTCGCGCTGGGCCAGGCGATGAGCGGCGACCTGCCGCCGCGCGTGCCGGTGCCCGACCCCGGCCGCGCCAACGCCATAGGCTGCACGCGCTACCTGCCCGGCGGCGAGGAAAGCTGCCGCTTCGCCAGCGACGTACGCGGCGCCGGCCTGTCGGCCGGCGGAAGCTGATTACCAAAAGTTCTTTGCTTCTTTCTTTCAAGAAAGAAGGCCTTCTTTCTTGAAGAAAAGAAGCAAAAGACTTTTGTTCATTGGGGGCGTGATGAAGATCGGTCGGGCTGCGCAAGTGCCGCCGTTTCGGGTGATGGACGTGATTGCGGCCGCCAACGCGCAGCAGGCGGCGCTGCCGGCGGGGGCGCCGCACGTGATACACATGGAGGTCGGGCAGCCCGGCACCGGCGCGCCTTCGGGGCGGTCGCCGCGGCGCAGGCGGCGCTCTCCGCCGGTCGGTCGATGGGCTACACCGAGGCGCTTGGCCTCGTCGGGCTCCGCGAACGGATCGTGGCGCATTACCGGCACTGGTACGGGGTGGCGGTGCCGCGCGCGCGGGTGGCGGTCACCACGGGCGCGTCCGGCGCGTTCCCGCTGGCGTTCCTGGCCGCCTTCGACCCGGGCGACCGGGTGGCGTTGGCCGCCCCGTTCTACCCGCCCTACGTCAACGTGCTCACCGCCCTGGGCATCGAACCGGTGATCCTGCCGGCGGGGCCCGAGACGCGGTTCCAGCCGACGCCCGACATGCTCGACCGGCTGGACCCGCCGCCGCAGGGGCTGATCGTGGCGAGCCCGTGCAACCCGGTGGGCTCGATGCTGCACGCGGACGACCTGGCAGCGCTCGGCGCCTGGTGCGTCCGCCATGGCACACGGCTGGTGTCCGACGAGATCTACCACGGGCTGACCTATGGCGAGCCCGCCAGCACGGCGGCCACGATCCCCGGCGCCATCGTCGTCAACAGCTTCTCGAAATACTTCTCGATGACCGGCTGGCGGGTGGGCTGGATGGTGCTGCCGGAGGATCTGGTCCGCCCGGTCGAATGCCTGGCGCAGAACCTGTTCATCAGCCCGCCCCATGTCAGCCAGGTGGCGGCGATGGCGGCGTTCGACTGCCACGACGAGCTGGGCGGCAACGTCGCCCTTTATCGCCGCAACAGGAGCCGCCTGCTGCAGTCCCTGCCGCAGGCGAGGTTCACCCGCCTGTCTCCCGCGGAGGGCGCGTTCTACCTCTACGCCGACGTGTCGGACCGGACCGACGACAGCGTCGCCTTCTGCGCCAGGATGCTGGCGGAAACCGGCGTTGCCGCCACCCCCGGCGTCGATTTCGACCGGCAGAGAGGCCGACATTTCGTCCGGTTCAGCTATTGCGGCCCGGAAGCCGACATGACGGAAGCGGCGGCCCGGCTGGAGCGCTTTGCCTGAGAGGTACGCCGACCAAAATGGTCGGGACCGGGCCGATCAGGCCGAAACGCCCTGCGCGGACGAGCGACGGGCTCGGCCGGACAGCAGACGCACGGTGACCGTGATGGCCAATGGCAGCAGCACAGCACCGGCGACGCTGCCGACGGTCGTGCAGATAGCGTCACCCGGGCCGACGACGTCGGAGAGAACAGCGCCGGCAGTGCCGCCCAGGAATCCAAAACCAAGCGCCTCGGGAAAGCCGAATCTATAAGTCTGCCTCATTCCAGATCTCTAGCCAAAATTGCGTATTTGTTGGAACGTAGCACAATCAGCGCGTGTATGCGACGACTTTTGATCATCTTTCCTGTAAAGAGGTGCCTGATCAGCCCTCGACGGGCGGCACGGCAGCGCCGGCGATGCGCCGGACATGGCTGCCCTCGGTCAACCGCGAAGCGCCATCGGTCACCACGGTCTCTCCGGCAGACAGCCCGGCCGAGACCACGGCCACGGTTTCGTCCTGTCGGATGACCGTGATGGCGTGGCGCCGCGCCAGGTCGCCGGAATCCAGGGTGAAGACGAACGCGCCCTGCGGCCCACGCTGCACGGCGGCGGTGGGCACCGTGATCACCTGCCGGTCGACCCGAAGCATCATCCGCACGTTGACGAAGGCGCCGGGCCAGAGCCGCAGGGCCGGGTTGGGGAACACCGCCTTCAGCTTGATGGTGCCGGTGTTCTGGTCCACCTGATTGTCCAGAACCGCGACGTGGCCGCGATCCAGCACCGTGCCGACACTGCCATCCTGGCCGACGCCGTCCTGCGGCAGGGCCAGCACCTCGGCGCCCCCCTCCGCCCGGCTCGCCTCGATGGCGGCGACGACCATGGGCAGCGTCTGCTGCGGCAGGGTGAACACCACAGAGATCGGGCGCAGCGTGGTGACGACCGTCAGCGGGGTCGCGTCGGTGCTGTGCACCAGGTTGCCGAGATCGACCTGGCGTATGCCGGTGCGGCCGGCCACCGGCGCCACGATGGTTGTGTAGGACAGGTTGGTCCGGGCGCTGTCCACCTGGGCCTGGTCCTGCCGGACCAGCGCCTCGTCCTGTGCGACGGTCGAACGCTGGGTGTCGGCCTGCTGGGCCGTGGTGTACTGCGTTTTCGCAAGCTTGTCGTAGCGTCCGAGGTCGCGCTGGGCATTCGCCAGGCTCGCCTCGTCCTGCGCCTTCTTGGCGACCGCCTGGTCGTAGGCCGCCTGGTAGGTGCGCTGGTCGATCCGCGCCAGCACGTCGCCCGCGCGTACGTCCTGGCCTTCCCGGAAGCGGATCTCGGTCAGCGGGCCGTCCACCATCGGCCGGATGTTGACGGTGTTGAGCGCCTGCACCGTGCCGATGCCGTCCACCGTCAGCGGCACGTCGGCGCGCACCGCCGCGGCGGTCGCCACCGGGATGGTGGTGTCGGGGGTCACGGCGGCCTCCTTGCGGTGCTGGCTGGACCGCAGCCAGACCAGGCCGCCGATGATGGCGAGCCCGATGAAGAGTGCCGCGAGGAAGCGTTTCATGCCGGCCGGTGCTCCGTGAAGTCGCGGTCCCAGCCGCCGCCCAGCGCCTTGTAGAGCGAGACGAGCGCTGTGAAGCGCGAGATCCTGACCTGCGCCAGCGTGTCCTGGTCGCCGAACAGGGTGGTCTGGGTGTTCAGGACCGTCACGATGTCCACCGTGCCGGCCTGCAGCTGGGCGCGCGCGATGTCGGCCGAGCGCTGCGCGGTGCGCACCGCCTCGGTCTCGAGCCGCTCCTGTTCGGCGGCGAAACTCGCCTGGGTCAGCGCCGTCTCGGTGTCGGTCAGCGCCTGCAGCACCGATTTGACGTAATCGGCGACCAGCTCGCGATAGCGCCCCTTCGCCTGGCCGAGCGTGCCCGATTTCAGGCCGTTGTCGAAGATCGTCTGCACCAGCTGGCTGGCGAGGCTGGCCACCACCGTACCCGGGCCGGTGATCATCGACAGCGCGGCGCTGGACAGCCCGCCCGACGCGGTCAGCTGCAGCGAGGGGAAGAAATCCGCGAAATCCTGCCGCACCGTCTGGTTCTGCGAGACCAGCTCCTCCTCGGCATAGGCGACATCCGGCCGGCGGCGCAGCAGGTCGGACGGCAGGCCGGGGTTCACCGCGGGCAAGGCCAGGCTCACCAGCGGCGCCGGGTCCAGCACGATACGCTCCGGCGGCACGCCCACCAGGATGCCGAGTGCCAGCACCTCCTGCTGGTACTGGCTCTGCAGGGCGGGTATCTGGGCGCGGTAGCCGGCCACCAGCGCCTCCTGCTGGCTGACGTCGAGCAGGCTGGCGGTGCCGACGGTCAGCCGGCCGCGGAACGCGTCCAGCACATCGGACGCGGTCTTGAGGTTGTTGCGGGCGATGGCCAGCCGGTCGCGGAAGCCGGCCGCCTGGAAGTAGGTGGTGGCGATCGAGGACGAGGTGGTCAGCCACACCGTCTGCGCGTCGAAGCGGCTGGCCAGGGCGGCGGCCTGCGCCGCCCGCAGCGCGTCTAGGTTCTTGCCCCAGAAATCCACCTCGTAGGAGGCCGAGAGCTGGGCCGAGTAGCTGCGGCTGTCGATGTAGTGGCTGGTCGAGCCGCCCAGCGTCGAACCGGTCGTGCCCGTGGTCGTCGTGCCGGTGGTGCTGGTGCCCGTGGTCGTCGTGCCGATGCTGGTGCCGGTGGTGCCCGTGGTGGTGCCGGTCGTGGTGGTACCGCCCGTCGTGCCGGTCGTGGTCAACCCCGTGCCGCCGGTGACGCCGGAGGTGGTCAGCCCCGAGAGCGAGGTGAAGCCGCCGCTCGACACGCCGGTGCGCGTGTAGCTCTGGCCGATCGTGCCGGTGATCGCCGGCAACAGCGGACTGCCGGCCACGCGTGCAGCCTGGTCGGCCTGGACGATGCGCGCCGCGGCCGCCTGCACGTCGGGGCTGCCCGCCGCCGCCAGGTCCATCAGCCGGTCGAGCTCCGGTGCGCCGAAGCCGCGCCACCATCCGGTCGTCGGCAAGGGTGCGGCGGGCGGGGCGGCGGCCGAGGTGAAGGCGGGCGGCATTTCGGTCACGGGCTTTTTGTAGGCCGGGCCTACGCCACAGCCGGACAGCGCGAGTGCCGTGAGCAGCGCCGTCGCGCGTCGTGGTCCGTCTTGTCTGAGCGGCATGGCTGGGGCGGCTCTTTACGGGCGTTCCATGCGGCGGGCAACGGCGTGGGTTGGGAGAAAGGCCAGGAGCTCTGCCCCTGGACCCCGCTGGGGCCCGCGGCCCCAGACCCCGTTATGGAAGGCAAGGAAGGGGGCGTCACCCGCGTGTATCGACGGTTCGTGGGCTCGCCCCCTTCCTGGCTCTCCTTCACCCAACCCGCCCGCAGGCCGCCGCGTATTGGCCGTCTGCCAACCGGCTCGCCTGGTCGTACAGCGCCTGCTCGGCGGCGATCAGCGGCGCGGTGTCCGGCGCCTGTCGCAGCGCCTCGTACTGGGCGCGCATCGCCTCCGTCGTGGCCAGATGCCCGGGAGAGCGGGGGGACGTGTTCAGGCGATCGGCCGGCGTCGGGCGCCGGCCGCGCGAAGCCGCCAGCACGACGAGCAGTTCGTCGAGACGGTCCTGGCAGCCGACGAAGTCGATACGATCCAGCAAGGCACGGATACGCGGCAGGCGATCGAAGAAGGTCTCGCGCGTGTCGAGGCCGGTCACCGACTGGGCGACGTCGAGCGAGGTCGCCTGGAACACCATCACCGGCCAATGGTGCCGCAGAAAGTCGGAGAAGCTCCAGGCCATCGCGTCGCGGTGCAGCGGCAGGCCGGGCTCGCGCCGGATATAGAGGTAGTTCGATATCGCGTGGTCCACCGGCCGGCGCAGCACCGTCACCAGCCGCGCTGCCACCATGCCGTCCAGCGTGTCGTGCTCGGGGTGGCCGTACAGGAAGCACCCCGACCGCAGGTCGCGCGCGTGGCGCGCCAACAGGCTGCGGGAGATGTTGCCGTTGTCGGTGAAGCGGCGGGCGGGGGGGAAATGCGCGCCCAAGGCGTGGGTCAGGCTGGTGCCCCCCGTCTTGGGGATGTGCAGGAACACCACGGATTGCTGGTTCCGCGCCAGCAGCCGGCGCCATGCCAGCCGGCCGGGCAGGCTCACGCAACCCCGTCCGGCGCAGCCTGGTCCAGGATCGGGTTCAGCACCCGGCTCAGCGCGAAGATGGCCAGCGAGGTGGCGGCGGCGATGCCGGCGATCATGCCGAAGAACGGCACCTTGCCCATGCCGTCCCAGAAATGGCCGAGATAGCCCGCCAGGTAGTTGCCGGCGAAGTTGGACAGGAAGTTCACCCCCATCATCAGCGAGGCGACCTTGGCCGGGGCGGCGCGACTGAACAGCGACAGGCCGACCGGCGACAGGTAGAGTTCGCCGACCGTCAGCAGGCCCATGGCGGCCAGCAGCCACCATACGCCCACCTTGTGGCCGCCATCGACGGCTACGGCCGGCCACATCAGCAGGCCGTAGCTCAGCGCGGTCAGCGCGCAGCCCATGGCCATCTTGGTCACCGGGGAGGGCTCGGCGCCCGCGCGCGCCTGCCTGGCCCAGAACCACACGATCAGCGGTGTGAGCGTGAAGATGAAGAACGGGTTGAACGACTGCACGTCCTCCGGCGCCAGCGTGCCGAACCAGTTGGACAGGTCGGTGTTGCGCTCCGCCATCAGCGCGATGGTGATGCCCTGCTGCTCGTAGCAGCCCCAGAAGAACAGGTTGCAGAACGCGACCAGGATCAGCGCCACCACCGCCTGGCGATCGCGCGCGCCGAGCGGGGCGGCCACCTGGCCCGAAGCCGCCTCGGCGATGCGGCGCCGTCCGCGTATGTCGGGCGGCAGGCGTTTCAGGCCGATCAGGAAGGTGGCCAGCCCGATCAGCATGCCCACTCCGGCCGCGCCGAAGCCGTATTGCCAGTGCGGCGGCTGGCCCGGCGGCGCGTGGCCCAGCCGTCCGCAGATCGGCGGCGCGATCAGGGCGCCCAGGTTGATGCCGACGTAGAAGATCGAGTACGCGCGATCGATCCGCGCATCGCCGGGCGCGTACAGCCCGCCGACCTGGGTCGAGATGTTCGGCTTGAAGAACCCGTTGCCGACCACCAGCACGATCAGGCCGATGAAGAAGAACGCCGGCGACATCAGCAGGAACTCGCCGACCGCCATGGTGACGGCGCCCACGATCACCGCCCGTCGCTGCCCCAGGTAGCGATCGGCGATGGTGCCGCCGACGATGCCGGTCAGGTAGGCGAAGGCCGAGTACAGCCCGTAGATGAGGGCCCCGAGCGGCTGCGGCCCGAGCGGGCCGTACATCCATTCGAGCACCGACTTCACGCCGGCATAGCCCAGCACACGGTCCGGCTGGCGGCCCACGAACAGGAAATCGACCATGTAGAAGGTCAGCAGCGCCCGCATGCCGTAGTAGCAGAACCGCTCCCACAGCTCGGTCCCGAACAGCACGGAGAGGCCGAGCGGGTGGCCCAGGAAGGTCTTCTGCCGATCGTGCACGCTCATCTCCCGCGACTGGTCGCCAGCACAGCAAGTGCTGTGCCGTGGCGCTAGGGTGGAAGGGGGCGAGCCGACGGGTCGCGGATACACGCGGGTGATGCCCCCTTCCTTGCCTTCCATGATTGGGGCCAGGGCGCCTCGCCCTGGTGGGGGTCCAGGGGGCAAAGCCCCCTGGCCTTCCCTCACCCCAGCGTCTCCATGCCGCGCAGCTTGCGTGTGACGGCCCGGGTGCGCTGGCGCGCGTCCTCGATGGTGCGCGACATCGTGCCGGCGTTGCGGGCCAGTCGTTCCAGCGTGTCGTCCATCGTCAGCATCTCGCGCCGCGTTTCGCCCAGCAGTTCGGCGATCTGGCCGGATTTCTGCTCCAGCGCCAGCGTCACGTAGCCGAGCTGCACGGTGCGCAGCAGGGCCGGCAGCAGGCTCGGTCCCATCACCATCACATGCAGCCGCTGGCCCAGCTCGTCGATCAGGCCGGGCATGCGGGCCGCCTCGGCGTACAGCCCGTCGGTCGGCAGGTACATCACCGCGAACTCCACCGTCACGGGCGGCACGATGTATTTGTCGGCGATCTTGCGCGCCTCCAGGCGCAGGCGGGTTTCCAGCGCCCGACGCGCCGTCCGCTCGCCCTCCGCGTCGGCCGCCTCCGTCGCGTCCAGCAGGCGCTCGTAGTCGCTGGTGGGGAACTTGGCATCCACCGCCAGCATCGGCCGTGCCTCGCCGGCCTGCCGGCCCGGCACCGGCATCAGCACCGCGAACTCGACCACCTCCAGGCTGCCCTCGCGCAACCTGGCGTTGGCGACGTAGCCGCCGACCGGCAGCAGGTCGTCCAGCAGCGCGCGCAGCTGGGTCTCGCCCCAGCCGCCGCGGCTTTTCACGTTGGAGAACACGCGACGCAGGTCGCCGATCTGGGCGGTGACCGCCTGCACCTCGGCCACCGCCTTCTGCACCGCGGCGAACTGTTCGATGACCCGGCCGAAGCTGGTCTGCATCTGCCGCTCCACGGCCTCGGTAAGCTGCTCGTTCACGCTGCGCTGGATTTCCGCCAACCGGTTGCGGGTGTGCTCGGCCATCTCCCGCAGCTTGGCTTCCAGCAGGGTGCGGCTGTCGCCCGAGTCGCGGGCGAGGCGTGTGGTGAGGCCGCCCAGGCGCTGCTCCATCGCCAGCTGCACTGCGTCCATCCGGGCGCCCAGCGCCCGCTCGGTGCTGGCCAGCAGGACGCGTGTGCGTTCGGCTTCCGTGCGCTGGCCCGCCAGCGACTGCTCGGCCAGCAGGAGCAGCGCCTGCAGGTCCCGGCGGGGCGGCACGGTGGCCAGGATGCGCAGCGCCAGGCCGACCAGCATGAGCAGGAGCAACGACGCGGCACCCAGTCCCACCGCGAGCAGGATCGCCGGGTCCAGCCTGGCAGCCTCCAACGTCTGATCGATCATCTCTATCGGTCGTTCCTGTTTTAGCCCATCCGACTCGACACTCTGGTCGCATGCGTCGCCGATTCGCGCCGTCGCGCGTTATGCGCGCGCACAGCCATCGTGCGTTGTGCGCAGGCACAGAGGGGCCGATTGATGCCGCAGAAGAAATTGTCCGGGCTGATGCTGGGCGCGCTCGGCGTGGTGTTCGGCGACATCGGCACCAGCCCGCTCTATGCGGTGCGCCAGGTGTTCCACGACACGCCGCGTTTCGCCGCCGACCCGGCGGCCATCACCGGCGTGCTGTCGCTGATCCTGTGGGCGATCGTCCTGGCGGTCTGCGTGAAGTACACGATGTTCGTGCTGCGCGCCGACCACGACGGCGAAGGCGGCACGCTGGCCATGCTGGGGCTGATCCAGCAGGCCGACCCGCCGCGGGCGTTCGCGGGGCCGGGGGTGCTGACCCTGCTGGTGCTGTTCGGCTCGGCGCTGCTCTACGGCGACGGGATGATCACGCCCTCGATCTCCGTGCTCTCGGCCGTGGAAGGGCTGAGCGTCGCGACCGACGCGCTGAAGCCCTACGTGCTGCCGCTGGCGGTGCTCATCCTGCTGGTGCTGTTCCTGGTGCAGCATCGCGGGACGGAGACCGTGGGCAGGCTGTTCGGGCCGGTGATGCTGGCCTGGTTCGTCACCATCGGCGCGTTGGGCGCCTACAGCATCGTGCAGCACCCTGCCGTGCTCGTCTGTTTCGATCCACGAGCCGGGCTGCGGTTCCTGACCGGGCACGGCTGGACCGGCTACGCGACGCTCGGCGCCGTGGTGCTCGCGTTCTCGGGTGTCGAGGCGCTGTTCGCCGATCTCGGCCATTTCGGCCGGCGCCCGATCATCCTGGCCTGGTACGGGCTGGTGTTGCCGGGGCTGCTGCTGAACTACCTGGGACAGGGGGCGCTGCTGCTGCGCGATCCGCGGGCCGCCGCCGAGCCGTTCTACGGCCTGCTGCCGCATTGGGGCATCTACCCGATGGTGGCGCTGTCCACGGCGGCGACCGTGATCGCCAGCCAGGCGCTGATCTCAGGCGCATTCTCATTGACGCGGCAGGCGGTGAATCTCGGCCTCGCCCCGCGCTACGCGGTGCGCCACACCTCGGCAGAGAGCAGCGGGCAGATCTACATGCCGGTGGTCAACGGCTTCCTGATGATCGGCTGCCTGGCGGTGGTGCTCGGCTTCCGCTCGTCGGACGCGCTCGGCAACGCCTACGGCCTGGCGGTAATCGGCACGATGACGATCACCTCGATCGTGTTCTTCGTGGTGACACGACGCGTGTGGCACTGGAGCCTGTGGACCGCGCTGCCCCTGGCGGGCGCGTTCCTGGCGTTCGATTTCGCCTTCCTCGGGGCGAACCTGGCCAAGATCCTGCAGGGCGCGTGGGTGCCGCTGGTCATCGGCGGTTTCGTCTTCACGCTGCTGACGCTGTGGACCGTCGGCCGCGCGCGCTACCGGCGTGCGCTCGCCGACTGGTCGATGAACGTCGCCGATTTCAAGCAGAGGATGCAGGGCTGGACGACCCGCACCGGCAGCGCCGTGTTCCTCACCTCGAACCTCGACTGGGTGCCGCTGGTGGGACGGCATCGCTGGCTGTGGGAGAATTGTCGTTACGACAACGTGCTGCTGCTCAAGGTGGACCTGACCAAGACGCCCTATGTCGAGGCGGCGCAGCGCACCACCATCACGCAGGTCTGCAGCGGTTTCTACGTGGGCGAGGTGCGGTTCGGGTTCATGGAAACGCCCTGCATCGGCACGGTCTTGCCGCAGGCGCTGCCGTTCGACTGGGACTCGGCGGTATTCCTGCTGCCGCGCCCGATACCCACCGGCCATGGCGCGTTCAGCCGCCGCGTCCTGCAGCACGCCTACCTGTTCCTGAGCAAGACCGGCCTGAGCCCGGTCGAGTGGTTCCAGATACCCCCGCACCAGGCCGTCTCGGTGGGGCTGGAACTGGAGATGTGACGCTGACCGCTCCACACCGCACGCTGTCCGGGGGCGGCGGTCGCCCCCCGGCGCCAACTCGCCTTACGCGTTGAGGCGGAACAGCAGGCAGGACCGTCCGGTCACGTCGTAGATTTCGCCGATGTTGAACGGTTCCTCGCGCGCTACCTCCGGCGTGTTGGTGTCGAACAGCAGCTTCCAGTGCTTGCCGTCCGTGCAGTCGGGCAGGGTGAAGCCGACCAGGTCGTGATAGGCGTTCAGCACCAGCAGCATGGTCGCGTCCGAGCCGCGGCGACGTATGCCGGTCGCCTGCGCGCGGCCATCCATCAGCATGCCGAAACAGCGCATGTTGCCGTCATCCCAGTCGCTGCCGCACATCTCCTGTCCGGAGGCGTTGATCCAGGTCACGTCGCGGACCTGCAGATCCTCGTTCCAGTCGCCGGTCATGAAGCGACCGCGACGGAGCACGGGATAGTCGTGCCGCAGTTCGGTCAGTTTGCGGACGAACTGGATCATGGTCGCACCCTTTGCATGGATGTCCCAGTCGACCCAGCTGACGTCGTTGTCCTGGCAGTAGGCGTTGTTGTTGCCGTTCTGGCTGCGGGCGAACTCGTCGCCGGCCAGGATCATCGGCGTGCCCTGGCTCAGCAGCAGGCTCGCCATCATGTTGCGCATCTGGCGGTTGCGGAGTTCGCAGATCGCGTCGTCGTCGGTCGGACCTTCCACGCCGTGGTTCCAGCTGCGGTTGCTGTCGGTGCCGTCCTTGTTGTCCTCGCCGTTCGCGTCGTTGTGCTTCTCATTGTAGCTGACGACGTCGTTCAGCGTGAAGCCGTCATGCGCGGTCAGGAAGTTCACGCTGGCCCAGGGCTTGCGCCCGCGCCGATTGAACGCGTCCGACGACGCGCACAGGCGCGGCGCCAGGCCTTTCGGCGGCACGTCGCCTTTCCAGAAATCCCTGACGGTGTCGCGATACTTGTCGTTCCACTCGGCCCAGCCGGGCGGAAAACCGCCCACCTGGTAGCCGCCGGGCCCGCAATCCCACGGCTCGGCGATCAGCTTCACGCCGCTCAGCACCGGGTCCTGGCCGCAGGCCTTGAGGAAGCCGCTCTGCTCGTCGAAGCCGTCCGCCTCGCGCGCCAGGATGGTGCCGAGGTCGAAGCGGAATCCGTCGACCTGCATCTCGGTGGCCCAGTAGCGCAGGCTGTCGGTGACCATCTGGATGACCCGCGGGTGGCTGAGGTTGACGGTGTTCCCGGTGCCGGTGTCGTTGATGTAGAAGCGCGGCTGCGCCGGCATCAGACGGTAGTAGCTCGCGTTGTCGATGCCCTTGAAGCTCAGGGTCGGCCCGCGCTCGTTGCCTTCGGCGGTATGGTTGTAGACGACGTCGAGGATCACCTCGAGCCCGGCATCGTGCAGCCGCGCCACCATCTCCTTGAACTCGGCAAAGGCGAAGGCCGGGTCGCGGGCATAGCGCGGGTCGGGGGCGAAGAAGCCGATCGTGTTGTAGCCCCAGAAATTCTTCAGGCCCTTGTTCAGCAGGTAGTCGTCGTTGATGAAGGTGTGGATCGGCAGCAGCTCGACCGAGGTCACGCCGAGCGATCGTATGTAATCGACCACCTCGCGCACGGCCAGGCCCGCGAAGGTGCCGCGCATCGCTTCCGGCACGGCCGGGTGGCGCATGGTGTAGCCGCGCACGTGCGTCTCGTAGAAGATCGTGCGCTCCCAGGAGACGCTCGGCTTCTTGGCGCGTCCCCAGGTGAAGGCGGGGTCGACCACGCGGCATTTCGGCATGTACTCCGCGCTGTCGCGCTCGTCGAAACTCAGATCGTCGCCCTCGGCGCCGATCGTGTAGCCGAACACCGCAGGGTTCCACGTCAGCTCGCCCACATGGGCGCGCGCGTAGGGGTCGAGCAGCAGCTTGTTGTGGTTGAAGCGGTGCCCCTCCTCCGGCGCGTAGGGACCGTGCACGCGGTAGGCGTAGAGCGTGCCGGGCCGCGCGTTGTGCACGTAGCCGTGCCACACCTCGTCGGTGAACTCCGGCAGCTCGATCCGCTCCAGCTCGGTCTGTCCACTGTCGTCGAACAGGCACAGCTCGACCTTCGTGGCGTTGGCCGAGAACAGCGCGAAGTTGACCCCGAGCCCGTCCCAGTTGGCCCCCAGCGGGTAGGGCAGGCCTTCGGACAACCGTGAGCGGCTTCGCGGGGTGGCGACCATCGATCAGGCGCTCCAGAAGGGATAGTTGTTGCAGTGCGTCGATAACAGGATCCGGCGCCTCCGGTTCCGGGCCGACCGCTCAGAGCGCCGGCTGGAAACGCGGCTTTCCGAGGGCTGGCAGCAGCGGCAGCAGCACATTCAGGTCGCGCTCGATCACGCAGCACAGGTAGCGCCCGGCACCGCCCACGGGCACCGCCCCCTCGGGCAGCGGCAGGCCGTCGGGGCCGAGCGGCATCGCGGTCAGGCCGAGGTCGCGGTAGATTTTCAGCAGGTCGGCACCGGCGCGCCACACCGCCGCGTCGCGGCCCTCCTGCTGCGCGAGGTCGCGCAGCCGCCAAATCGCGGAGACCCGGTCGCTCTCGGCGCCCGCGGGGTCGCCGAGGCCGAGCAGCACGCCCT
>CAXTJP010000076.1:0-12464 GCA_964244615.1 uncultured Acetobacteraceae bacterium
CCGCCGCCGGTCACGCTGCGCCCGCGCCTCGGCCGCGTGCGCGGCGTCTCCACCCTGGTCGCGACCGAGAGCGAGCGCGCCATCGTCGAACGGCCGGTGACCCCGGTGCTGCGGCTGCAGCGCCTGCGCGCGCCGGATGATTTCGGCCGCCTGCAGCTGATGGACGCGCTGATCCTGGATTTCGACTACGGCGGCACGCTGAGCGACGGCGACGACGAGCGGCAGTTCGTGCGCGTGGACGCCCCGGGCGGCCCGACCTTCGTGCGTCGGCACGTGGAGGCCGAGGCGAGCGCGCTCGAGACGCTGCGCCAGGACGGCTTCACGCAGATGCGCGTGGGCTCGGCCGGGTCGGCGCGCGGGCGGCGCGTGTTCGTGTTCCGAGGCGAGGATGCCGGCGAGCGCTGGCACCGCTTCGTGGCCGAGCGCGTGCCGGCGCTCGAATTACTCGGGTTCCGCAGCCTGATCGACCGCGATTTCGGGCCGCGCATGGTCCAGCACGTGGGCGAATGGGATCTCAGGATCACCGACGTGGCGGTGAGCGCCGAGACGCCGGGCAATTTCTCGATGGATTTCGGCATCGAGATCGACGGCGTGCGCATCCCGTTGCTGCCGGTGCTGAGCAACCTGCTGGCGCGCGGCGGGATGGAGACCGCGCAGGTGATCGGCGAGCACCTGATCACCACGCTGGATGACGGGCGTGTGGTCAAGCTGCCGGCCGAGCGGATACGCCGGATGCTGGCGATCATGGGCGACCTGATCGAGGCGGCCGACATACGCGAGGACACGATCGTGCTGCCGGACGCGGAAGCCGCCACCGTGATCGAGCTGGAGCAGCTGCTGCTGACCCGCTGGCAGGACGCGGGCAAGATACAGGCCTACAGCGAGCGCTTCCGCGGCGACCCGGTGATCCCGGAGACCCCGGTGCCGCCCGAGTTCCACGGCGACCTGCGGCCCTACCAGCAGCAGGGCGTGGACTGGCTGCAGCACCTGATGGCGAGCCGGCTCGGCGCGTTCCTGGCCGACGACATGGGGCTGGGCAAGACGGCGCAGACCATCGCCCACATCACCGTGGAGCACGCCAGCGGCCGGATGACCGATCCGGCGCTGATCGTGGTGCCGACGAGCCTGATCGCGAACTGGACGTCGGAGCTGGGCAAGTTCGCGCCCGGCTTGCGCGTGCTGGTGCTGCACGGGCTCGACCGCCATCGCAAGCGCGAGCAGCTGCGACGCTTCGACGTGGTGGTGACGACCTACACGGTGCTGACGCGCGACATCCTGGAGATGAAGGAGCACGACTGGCACATCGTGGTGCTGGACGAGGCGCAGGCGATCAAGACGCCGGATGCCAAGGCGACCCGCGCCGTGTGCCAGCTCGAGGCGCGCCAGCGGCTGTGCCTGAGCGGCACGCCGATCGAGAACAACCTCGAGGAGCTGTGGTCGCAATTCGCCTTCCTGATGCCAGGGCTGCTGGGCGACCGGCGCGGCTTCTCCAAGCGGTTCCGCACGCCGATCGAGAAGAACGGCGACCAGATACGGCGCGTGCAGCTGGTGCGCCGCATCAAGCCGTTCATCATGCGTCGCAAGAAGAGCGAGGTGGCGACCGAACTGCCGCCCAAGCACACGATCCTGCGCCGTATCACGCTCGCCCCCGACCAGCGCGAGCTGTACGAGACCATTCGCGTGACGATGTACGAGAAGGTGCGCGAGCAGGTCGCCGAGCGCAGCCTGGCGCAGAGCCGCATCGTGGTGCTGGACGCGCTGCTGAAGCTGCGCCAGGCGTGCTGCGACCCGCGCCTGGTGAAACTGCGGTCGGCGCGCGCGCATGAGACGTCGAGCAAGCTCGACGATCTGCTCGAGATGGTTTGCGAGATGATCCCGGAAGGACGGCGCATCCTGCTGTTCAGCCAGTTCACCTCCATGCTCGACCTGATCAAGCCGCGACTGCGCGAAGCGAACATCGCCTTCGTGGAGCTGCGCGGCGACACGTCGGACCGGGCCGAGCCGGTGCGCAGCTTCGAGGCGGGCGAGGTGCCGCTGTTCCTGATCAGCCTCAAGGCCGGCGGCCGCGGCCTGAACCTGACGAGTGCCGACACGGTCATCCACTACGATCCCTGGTGGAACCCGGCGGTGGAGGACCAGGCCTCGGACCGCGCCCATCGCATCGGCCAGACCAAGTCGGTGTTCGTCTACAAGCTGATCGCCGCCGACACGGTCGAGGAACGGATCCTGGAGCTGCAGGCCCGCAAGGCGGAGCTGGCGGCGATCGCGTTCAGCGAGGGCGACGAGGAGCGCGAGGGCGGCGAGCTTGGCGCGCTGGATGCCGGCGACATCGACTTCCTGTTCGGCGACGGCATGGACCGGGAGCAGGAGGCAGCGTGAGCGACGCTTACTAGTGCAGCGAACGCCGCAGGTTGATCGAAGGCAAGCAGTCCTTTTTTGAAAAAAGACCAAAAAACTTCCGCTCATTGGTCGGGTGTTCGAAGATTTGCCTGCTTTCGGGAGCAAGCGCGTGCCGGCAGGTCTGTCACGCTGCGGTCGCTCTTGCTCGTGCGGCCGGTCACGCTAGCCTCCGGCAAAAGTTGGGGCCACCGCCATGAACGACCGCATCTGGGACAAGTCCCGCCTGCCTTCCCGACACGTGACCGAGGGGCCGGGGCGGGCGCCGCATCGCAGCTACTACCATGCCATGGGGCTGACCGAGGCGGAGATCGCGCAGCCTTTCGTGGGCGTCGCCACCTGCTGGAACGAGGCGGCGCCGTGCAACATCGCGCTGTCGCGCCAGGCGCAGTCGGTGAAGAAGGGGGTGAACGAGGCCGGCGGCACGCCGCGCGAGTTCACCACCATCACGGTGACCGACGGCATCGCCATGGGGCATCAGGGGATGAAATCCTCGCTGGTGTCGCGCGACGTGATCGCCGATTCGGTGGAGCTGACCATACGCGGCCACAGCTACGACGCGCTGGTGGGCCTGGCCGGCTGCGACAAATCCCTGCCCGGCATGATGATGGCCATGCTGCGGCTGAACGTGCCAGCGGTGTTCATGTACGGCGGCTCAATCCTGCCCGGCCGCTTCCAGGACCGCGACGTGACGGTGGTGGACGTGTTCGAGGCGGTGGGGCAGCACGCGGCAGGCAACATGAGCGACGCCGATTTGCACGCGCTGGAATGCGTCGCCTGCCCGTCCGCCGGCGCCTGTGGCGGACAGTTCACCGCCAACACCATGGCCATGGTCAGCGAGGCGATCGGGCTGGCCCTGCCCGGCTCGGCGGGCTCGCCCGCGCCCTACGAGGAGCGCGACGCGTGGGCGGTGGAGTCCGGCCGCGCGGTGATGAACCTCGTGTCGCGGAACATCCGGCCGCGCGACATCGTGACGCGCCGGGCGCTGGAGAACGCGGCGGTGACGGTGGGCGCCACCGGCGGGTCCACCAACGCGGCGCTGCACCTGCCGGCCATGGCGCACGAGGCGGGGATCGTGTTCACCATGGACGACGTCACCGCCATCATGCGCCGCACCCCCTACATCGCCGACCTCAAGCCGGGCGGGAAATACGTGGCGCTGGACGTGCACCGGGTCGGCGGCATCCCGGTGATCCTGCGCGCGCTGCTCGATGCCGGCCTGCTGCACGGCGACTGCCTGACCGTCACCGGCCGCAGCCTGGCCGAGAACCTGGCCGACGTGGTGTTTCCGCTCGACCAGGACGTGGTCTATCCGGTCAGCCGCGCCATCACCCCCACCGGCGGCGTGGTCGGCCTGCGCGGCAACCTGGCCCCCGACGGCGCCATCGTGAAGGTGGCCGGGCTGCACGCGCAACGCTTCGAGGGCACGGCGCTGTGCTTCGACAGCGAGGAGGAGGCGTTCGCGGCGGTGCAGGCTCGTGCCTACAAGGCCGGCGACGTGATCGTCATACGCTACGAGGGCCCAAGGGGCGGCCCCGGCATGCGCGAGATGCTGTCCACCACCGCCGCCATCTACGGCCAGGGCATGGGGGAGCAGGTGGCGCTGATCACCGACGGCCGGTTCTCCGGCGGCACGCGCGGCTTCTGCGTCGGCCATGTCGGGCCGGAGGCGGCACTCGGCGGACCGATCGCTTTGCTGCGGAACGGCGACCGGATCGTGCTCGATGCCGAGGCCGGCAGCATCGACGCGCTGCTCGACGACGACGTCTGGGCCGAGCGCCGGAGCGCCTGGCGGCCGCGCCAGACCGCCTATCGCAGCGGCGCCATCTGGAAATTCGCCCAGCTGGTGGGCCCGGCGCATCTGGGCGCGGTGACGCATCCGGGTGCGGCGGCCGAGGCGCATGTCTACGCCGACCTGTGACGCCATCGCCGAGGGCGCCGACGACGACGCCGCCCATGTCGCGGTTTTCATCTGCCCGACGTTTTGCCGTTACGACAACCGCCTAGACTGGAGCGCGTTGCAGCCCTCGGCAAACGCGAAGGATTGATAGCCAATGAGATCGTTCATGGCCGCCCTGGCCATCGTGTCGGCGTTCGCCGCCACGACCACCCTCACCCCTGCCGCCGCGCAGCCGGCGTTCCCGCCGCCGCCCTATGAGGCGCCGATCGGGCCCCCGCCGGGGCCGGGGCCGCGCTTCATCGTGGAGCCGGGTCATTACACCTGGATCGGCGGCCGTTACGTCTGGGTCGGGCAGCGGTGGATTCCCCGGCATGCCGGCTACAGCCGTTTCGTGCCCGGCCATTGGGGCCCGCGTGGCCGCTGGATCCCCGAGCATTGGAGCTGACGCCGGACGCCGCGATCGTCGACGGCGCCGCCCCACTGGGGCGGCGCCGCACCAACACGCGTGACAGGCTGCTGGCCCTTCTTGCCCTAGTGGCGTGCCTGGCGCCCCTGGCGGTGGCAAGCGGGTCCGAAGCCTGGCTCGGATTGGTGCCCTGTGCGTTCTGCCTGCTGGAACGCCGGCCCTACGAGGCGGGCGCGGCCCTGGCGCTGGTGGCCTTCGTCCTGCCTGCCCGGATCGTGTTGTGGGGGGTGTTCGCCATGTTGCTGGTGGCGATAGGCCTGTCGGCCGCACATGTCGGCGTGGAGCAGCATTGGTGGCCGGATCCGCTGCCGGCCTGCAGCGCGCCCGCCTTTTCCGGAATGACGATGGCCGAGCGCCTGTCGGCGATGCCGTCGCGGCCGGCCAAACCCTGCGAGGACCCAGATTTCCTGATCCCGGGCGTGAGGATCTCGATGGCGCAGATGGGCCTGACCTACGCGGCCGTCGCAGCCGCCGCCATGGCCCTCACGATGTCACGAACGCGAAAGATCAATCGACCGGAACGCTGAGCCCGAGACCGGCGGCGGCCGCCTTGCGACGCTCCAGGCCGGCTTCCTGGCTGGAGCCGTTCGAGTAGCCATCACCCTGGAACAGGCTGTGCGGCGCCAGCATCTTCGGCGCCAGCTGCGCCTCGGTCCGCACGGCGGTCGGCGGCGGGGCGGCATCCTCGTCCGGAATCGGCGCTGCCTGATACATCGTGTTCTGGAAGGCCAGCACCTTGGCCGGTTGCCGCTCCGCCCGGGCGAGCGGCCCGACATCGGTGATCTGGACGTCCATCCCGTCCGGCGCCGCCGCACCCAGCAGCATCGCGACCGCCAGGACGGATGTGACACGCAGGGTGGCAGCGGTGATGCTTTGCATGGGCGAACCATGGCAAAGCCGGCAGCCGCGATCAACAGGATTTGTTAATCGTGATGAATATTTCAGAAACCGCCGGGACGTGGATCGAGCGGCTTCATGCCTTCGACGCTCGCCCCGCTCAGGCCGGGATCGCCACGCCGTCGAGCGATTGCAGCGCCAGTATGCCGGGCAGCATCTTGCCTTCCATCCATTCCAGGAAGGCGCCGCCCGCGGTCGATACGTAGCTGATCCTGTCCACGACCCCAGCGTGCTTCAACGCGGCCACCGTGTCGCCGCCGCCCGCGACCGAGCGCAGGGTGCCGGCCGAGGTGGCGGCGGCCACCGTGCGCGCCAGGGCGACCGTCGCCGCATCGAAGGGCGGCGTCTCGAACGCGCCGAGCGGACCGTTCCAGACCAGGGTGCGCAGGCTCGGCAACCGCGCCTCGATCAGCGCGACGGTGGCGGGGCCTACGTCGAGTATCATCGCATCGTCCGGAACCTCGCCGACCGGCACGGTGCGTGTCGGCGGATCGGGACGAAACTCGGTGGCGGTCACCGCATCGACCGGCAGGATGATGTCGCAGCCGCCGGCCCGCGCGTCGGCCAGGATGCGGCGCGCCGTCTCGTGCATGTCCGGCTCCTGCAGCGAGCGGCCCACCTTCGTGCCCTGTGCCGCGAGGAACGTGTTTGCCATGGCGCCCCCGATCACCAGCACGTCCACACGCCCGAGCAGGTTGCCGATCAGCGCCAGCTTGGTGGACACCTTGGCGCCGCCGACGATCGCACAGACCGGGCGGTCGGGGTGGTCGAGGGCAGCGGTCAGCCCCTCCAGCTCGCGCTGCATCAGGCGGCCGGCATGGCTCGGCAGGTAGCGGGCGACCCCTTCGGTGCTCGCATGGGCCCGGTGCGCGGTCGAGAAGGCGTCGTTCACGTAGATGTCGGCGAGTGCGGCGAGCTGGCGCGCCATCTCGGGATCGTTGTCCTCCTCGCCCGGGTGGAAGCGAGTGTTCTCCAGCACCAGAACCTGGCCGGGCTCGAGGCGGGCGACGGCATCCTCGGCGACCGGGCCGAGACAATCATCGGCGAAGAACACGTCGCGGCCGAGCACGTCGCGCAGGGCTGCCGAGACCGGGCGCAGCGACATGGTTTCGACCCGCCGGCCCTTCGGGCGGTCGAAATGGCTGACGATGATCACCCGGGCGCCGGCATCGGCGAGCTCGCGTATCGTGGGCGAGATGCGGTCGAGCCGCGTGACGTCGGTGATACGGCCGTCGCGGACCGGCACGTTGAGGTCGGCGCGCAACAGCACGCGCTTGCCGAAGACCTCGACGCCGTCGATCGTCTTGAACATCAGGCCATGCTCCCCCAGAGCGCCGCGGTATCCGACATGCGGGACGAGAAGCCCCACTCGTTGTCGTACCAGCCGGCCACTCGAACCATCTTGCCGCCATCCACCGAGGCGGTCTGCGTCGCGTCGAAGGTGCAGGAGGCGGCCACGCCGTTGAAGTCGCTGCTGACCAGCTTCTCGGTATTGTACGCCAGAATGGACGCCATCGGCCCGCTGGCCGCCGCCCTGAACAGCGCGTTGACCTCGGTCACGCTGGCCGGCCGGGCCAGGTTCGCGTCCAGCGAGACCAGGGAGACGTTCGGGGTCGGCACGCGCACCGAGGTGCCGTCCAGCTTTCCGGCGAGTTCGGGCAGCACGAGCCCCAGCGCCTTGGCGGCCCCGGTGCTGGTCGGGATCATCGAGAGTGCGGCCGCGCGCGCCCGGTGCAGGTCGCGATGCAGCGTGTCCACCGTCTTCTGGTCGCCGGTGTAGCTGTGGATGGTCACCATGTAGCCGCGCTCGATGCCGAAGCCCTCGTGCAGGACCTTTGCCATCGGCGCCAGGCAGTTCGTGGTGCAGGAGGCGTTGCTGACCACCGTCATCTCCGGCTTCAGCATCGACTGGTTCACGCCGAACACGATGGTGGCATCCACGTCGTCGGCCGGCGCCGAGACCAGCACCCGGCGGGCGCCGGCCGTGATCAGCTGCGCGGCACTCTGCTTGCTGGTGAACAGGCCGGTGCACTCCATCGCCACGTCCACGCCCTGGTAGGGCACCTTCGACGGGTCGCGCTCGGCGGATACCCTGATCGGGCCCCAGCTGCGTCCGTTGAGGCGCAGGGTGATGCTGTCGCCCTCGACCACGACCTCCCCGGGAAAGCGGCCATGCACGCTGTCGTAGCGGAACAGGTGGGCGTTGGCCTCCACGCTGCCGAGGTCGTTGATCGCGACCGGCTCCACGTCGGTGCGTCCGCTCTGCACCATGGCGCGCAGCACCAGCCGGCCGATGCGGCCGAAGCCGTTGATCGCAACTTTCACAGCCATCCGTCCGAGTTCCCTCCCCTTGTTGTCCGCGCAGCTTCGTCCAGCCCCACGGACCGGTTCTGCGGGCTTTCTGGATAAATGGACAGCCTGTGTCTAGGTGGCCGCAGACGCCAGATGGCGCAGCACCATGGCGACGACCAGGCGCGTGTCGGCTTCCGGGCCGGCGCTGCCGGCGCTGCCGGGCCCCGGAGCGAGGCTGATGAACAGCCCTCCCTCGCCCAGCCATCGCTCCCAGCCGAAGCCGCTGCCCGCCTCGACCCCGACCCGCGGCGCGCTGCCCAGCACGCTCGCGCGCCACTCGGCCGGCTGCGCGCCGAACAGGGTCCAGCAGGGCAGCGACACCACGGCGGCCTCGACCCGGCGTGCCGCCAGCAGGGTGCGGACGGCCAGGGCCACGTGCAGTTCCGGCCCGCTCGCGACCAGGGTGACGTCGCGCAGGCCGGGCGGCCGTTCCACGAGGTAGGCGCCGCGGGCCAGGCGGGCGCGCCCCGGCCGCTCGGGCAGCAACGCCACCTCCTGATCGGAGAGCAGCAGAACGCTCGGCCCCGTCGCACGCCGAAGCGCCAGCTCCAGGCACTCCAGCGCCTCGAACGCGTCGGCGGGCCTGAACACGGCGAGGTTGCGCATGCCGCGCAGCCCGGAGCGGTGCCCGGCGACGGCACAGGGCGAGGGCGGCTCGACCAGCAGCTGCACCAGCTGCCGCCCGGCCTGGGCGGCGTCGACCAGCGCCGGCCTCACCCGGTCGAGCGCGCCCAAGGGACGGGCGCCGACCGGCAGCAGACCGCCATGCAGCGCCAGCCCGGCCAGCGCCGACGAGGCGACGTGCGGCGCCGGGCACGGCGCCTCGGCCGGCAGCGCCATCGAGGGCAGCCGTGGCGAGAGCTTGGCCAGGGCCAGGTGGACCGCCCGCCTGGTGGAGATGGCCTGCCCTGCGGTCAACCAGGCAGGCTGGCTGAGCGGCTCGTGCCAGCCGGCACCGAGCTGGCCGTGGATTGCCTGCTCGAAATCGGGACGCAAAGCGTGCCGCGCCAGGCGCTTGAGCCAGGCCCGCCTTGGGCCGGCACCACGCCTGCCCGCCACCGCCCAGCAGGCCGCCTCCTGCAGGCCCGGCTCGCCGCCTTCCGCCCTCTCGCCGTCAGGCCGACCAGGGACGGCCTCCCGCCCATTCGCATCGGACAGGCAGGCGATCAGCGTCGGCTTGACCGAACGCAAGGCGGCCGAGAAAGCGGCGGAAACCTCGCCTTGGTCGCAGGCCCTGGCGCGGCGCACCGACCAGCCATGGGCGGCAAAGCCCGCGAGCCCCGGCACGTCCGGCCCGCTCACCGAAGCGAGAACGCTCAGCCGGCCGAGCCGCCATTGCCCGGCGAGGCTGGCCGCCTCCTGGATCGGCCCGGACGCCAGGTCCTCGCCCCGGCACAGCGCCCAGCAGCGATGGTCCACCAGCGACCCGCCGAACCGGGCGGCCAGCATGCGCTCGGCGAGCGCCAGCCCGACGGCGGTGCCGAGCACCTGTCCCGACACGTGGAACAGCTCCGACGCGGCACAGAGCAGGGTGGACGCGGCGGTGCCCAAACCCGCCATCTCGGGCGGCAGGACCAGGCGGTCGCGGTCCGACCAGAGCGGGTCGGCGGCGTCGAACCGCAGATGGCGGCCGAGCAGCAGGGCGAACGGCCCGCACAGGCTGCTCGAAGCCGCGTGGGTGCCGCGGCGCGACGCCGCCAGCTCGCCGGCCAGCCGGTCCAGCGACCGCGACAGCGTCACGATCGTCGACCGGAGCCCCTCCTGCCGGTCCGCTTGCGCAAGCGGGGAGCAAGCTGCGAGCGTGCTCAACGGGCGCCGTGTTGCGATGCCAGGACAGGTCTGCAAGGGTCCGCGCCATGCCGAGACCCCGCGCCGCGCTGATCGCCCTGACGCCCTGCCTGCTGGCTGCGTGCCACCTGGTCGACCAGCGCGACTTCGACGCGGCCGCGGGACGCCCGCCGGTGCCGCTGCAGGTGGCGAGCGCCCCCACGGCGGCCGTGCCGGCCCTGGTCACCATCCGCTACACGACGCCCGATCCGCCCTATCGCGAGGCCCTCGCGACCGCGGTGCAGCGGGCGCTGGCGCGCAAGCCCGACGTGCTGTTCACGGTGACCACCCTGGTGCCCGACCAGCCCGGCGCCGATGCGCAGGCCGAGCAGGCGATGCAGGCGGCGGGCTACGGCCACGCGGTGTCGCAGACGATCGTCGATAACGGGGCGGCCCCCGGCCAGGTGGAGCAGGCGGTGCGGGTGCAGCCGGGACTGAAGGTGCGCGAGGTCCTGGTCACGGTGCACTAGACGCCGCCTAGCTATGCTGGCGAGCCTCGGCGACGGCGGCTTCGAGGGAGGCCTGGTCCACCGCACCGGGGATTAGCGTGTCGCCGACCACGAAGACGGGCGTACCCTCCACCTTCAGCGCGCGCGCCAGGGCCATGTTGGCGGCGATCTGGCGCGACACGGACGGGCTGTCCATGTCCGCGGCGAGGCGGGCGGGGTCGAGCCCCAGGCCGCGCGCGGTGTCGGCGATCATCGCGGTGCTCGGCTGGGCCGGGTTGCTCATCAGCGCCTCCTGCATCCTGCCGTACGCCCCCTGTCGCTGCGCCGCCAGGATCGCCCGGCTCTCCATGGTGCTGGCCGGGCCGAGCACGGGGATGTCCTTGAACACCCAGCGCAGGCCGTGGTCCTTTTTCAGCATCGCGGCGATCGCCGGCAGCATGCGCCGGCAATACGGACAGCGCGGGTCGTAGAACTCGACCAGAGTCAGGTCGCCCTTCGGGTTGCCGGCCACCGGGTCGGCCGGGTCGGCCACCAGCGCCTGCCGCTTCTCGGACAGCTGCGTCTTCAGGTCGGCGGCCTCGCGCGCCTGGTCGGCCGCCTGCAGCGCCACCACGGCGTCGCGCAGGATGGACGGGTCGTCCTTCATCGCCTGGCGCATGATCTCGACGATTTCGCGCCGCTGGTCCGGCGTGAAGGCCGTGTCGGCCGCCAGCGCGGGCCAGCACAGGAGTGCCAGCAGGACAGGCAGGAAACGCATCTCGGGTGGCCTCGCCGTGGTGACCGGCAGCCCTCTAGCACCGGCTCCGGTGGCTGGCGAGCCGGGCGGCCGGCCCCGGGCGCACGTGTTGCCGTGCCGTGGGAAGGCGGTTATTGCACCGTCGCTCGGAATCGATGGTTTTTGGAAGTCTGTGCGTCTTGGAAGTCTGGAAGTGATCGATCCGATGGGCATACGCGTGGGCGGCCGGACGTGGCGGGGCCTGGCGATCCTTGGCCTGTGCCTGGCCGTGCCCGGCTGCGGCACCGTGCATGCGGTGCGCAAGACCCTGCTGGGCGGCCCGCTCGATCCCGGCGAACACCTGACCGGGTTCATCGGCGGCGTGGTGGCGGACGAGCCGCTGGCGGCGCTGGCGGCGCGCGAGGTGCTGGCGACCGGGGGGTCGGCCGCCGACGCCGCGGCGACGCTCGGGTTCATGCTCGCCGTCACCCTGCCCTCCCGCGCGTCGCTGGGCGGTGGCGGCGCCTGCGTCGCCTACCAGCCGGGTGCCGGGTCGCCCGGGCACGGCGTGCCGGAGGCGGTGCTGTTCACCCCGCGCGCGCCGTCCGTCAACGCCGGCGACCGGCCGGCTTCGGTGCCGATGCTGGCGCGCGGCCTCTATTTGCTCAGCGCGCGCTACGGCAGCAAGCCATTCGCCGAGCTGGTGGCGCCGGCGCAGCAGGCGGCTTCGTCCGGCTTCTCCATCTCGCGCGCGCTGGGGCGCGACCTGGCCCAGGTCAGGGGGCCGCTGATCGGCGATCCCGGCTCGGCCGCGGTGTTCGCCCCCGGGGGCACGCCGCTCGGCGAGGGTGCGCGGCTGATCCAGACCGACCTCGCCGGCACGTTGACGGGACTGGGCCAGACCGGCGTCGGGGACTTGTATCAGGGCCTGCTCGCGCAGCGGCTGGTGCAGGCGAGCGAGCAGGCCGGCGGGCCGTTCAGCCCCGGCGACCTGCGTCGGGCCATTCCCGTGCTGGCCAACCCGATCGTGGTCAAGGCCGGCGAGGACCAGGTCGCGTTCCTGCCGCCGCCCGCCGATGGCGGGCTTGGTGCCGCGGCCGCGTTCCTCGGCCTGGAGCATAGCGGCACCGTCAGCCAGGGCCTGTCCGACGTGTCGATCGCGACGGTGGCCACCTGGCGCAGCAAGGGCGGCGACCCGCTGGCCCTGCTGCAGCGCGGCGGTGCCAGCGGCGAGCTGCCGGCGCTGCCCGCCTCGACCAGCTTCGCGGTGGTGGACCGGCGCGGCGCGGCGGTGGCCTGCGCGCTGACGATGGAGAACCTGTTCGGCACCGGCCGGATCGCGCCCGGCACCGGGATCCTGCTCGGCGCCTCGCCGGCGATCAAGCCGGCCGCCCTGCTGACGGCCGCGATCGCCTGGAACAGCGGCCGCGACGCGTTCCGCGCCGCAATCGGCGCGTCCGG
>CAXTJP010000077.1:0-5936 GCA_964244615.1 uncultured Acetobacteraceae bacterium
CGGCCGCTGCGGGCGCGCAGCACGGCGATGCTGGCGGCGGTGGCGCGCATCGCCCGGGGCCGGCTGGTGCTGGTCGGCTGCGGCGGCATCGAGCGCGCCGAGCACGTGCTCGACAAGGTCCGCGCCGGTGCCGACCTGGTGCAGCTCTACACCGGCTTCGTGCTGCAGGGGCCGCCGCTGGTGCGCAACCTGCTCGCCGACCTCTCCGTGCTGCTGCGCGAGCAGGGCATCCACCGCATCTCCGACCTCAAGGGGGTCGACGCCAGGGGAACCGCTCTTTGATGCGCCACCTCGACGGCTTCGCGCCGCTGGCGCAGGACCATGACGGCTTCATCGTCGACCTGTGGGGCGTCGTGCATGATGGTATCGCCCCTTATCCCGGCGCCGTCGACTGCCTGCGGCGGCTGCGGGCGGCGGGCAAGCGCGTGGTGCTGCTGTCGAACGCGCCGCGCCGCATCCGGCTGGTGCAGGCGGGGCTGCGCGGGATGGGCGTGCCGGACGATGGCTACGACGCCATCCTGACCAGCGGCGAGGCGACCCGTACTGCCCTGCTGGAGCGGACCGACCCCTGGTTCGCCGCCCTCGGTCGCCGCGTGCTGCATATCGGCCCGCAGAAGGACCGCGACATCATCGAGGGGCTCGACCTCGACATCGTGGCCGATCCCGTCAGCGCCGACTTCCTGCTCAACACCGGCCCGGACGACGAGTCCGGCGACAGCGGCCCCGACCCCTATCTGCCGACCCTGCGCGGGTGCGCCGCGCGCGGCCTGCCGATGCTGTGCGCCAACCCCGACCTGGAGATCGTGCGCGGCGGCCGCCGCATCATCTGCGCCGGGCTGCTGTCGCGCTTCTACGAGCAGTACGGCGGCCGGGTGCGCTCGATCGGCAAGCCCTACCCCGAGGTCTACGACATCGTCTGCCCGATGCTGGGCGTGGCCCGGCCGCGCATCCTCGCCGTCGGCGACGCGCTGGCGACCGACATCGCCGGCGCGCGCGCGGCGGGGCTGGGCTCCTGCTGGGTGCTCGGCGGCATCCACGCCGAGATGATCGGCAACGACCATGCCCTCGCCGAGGCCCAGGCCGCCGGCGCCGGCCTGGCACCGATCGCCACGGTGCCGCTCTTCGCCTGGTAGGTTGCGGCTTTCCCGATAAACCGGCTGGTTTCAACAGGCGCGGCGGACCAGCGACAGGCGGTCCTTCTCGCGGTCGAGCACGTTCGCCAGCCGGCCGGGCACCAGTCGGGCCAGGCCCAGCCGGTCGAGGATGGTCCAGGGCAGGCCGGGTGCGGCCCTGCTGTCGACGGGCTGCCACTCCTGGCGGCCATCGCCGCAGCGCGCGCCGGCGGAACCCTCGGGCCAGCCATAGATCTCGACCGCGGCGAGATCGCCGACCGGGATGCCGCCGCGGTCGGGTGACAGCCGGACGGTGGCCGCGAAGTCCGGCGACAGCCGGACATTGCGCGCGAGGTCCGGACGCTCGGCGAACAGCAGCAGGCCAGCGTCGTTCAACTGGCTGGAGATGTGGATCGGCTGGCCGCGTGCCGCGTAGTCGCGCAGGGCCGGCATCATGTGCGCCGGCGCCGGCGCCAGCGCCATCACCAGCAGGCAGGGCACCACCAGCAGCAGGGCCGCGGCGGCCAGCAGCGGCCGGCGCAGTCGCGAGAGCAGGTAGCCGGCCAGCGGGATCGCCAGGGCGACGCTGATGCTGAAGTAGCGGGTGTCGGGCGCGATCACCAGGACGAAGGTGTTGAGCAGGTACTGCCCCAGGAAGGCGGCGCAGGCGAAGATCGCATAGGCGCGCGGCAGCCCATGCAGGCGCCAGGCGGCCAGCCCGCCGGCGACGCACAGCCACGGCGTCAGCAGCAGGCCGGGATAGGTGAACACGCGCAGCAGCGGGTTCACGGTCCAGTGCACCCGGATCAGCGCCGGCACGTCCCAGCGCGCGGCCAGGCTCCAGTTGAACAGCGGCGAGCCGCCGGTGAAGGTGCCGCCCCGGAGGTGGGCGCTGGGGATCAGCACGTGCCGGCTGTCGATGCGCAGCCGCTCGAACGGGTTGCCGGTCATCGACAGGTAGAACAGCGCCTCCAGCAGCAGCGGCACCGCATAGCCGACCGCCAGCAGCAGGATGCCGCCCGCCGCCCGCCCGCCTGCCGCCCGCCCGCGCCCCGACGGGTCGGGCCGCAGGCGATCGCACAGGACGATCAGCACGCTCAGCGCCAGCGGCACCGCGAGCGAGGTCTGCCGCACCAGGATGCCGCTGCCGCCGAGCAGCCCCGCCGCCAGCAGCAGGATGGCGGCGGTGCGGCCGGACGAGTGCCGCAGCGCCGTCAGGGTGAGGGCGGTGGCGCCCGTGGCGCACACCGTCTCCATGACCTCGGGGTAGTAGGTCGTCGGCATCCGGAAGAATAGCGGGGTCGCGGCGGCGACGAAGGCCGTGCACAGGGCCGCGCGGGCATCGAATACGTGGCGGCCGATCCACCAAAGCAGCAGGAGCAGGACGACGAACAGCAGCGTGTTCGGCACCATCAGGGCGAAGTCGGACAGGCCGAACAATCGGATGCCGGCGGCGATGGCCAGCACGTAGGGCAGCCTGGTCGCCCAGTGGTCGGCGGGCAGGTTGATGCCCTCGACCAGCCAGCGCTGCGCCGCCCGGACATAGTGCAGGTCGTCCCAGCCGGCGAACCCGGCGGGCAGCAGGAAGCTGGCGCAGAGGCAGACGACGATCAGCAGGACCAGAGACGCCGGCGGCAGCACGCCGCCCGCCACGCGCTGCGGCATCACCGGGTCGGAAGATGACCCGGCTTTCAATGAATACATCTCAGGACCGCCGCATGAACATGCTGGAGGCATAACATCTCTCTAGAACAGGCAGCCAGTCCGGCCCGGCCTCATAAACAAAAGGTGAGCAGGGGTCATTTATGACTTTCGTTGCGGACAAAGAGACGACAACGTCGTATGCATCAGGCTTACTAGAAATGTTCATCAGATCGGAAGTTCGTCATGCAAGCCAGCACGGCCGCAGAGACCGCACTCACATGACGCGCATAGCGGTATTGGTCCCTTGTTATAATGAAGAGATCGCCATCGCGAAGGTGGTTCGAGACTTCCGATACAGTCTCCCCGACGCGACGATCTACGTCTACGACAACAACTCGACCGACAGCACCGGCACCATGGCGCGCTCCGCCGGTGCCGTAGTCAGGCGCGAGATGCTGCAGGGCAAGGGCTACGTGGTGCGCCGGATGTTCGCCGACATCGAGGCCGACATCTACGTGCTGGTCGACGGCGATGACACCTACGACGCCAACGACGCACCGCGCATGGTCAAGCTCCTGGTCGAGGAGCAGCTCGACATGGTCAACGGCGCCCGCGTCACCGACATCAAGGCGGCCTACCGCCCCGGCCATCGCTTCGGCAACGCCATGCTCACCGGCATGGTCGCCCGCATCTTCGGCAACCGGGTCAGCGACATGCTGTCCGGCTACCGGGTGTTCTCGCGCCGCTTCGTCAAGACCTTCCCGGCGCTGGCGGCCGGGTTCGAGATCGAGACCGAATTCACCGTGCACGCCCTGGAGCTGGGCATGGCGGTGGGCGAGGTGAGCACGGCCTATCGCGACCGCCCCGCCGGCTCGACCTCGAAGCTGCGCACCTACACCGACGGCATCCGCATCTTCCGCACCATCGTCACCCTGGTGAAGGAGGAGCGCCCGCTGCAGTTCTTCTCGCTTATCGGCACGCTGCTGTTGGTGATCAGCCTCGGGCTCGGGCTGCCGGTGATCATCGAGTTCCTGCAGACCAGCCTGGTGCCGCGCCTGCCAAGCGCGGTGCTGGCGACCGGCCTGGTCCTGCTGTCCTTCCTCTGCTTCGTCTGCGGCCTGATCCTCGATACCGTCACCCGAGGCCGGCAGGAGGGCAAGCGGCTGGCCTACCTGGCGGTGCCTGCGATCGACGCCGACGCCATGCACCGCCGAAAGGTAGCCGCCGAGTAGGGAGCCGCGTCGGACATCGCCCGAGGGAGCTGTCCGACGCCATCGGCTGGCCGATCTCACATGCAGCCCGTTTATGACGGACCGGAGCATGACCGGCGCATCACGCGCGATCCAGTGTAGGCTGGCGTTCCCGAAGGCCGGTTTGGCATACGGGTATTCAGCAAATGACGGGATCGAGCGACCTGATGACCGACCTGAACCACCGTGAGAATAATTCTTCGAAAATAACGACCTCCGGTTCGAAGCTCACATCATTGGCCCTGGTCCTGCTCCTCCTCGGATTGGCGGAAGGGTTCATCGCCACCTTCCACCTGCCGAAGGCGCTGGATGTCCTGCTCGCCCTGGCCTATGGACTTGCCAGCGGCCTTCTCATCCTCTACGGCGCCCGCAGCGGCATGCCTGGTGCGGCGGCGGGAAATATCGTCGTCACGGGGCGCGCGGTTATCGCCTGCGCGGGCATCCTCGTGCTGCTGCTGGCCTATGGCATCCTGCAGGCGTTCCCGAACTCCGCGGACGAGTACGGCTACACCTATCTCGCCGCCACGCTGCGCCACCACCGGCTGTGGAACGCCTCGTTTCCCGCCAGCCTGCACGACGTCCTGATGACGATCTACCTGCCGGACCAGGACGGAAAGCGGCTGTCGCAATATCCGCCGGGCTGGCCGGCGGTGCTGTCGCTGTTCCCGCCCTCGCTCTCCGCCCTCGCCAATCCGCTCCTGGGCCTGCTCTCGGCGCTGCTGCTGCTCTCGGCGTTCCGGGAGCTGCGGATCGCGCCGCATCTGATCGCGCCGCTGCTGGCGATCGGCATCCTCGCTCCGTTCACCCTGTTCAACAACGCCTCGTTCTACAACCACACCCTCGCCGCCACCTGCCTGCTGGCGATCGCGTGCTTCGACCTGCGCGAGCAGCGGCGGCCGTCGGCCGGGAACCAGGCGGCGATCGGCTTCGGCTTCTCGGTGCTGCTCACCGACCGCTACGAGATCTTCATGATGGCCTTCGTCCTCTACGTGGCGGACGGGATGCTGCGTCGCAGGGCACGCTTCGTCACCGCCTCGTTGGTCGCGGCCATCGCGGCGCTGCCGGTGGTGCTGGCGTTCGGCTATTATAACTGGCGCATCACCGGCAGCCCGCTGACCACCACGCTGGCCTGGGGGGCGCCCAACATCAGCTACGGCCTGCACGCCACCGGTATGAACGGCGCCAATACGCCGGCGAAGATGGTGGCCAATAACGGCCGCTTCGTCACCGAATGGGCGGAATTCGCCAGCTGCGCCATCCTGCCGTTCCTGGCCGCGGCCCTGTGGCGGCGGACGACCGCGCGGACCCTGCGCTGGTTCGACCTGATGCTGCCGGCCAGCGTGCTGTTCTTCGTGTTCTATCCCGACGATGGCGGCTTCCAGTATGGCCCGCGCTACTGGTTTGCCGGCTGGGTGCTGCTGCCGTTAAGCCTTGCCGCCGGCTTCGGCAACGCGGACAGCTGGAACTTCCGTCGCTGGAGCGTCGATCCGGTCCGCCTGGCCGCCCTGCAGACGGCGGCCTATATCGGCTTCACCGCCGGCTACGCCATCTTCGCCGCGATCCAGATCCACGTGCGCCGGGAGCCGCTGCAGGCGGCCGCCCTGGCCCCGGCGCCGGCGATGGTGCTGTTCGGCGAGTATGCCCTGCGCTACGTGCCGTGGCAGGTGAGGACCATCCCGATGTATCCGTTCGACTATACCCGCAACGGTCCCGATGGCCTCGGCCCGGTGGCGCTGGCGCGCGACCTCGGCGCCGAGCGCACCGCCCTGCTGTGCCAGCAGGTCACCGACCGCACGCTGTGGCGGCTGCGCCTGACCGGATCGCCGCCGGTGGCCCGGCTGGAGCGGGCCTGCCCCTAGAGCGTGATCACCTTGATCATGCTCTGCTTGACTGAGGACAGCGTGATCACCTTGATCATGCTCTGCTTGAC
>CAXTJP010000077.1:6036-12461 GCA_964244615.1 uncultured Acetobacteraceae bacterium
GAGGACAGCGTGATCACCTTGATCATGCTCTGCTTGACTGAGGAAAGAGCAGCTTAATCCGGTCAGCCTAGAGTTCGATTAGAATGTGCAGGTTGGCAGCGATCGTCGCTTCCGATCCCCAAAGCGGGCAGGGAGCCGTATGGACCTATCCTGCTTGGCCTACACCAATCCGTAGCTGAGAAGGCTCTCGCCCGCGGCGATCACCGCCTCCTCCAGCGGTCGTAGAGGGCGACCGAGGATCGATTGGGCTTTAGTGGACGCGTAGATGCGGCGTTTGCCGAGGTCGGCCGCCAGGAAGCGTGCATCGGCATTGAACAAGCCTGCCGCCCGGATCAGCCAATCAGGAGCCTCGCGCGCGGATACCTTCGACGCCCTCTCGCCCAGATGTCGCTTCAGGGTTGCGGCGATTTCCCGGAACCATAGTGGCGCGCCCGCGGCGATGATCCGTTCACCCACGGCGCGATCGTCCGTCAGCGCCTTGACGTGGAGTTCGGCCGCATCGCGCGTGTCCACGCCGCAGAAGCTCACACGAGGCAAGAGCGGAAGACGGCCGGTGAGCATACGCAGCGGAAGCTCCAGCGAGCCCGAGACGGCGGGTCCCAGCACCGGCCCCTGCACGAAGCCGGGCAAGATGGTGGTGAGCTTGAGTTCGGCTCCTGCCGTGCCGGCCAGTGCCCAGGCATCCTTCTCGGCCAGCGTCTTGGATCGCGCATAGGGACCGACGCTCTTGTCCGACAGGTCGGTCCAGACAGTCTCATCCGTCGGCGCGCCTCCGGATACGCGGGGGCTCGCGGCCACCGTGGACGACGTCATCACGACGCGGCGCACCCCGGCGCGCCGCGCTGCCTGCATCACGCGCCGCACGCCTTCACGCGCCGGCTTCTCGAGGTCCTGGTTCCGATACTCCCGCACGGGCATCGGCGAGGCGACGTGGACGACCTGCCCGGACCCTTCCATCGCCTCGTCCCAGCCCGCATCGGATAGCAGGTTCGCGGCGTGGAAACTCAGCAGCTGAGTCGGCACGTGGCGTTCCAGCGTGCTGCGAACGTCATCGGCTCGGGCAAGATCGCGGATTGTCGTGCGGACGGGTCTGCCTGCTTCCAGAAGCTTGATGATAACGAAGCCGGCCAGGTAGCCGGACCCGCCTGTGACCAACACCGGGCCTTCCACATCCTTGTCCATGTTGCTTCCTGCTCCTCCACGACGGCCGTGGTATCTGAAAGTGACCAGAGCTAGGCCGAGGCTGGATCGAGCTGCAAGGAGGCACCTTGACGAAACCATGCACGACTGATTTGCCAGCCGAGGCCTGCCGCATGCTCGTCGCGACGCTCGCAAGGGTAGGAGACAAGTGGTCGATGCTGACCATCGTCTCCCTTGAAGACGGGAGCTTGCGGTTCAACACCTTGCGCCGCCGCATCGGGATCTCGCAGAAGGTGCTCACCAGCACGCTGCGCGGCCTGGAGCGCGATGGCTACATCACCCGAAGGGTGACGCCGACCAAGCCGCCCCAGGTCGATTATGACCTGACCGACATGGGCCGCGAGGTTCTAGGCCCCGTGCGGGCGCTTGCAGGCTGGGCGCTTGGCCAAACGAAACGCATCGAGGAAGCCAGAAGGCGCTATGACGAGCGCACGGCCGACTGATGTCACGCCTGTCTCCGTCGGGTCCGTCGATAGAATGCGGAAGGCCTTCGTTTATGCATTTCGCCGAAGACCGTTCGGCGCCTGCGGCTCGGTGAAGCTTCGGATCGTATCAACTCGTACAACGATCTGCAGGCAGCGAACCCGCCCTGCCTCGGGTTTGTCACGAGTCGACCTCTCGGTTCTACTGCTGCCGGACCCCAACATGATCGAAGCGAGCCTGCTCCAGGCGTGTGCCGGGTCTTCGAGGCGGCCGTCGTCGGTGTCGCCCCGGTGATCCTGCGCCGCCCTCGGACCCGCCGCTGCCGGCCGAACGGCGTACGGGACGATGCGCCGTCGCCGGGCGACCCTGGATCAGCCCGGTCACGGCACCGGCCTGACCCGGATGGCGGCGGTCAGCCAGCCCCGGAGGTGATCCTGCTCGCCATCGTCACCGACGCCGCCGCTTCACGAAGACGACGGCATCGGCCGTTCGCTGTTGTCGGCACGCGCCATGAGCAGGGCGAAGGCGACCAGCAGGCCGTAGATCCACAGCAGCCAGGCAGCGCCGAGGCGGCCGGTATGGTCATTGCCATAAAGCTCCGGCACCCACCTGAACGCCAGGGCGTGGATCAGCGTCGCCACCACCACCACCAGGGCGGTGCCCGCTACCAGTTGGCCCGCAGCGAGTTCAGCCATACGCAGCACGAGCCGCACGCAGACCCAGGCTGCGGGAATGCTGAGCAGGAAGCCGACGTCTCCCCAGACCGGGCTCACCACGAAGACCGGGAGCAGCCGGATCCAGGCGGCATCGGCCAGCCAGAAACCCACGCCGATCCCGAACAGGATCAAGGTCTGTCGCCTGTCGAGCATGTCACCCACCCAGATGTAACAGGAGTTACATAGCAGGGTTGGTGTAACACATGCTACAGTAATCCGTGACCTCGCTCCGATCTCCACGCCACGTCGAACTCGTCGACGGGATCGTCACGATCGTGCTGGAGGAGGGCCTCGATGCGCTGGCTCTGCGGGGGCTGGCGGCGCGCCTGTCCACCAGCGGCCGGATGCTGCTGTACTATTTCGGGACCAAGGACGCGCTGATACGCGCGGTGCTGACGCGCATCTCCGAGCGCATGATGCCGCTGCAGCAGTCCCTGTCACCGGGCGGGCGGGTCGGTCCCGGGCAGTTCCTGGGCGCCATGCTGCAGGCCGGTCACGATCCGCAGATCGCCCCCATCATGCGGATCTGGACCGAGGTGGTCGCGCGGGCGGCGCGTGGCGAGGCGCCCTACCGCACCTTCGCCGACCAGACCATCGTCGAGTGGCTGGAATGGATCAAGAGCCGGCTGCTGCCCTCGCCGGACCAGGATGGAGAGGCCCAGGCGATCCTTTCGATCATGGACGGGGTCACGCTCCTGGAGATGGCGCGTCCCGGCACCACGCAGCAGGCCAGGGCGCTGCTACCGGCCCTGTTCGACAGACTGGCGCGTTAGGATCGCTACGGACGTCTCAGGCGTGCCCCACCACGCTCGACAGGCGGATCGGGTCGATGTTGAGCGAGGCCAGCGCCCGGCGCCACTTGGTATCGTGGTCGGCGCCGAACACGATGCCGTCGCTGGACGGCGCGGACAGCCAGGCATTCTGCTGGATCTCCTGCTCGAGCTGGCCCGGCGCCCAGGTGGCGTGGCCGAGGGCGAGCAGCGCGTGACGCGGGCCGGCGCCGTCCGCGATCACCTTGAGCACGTCGAGGCTGGCGGTCAGCACGATGCCGTCATCGACCGCGAGGCTGCCGTCGCCGGTCCAGTCGGCGCTGTGCAGCACGAAGCCGCGCGAGTTCTCGACCGGGCCACCGGCGCACAGCGTGATGCGCCGGCGCGGCGGCACCGGCTCGACGCCGAGCTGCTCCAGCAGCTCGTCGAAGCCGGGCTGTCCCAGGCGGCGATTGACCACCAGGCCCATCGCGCCATCCTCGGTCGAATGGGCGCACAGGAATATCACGCTCTGGGCAAAGGGGGAGGATACCAGCGCCGGCATGGCGATCAGCAGGCGGCCGGTCAGACTGGCTTCGAGGTCGGGTTGGAGCGAGAACATGCCTTCAGATGTGGCAGAACAGCCGCCGCGCGCAAGCGCATCGTGCAGCCGCGACCGCATTCGCCATCGTCCGCCGGTGTGCGCCGTCCGGCGGCGCGGCCGGCTTCCGCCATCTTGCCGCCTCCGGCGCGAACGCGCATCGTCTGCAACCGCCCCCGCCGAGAACAGACCGCAGGAACCGGCCGATGCCCTATGTCCTAGCTTTCTGCGACGAGCCGGTGCCCTCGATTCCGCATCCGCCGCTCGAGGACGGTGCCTCTCCCATCGCCGGCCACGCCGCGCGCGCACCCGACCGGCGCGAGCATTTCGGCACCGAGGAGGCCGCCCTGCGCCGGCTGGCCGAGTTGCTGCCCGCGCCGCACTGGCGCCAGCTCCGGCTGTACGGACCGGACGGCGTGCGCATCGCCGACCAGGCCGAGCTGGAAGCCCGGCTGGGACAACCGCGCGCCTAGCCTGGCGTTGTGACGCCATCAACGCCGGCCGCCGGCATCCAGGGAGAACAGCAGATGGCAGCCATGGTCCACGCCGCGGCGGCGGAGAGCCACCGATGAGCCGCACGATCCTGGTGACCGGAGCCAGCTCCGGCTTCGGCCGCGCGATCGCGGAGCGCTTCGTGCGCGACGGACATCGGGTGATCGCGACCGCCCGCCGGCAGGACCGGCTCGAGGCGCTGGCCCGTACGCTCGGACCGGACCTGCTGCCGCTGGCGCTGGACATGAATGACGCGCGCGCCATCGCCGACCTGCCGGGCAGCCTGCCGGCGGAGTGGCGCGAGGTCGACGTGCTGGTCGCCAACGCCGGGCTGGCCCTCGGCATCAACCCGGCCCAGGAGGCGCTGCTCTCCGACTGGGAGCAGATGGTGGCGACCAACGTCACCGGCCTGATCCAGACCGTGCACGCGCTGCTGCCCGGGATGGTGGCGCGCGATCGCGGCCACGTCGTCACCATCGGCAGCGTGGCTGGGGAATACCCCTATCCCGGCGGCAACGTGTACGGTGCCACCAAGGCGTTCGTGCGCCAGTTCGTGATGAACCTGAAGGCGGACCTGATCGGCCGCAACGTGCGTGTCACCGACATCGAGCCCGGCCTGTGCGGCGGAAGCGAGTTCAGCAACGTGCGCTTCGGCGACGACGCCAAGGCGGCCAGCGTCTATGAGGGCACCGTGCCGCTCACGCCCGAAGACATTGCCGAGAGCGTCGCCTGGGTGGTGGGCCTGCCCGCGCACATGAACGTCAACCGGATCGAGCTGATGCCGACCTGCCAGTCGTCTGGACCGTTCGCGATCAAGCGCAACCAGGCCCGGTAGCCCGGCGTGGCCCGCAAGGCGGCGAAATCGCTGGTCGCCCACTGCCGCGTCGCCGACGGGCGCAAGTTCCGCTTGGCGGACCATGATCCCGACGAGACCCGTGGGTTCGACCAGGACACCGCGCTCAAGCGCCTCGCCAAGGGGGTCTCCCGGCTTTCGGACCTGCAGCGCGAGCTGTATGCGAACGGCCGCTGGGCGTTGCTCGCGGTGTTCCAGGCGATGGACGGCGGCGGCAAGGACGGTACCATCAGCCACGTCATGTCGGGCGTGAACCCGCAGGGCGTGAGCGTCACCGCCTTCAAGCAGCCGGGACCGGTCGAGCTGGCGCACGACTTCCTCTGGCGCGTCCACCTTGCGTTGCCCCAGCGCGGCCATATCGGCATCTTCAACCGCAGCCACTACGAGGAAGTGCTGGTCACGCGGCTGCATGCCGAGGTGCTGGACAGGCAGAAGCTGCCCGAGACGCTGAGCCAGGGCCAGGACGACTTCTGGAAGGGCCGATACAAGGATATTCGCAGCTTCGAGCGCTATATCGGCCGTCAGGGCATCGTTCCGCTGAAGTTCTTCCTGCACATCTCCAAGGAGGAGCAGCGCAAGCGGCTGCTTGCCCGTCTCGACGACACCAGCAAGTTCTGGAAGTTCTCCGCCGGCGACCTGAAGGAGCGGGCGCTGTGGGACGCCTACCAGGATGCCTACGAGAAGGCGATCATCGAGACGGCTCGACCGCATGCGCCCTGGTTCGTGGTGCCGGCGAACAACAAGTGGTTCGCGCGCCTGGTCGTGATGGAGGCGATGATCGACGCGATCGAGCGCCTGTCGCTGCAGCCGCCGGTGCCGGACGACGAGGCCGTCCTGGCCGCCTCACGCCGCCAGCTCGAGGCGGAGGGCTGACGGCACCGGGAGCCGGACAAGCAAAGACCGGCTCCCGAACTGGTCGGGAGCCGGCCCTTGCTACGTCCCAGCCAGGTGTCAGTCCGCGGTCTCGGACTCGCGCTCGGAGCCGCCCTCGTCGCCGTCGGCCTCGGTCGGCGTGGAACCCTGCTCGGCCTCCACGTAGTCGAAGGCGAGCCTGCCGTCACGCATGCTGACCTTGACCGACCCGCCCTTGACCAGGCGGCCGAACAATAGCTCTTCGGCCAGCGGCTTCTTGATGTGCTCCTGGATGACGCGGGCCAGCGGCCGGGCGCCATACAGCCGGTCATAGCCGCGCTCCGCCAGCCACTCCTTGGCCGCCGAAGACAGCTCGATGGTCACGTTGCGGTCGGCGAGCTGCGCCTCGAGCTGCAGCACGAACTTCTCCACCACCTGGGCCACGATCTCCGGCGTCAGGTTGCCGAACGGGATGATCGCATCGAGGCGGTTGCGGAACTCCGGCGTGAAGACGCGCTTGATCGCCTCCTCGTCCTCGC
>CAXTJP010000078.1:0-12126 GCA_964244615.1 uncultured Acetobacteraceae bacterium
CCCAACGGCAGCAGGGCGGCGTTCAAGGCGTCGGCGGCCGACACGGCGCAGGCCAGCAGCGCCGCCACCTCGGCCAGCGTCTCGCCCCGGTGCAGCCGGTCCAGCGCGCGGGCGTAGAGCAGCCCCGGCCACGCCTTCGGCACGCGCGCGGCCAGCTCCGCCAGATCGAGCCCTTGCGGCACCGACGGCTCTTCGTGCTCCGGGTCGAAGCCGAACGCCGCAAGGCAGGCGGCCCGAAGCGCCGGCCAAAGGGCGGCGGCCCCGGCGGAATCCGCATCGGCCACCGCCTCCTGGTAGCCCCGCCCGGCAAAGCCCCACCACAGCGTGCCGCCCGGCGCGGCCGAGGCCATGCCGCGGCCGAGATAGTTGCGATACGCCAGCCGCAGGCCCCGCGCGTCACGGTCCAGCGCCAGCGCGGCGTCCGAAGCGTAGGCGACCAGCTGGCCGCCATCCCGCTCCACCTCCACGTACGAGAACCCCGCGCGCTGCAAGGCGCCGCGCAGCCCGCCCTCGGTGAACAGCACCAGGTGCGCGCCCACCGAGAGGACCGGCACCAGGGCCGCGAGCTCCGAGGCGGGCTGCAGCCGCGCCCGGTCCGGGGTCGTCAGCACCAGCACCCCGCCGGGCGCGAGCGCCTGACGCAGCATGGCCAGGAAGCCGCCCGGGTCCTCGATGTGCTCCAGAACCTCGCTGGCCAGGATGCCGTCCGCGCGCCTCCCGTCCGGCGGGTTCCGATCCTCCGGACGATCGCCGAAGTAGCGGCTCTCGATCGGCAGGCCGAGCAGCGCGCGTCCGGCGGCGGCCATCGGCGAGGGATCGATGCCCGTCGCGTGCCACCCGCGCGCACGTATGGCGAAGTCGAGTCCGAAGCCCAGGCCGCAGCCGATCTCCAGGAAGCGCGACCCTGGCGGCAGGCCGAGCCGCGCCAGGGTGCGCACGATCGGCCACAGCCCCGCCCCCGCCTCGGCGTAGGTCGCGACGATCAGCGGATCGGCCGTCTGACCCTCGTAGTCGTAGGTGCCGGCGGCCTCGGCGAAAGCGCAGCCGCAACCCGGACAGTCCAGCAGGCGCACGCGGCGCAGCGGCTGCTCCGGCAGCGTCGCCTCCGCCCGCAGCAGCACCGTCTTGGCGCCCGGCAGGCCGCAGGCACGGCAGCTTGCCCGGACGGGCGGCGTGCCCGCCGCGGCCCAGTCGATCGTCACGCCCGAGCCCGGCTTCATGCCGCGCGGTATGCCACGAAGGCACGCGACGATGACAGTGGCCGATGAAGGCGCCGCCACGGACCAAAGCGCCGGCGCGTCGTCTTGCGCGGCGCACAAGGCGCGGGCAAAGGAGGCCGCCCATTCGTGAAACCCATCATGCGCTCGCCCTTCTCCCCCCGAGGCAGGTCAGTGGCCCCCGGGTACCGCCACGTCCTGCGCCACCTGGCCGCCTATATCGGCTCGGCCATCGCGTCCTGCCGGCCGCGCATCCGCTCGGTGGCCGCGGGTGCCGATCCCCATGCCGCCAGCCGCGACGCCGCCCTCTACGTCTCGTTCGACCGCTGGGGCCTGGTCGCCGATTTCGTCGTGGCCCAGGTCGCGGCGCTGGCCGAGGCGGGAAGACGGGTGACCTTCATCACCAACTCCCCCCGGCTGGCGCCGGAAGCCGCGGCAAGGCTGCTGCCCTACGTGCGCGAGGTGGTCCACCGCCGCAATTTCGGCCATGATTTCGGCGCCTACAAGGACGGCATCGCCCGCCTGGAGCTGCACGCGCTCGACAGCCTGGTACTGATGAACGATTCCTGCTACGGCCCCTTCGGCAGCCTGGCCGAGGTGGACCGCAAGGCCGCCCTGAGCGGGCGCGACATCTTCGGCATCACCGAGAGCTGGGACGTCTGCTACCACCTGCAGACCTACTATCTGTGGATCGGCCCCGCGGTGCTGCGCTCACTCGCCTTCACGCGGTTCTGGCGCGCGTTGCTGCCCAGCCAGCCGCGCTCCCTGGTCATCCTGGACGGCGAGATCGGCTTCACCCAGGCCATGCTCAAGGCCGGGTTCAGCGTCCGCGCGCTGTGCCCCTACGGCGAAGCCGCCCTGCACGCGCAGGCGGCGGCCAGGCAAACGCTGGTGGCAGAACCCTCCGACCTGCTGGAGGAGGAGCGGGCCTACCTGCGGCGGCTGGTGCACGCGATCACCGCGGGCGACACGCTGAACCCCACCCACTCCTTCTGGGACGTGCTGGTCACCCAATGCGGGGCGCCGTTCATCAAGCGCGAGCTGTTGCGGGCGAACCCGGTGCGCATCCCCGGACTGCTCGGGTGGGAGCGCGTGGTGGCGAGCCTGCCCGGCAGCGACCTGGACGCCATACGCAGCCACCTGCAACTCGGCTGACCGCCACCCTGAACCCGGGCCCGCGACCGCGCGATTGTGCCGTCTTCCCGGGACCTCTAAGGTTGGGCGTTGCCCACGCCAACGCGGAGCCTGGCCATGTCGTTTTCGAGCTGGATTGACGCGGTGCTCGCCCGCGCCGGCAGGCCGCCGGCCGTGGCCAAGGTGGAGACGGCGGCGGCGGACATGATCGGCAGCGTCGTCAACCCGGGGATCACGCCCAACGACGGCGTCCTCTACATCACCGACAAGATCGGCAACGATTACTGGCAAGGCTCCGGCGTGCTGATCTCGCCAGACGAGGTGCTGACGGCGAGCCACGTCCTGTTCCACGTCGGCGACGCCCCCGCCACCGACATCGAGGTGACCGCGTCGGCCAACGCGAACGAGCCCGCCACGACCACGCTGGCCGCCAACATCCACTACTTCCCGATCGACGACACCGGCGGCGACATCTCGCTCGCCACGTCGCAGACCGACTACGCCGTCATCCATCTGGCGCACCCGCTCTACGGACGGACCATCTTCAACCCGATCTCCAATTTCGGCGGCGGGCTGGCCACGGTCTCCGGCTACCCAGCGGTCGCCAACGGCGCTCTGGTCGCCTACACCGGCGCGTTCTCGGTCGACCCGGCCTACACGCTGCTGGACGGCACCTCGATCGGCGCCGGCTCCAGCGGCGGCCCGGTCTACATCGAGGGCGCCGACGGGCAGCAATACGTCGCGGGCGTGGTCAGCAGCTACGACGTGGACAACCCCGCCTACGGCAACGACGTGCAGATCACCACCACCGTGTTCAACCAGATCGAAACCTGGATCGCCCAGGACGACGGCGCCGCCCGGCCGCTCGATGCGCTGGACACCAGCCGGAACGAGGCCTTCGACCCCCAGGGCACCGCCTATGCCGGCCCGGTGGCGGGGCTCGCCGGCCAGTACATCGACATCACCGCCGACAACATCAACATCACCGCCAACACGCCAGGCTGGTTCCTGCACAGCGGGTCGGGCGAGGACGCGCTGCAGGCCGGCAGCGGCACCAACGTGCTGGATGGCGGCACCGGCTCCAACTTCCTGGTCGGCGGCAGCGGCACCGACACCTTCTTCACCGACGACCGTGGCGCCTCGGCCGCCATCTGGGACACGCTGGTCGACTTCCACGCCGGCGACGCGGCGACGCTGTTCGGCGTCACGCAGTCCGGCTTCAGCCTGTCCTGGGTCGATGGCCAGGGTGCGGCCGGCTACCAGGGGCTGACGCTGCACGCGAGCGCGCCCGGCCATGACGAGGCCTCGGTCACCCTGGCCGGCTACACCACCGCCGCCCTGCATGACGGCCAGCTCTCGCTCAGCTTCGGCACCACCAACGGCACCCCCTACCTCTACATCCACGGCAACGGCTGACCGCCCGTCCCCGCGCCTGGTCGTGCTGTCGCGGAGTTTCCGCAAACACCCGACCAATAAGCAGAAGTTTTCTGGTCCTTTTTTCAAAAAAGGACTGCTTGCCTTCCCTGACCGCATCCGCCAATCCGCAGGCTCGCAGCGCCGAGAGCCACGCCGATGTCCCTCCTGACCCTCCTGCTCGGTCGCCGGCTCGCCAACCGCGAGGCCGAGGGCCGTCGCATCGGCGCGCTGGAAGGCGTGCCGGCCATGGGGCTGGACGGGCTCGGGTCGGCGTCCTACGGCCCGGAGGCCATGCTGACCGTGCTGGCGGTCACCGGCGCCGCCGGCCTGTCCGCGGTGCAGCCGATCACCTGGATCATCCTGGCCCTGCTGCTGATCCTGTTCGCCTCCTACTGGCAGACGATCGCCGCCTACCCGAGCAACGGCGGCTCCTACGTCGTCGCGCGCGAGAACCTGGGCGAACGCGCCGGTCTGCTCGCCGCCGCGGCGCTGATGGTCGACTACATGCTGAACGTGGCCGTCGGCATCTCGGCGGGCGTGGGCGCGCTCACCTCGGCGGTGCCGTCGCTGCATGCCGAAACCCTGCCGCTCTGCCTCGGCATCCTCGCGGCGCTCACCCTGGTGAACCTGCGCGGCACCAAGGAATCCGGCCTCGCACTCGCCATCCCCACCTACCTGTTCGTGGCCAGCCTGCTGGCCATCCTGGCGGCCGGCCTGTGGCGGCTGGCGGCCGCCGGCGGCCACCCGCACGCGCTCGCCGCCGTCCCGGCGGTGCCGCACACGACCGTCCCGCTCACGCTGTGGCTGCTGCTGCGCGCCTTTGCCGCGGGCTGCACGGCGATGACCGGGGTAGAGGCGGTCAGCAACGGCGTCGGCGCGTTCCGCGAGCCGACGGTGACATACGCCCACCGCACGCTGGCCGCCATCGTGATCGTGCTGGGCCTGCTGCTGGCCGGCATCGCCACCCTTGCCCACGGCTACGGCATCATGGCCATGGACCAGGACAAGCCAGGCTACCAGAGCGTGATCTCGCAGCTCGTCGGCGCGGTGGCGGGTCGCGGCTGGGTGTACTACGTCACCATCGCCAGCGTACTGGCGGTGCTCAGCCTGTCGGCCAACACCAGCTTTGTCGGCTTCCCGCGCCTGTGCCGCGGCGTGGCCGCCGACGGCTACCTGCCCAAGGCCTTCGCCGTGCCGGGGCGCCGGCTGGTCTACACCATCGGCATCCTCTTCCTGGCGGCGGGGGCTGGCGCCCTGCTCGCCGTCTTCGGCGGCATCACCGACCGGCTGATCCCGCTCTTCGCCGTCGGCGCCTTCTTGAGTTTCTCGCTCAGCCAGGCCGGCATGGCCATGCACTGGCGCCGCCAGGGGCGCGGGGGTGCCGACCGCGGCCGGCTGCTGGTCAACGCGCTGGGCGCGGTGGCCACCACGCTGGCGCTCGCCGTCATCCTGGTCGCCAAGTTCACCGAGGGCGCCTGGCTGACCCTGGCGGTGATCCCGCTCGCACTCGGCCTGCTGATGCTGACGCGCCGCTACTACGCCCACCTGGAGCAGCAGGTGCTGGACGGCAGCCATCGCCGCATGGACCTCGCCGACCACGCACCGCCCAGCGTGGTGATCCCGCTGGAACGCTGGGATCGCATGGCGCACCGCGCCGTGCACCTGGCCGCGCGCCTCTCGCCGGACGTGGTGGCGCTGCACCTGACCGACCTGCAAGGCCCGGACGCCGAGCAGCACGAAGCCGGGCTGCGGGCGGAATGGGCCGAGTTCGTCGAGCAGCCGGCCCGCGCCGCGGGCCTCGCCCGCCCGGTGCTGATCGTCGAGGCCTCGCCCTATCGCAGCGTGCTGGCCCCCCTGCTGCGCGAGATGGACGTGCTGCGCGGCCGCTGCCCGAAACGGCCGGTCATGGTCATCCTGGCCGAGCTGGTGGGTGGAAGCTGGTGGGAAGCCGCCCTGCACACCGGCCGCACCCAGCGCCTGCGCGCCCAGATCCTGCGCCACGGCGGCACCGACGTGAGCGTCCTGGTGGTACCCTGGCAATTGGAAGCCCCGGCAACCGCGCGCGTCCTGGCCGAAGAAGAACCCCTGGCCGCCTGACTCGATGAATAGAAGTTCTTTGCTTCTTTCAAGAAAGAAGGCCTTATCTGAAGAAAAGAAACAAAAGACTTTTGTTCATAAGGCTTTTTCCAGGTGCTCCACTGCTAGCCAGACATCCTCGAAGCGCAGATACAACGGGGTCAGCCCGAAGCGAAGCACGTCGGGCGGCCGGTAGTCGCCGATCACGCCTCTGGCCGCCAGGGCCTGCATGATCGTCTGCGCCTCCGCGTGGCGGAACGCGATGTGGCTGCCGCGCAGCGCCGGGTCGCGCGGCGTGATCAGCGTCAGCGCCGTGCAGCGTTGCGCCGCCAACGCCGCGAACAGATCGAACAGCCGCGCCGATTTTTGCCAGAGCGCCGCGGGATCGGCCGCCAGCAGCGTCTCCACGCCCGTCTCCAGCGCCGCCAGGCCCAGCACGCCCGGCGTTCCCGCCAGAAACCGCTGCACGCCAGCAGCCGGCTCATAGACGTCCGAAAACCCGAACGGCGCGGCGTGGCCGATCCAGCCCTGCAGCGGCGAGCGTGCCTGCGCCTGCAGCGCTTGCGCGACGTAGAGGAAGGCCGGCGCCCCCGGCCCGCCGTTGAGGAACTTGTAGCCGCAGCCGACCGCCATCTCCGCCTTGTCCGCGTTGAGCGACACCGGAACCGCCCCCGCGCTGTGGCTGAGGTCCCACACGGCGATCGCGCCCGCCGCCCGCGCGGCCCGGTTCAGCGCCGCCATGTCGTGACGCCGCCCGCTGCGGTAGTGCACGTGGCACAGCAGCAGCACCGCCGTGTCGTCGTCCAGCGCCCCGGCCAGTTCCCCGGCCGGCACCGCCCGAACGCGCAGGCCGGGGACCAGCCGGGCCAGCCCGTCCAGCACGTGCCGGTCGGTCGGGAAATCCTCCGCCTCGGTCAGCAACGTGCCGCGTCCGGGACGCAGCGCGGCGGCGGCGGCGCACAGCTTGAACAGGTTCACGCTGGTGCTGTCGGCCGCGATCACCTCGTCCGCCGCCGCGCCGACCAGCCTTGCGATCCGGCCGCCGATACGCGCCGGCGCCGCCATCCAGCCCGCCGCCTCCCAGCTTCGTATCAGCCCCTGCCCCCACTCGGCCTCCATCACCGATGCCAGCCGCGCCCGGGTCGCGTGCGGCAGCGGGCCGAGCGAGTTGCCGTCCAGGTACGCCACGCCGTCCGGCAGGGCGAAGCCGTCGCGGTGCCCGCGTAACGGATCGTCCTTGTCACAGCGGCGCACATCCTCCAGGGTCGTGATCATCGGCCGGTGATGCCGCCTGCCCCGCTCGCCTGCAACCCCGTCCGCAACCGCCGGAGACGCCCAAGCTGGACTCCCTCGTCGCGCCAGCCGGAACCAGCCGCGACGCCGGCCTGGTACGTGGCATCGGTCCCTGGGCGCTGACCTTCAACGTCGTCAACGCCGTGGTCGGCGCCGGCATCTTCACCCTGCCCGCCACCGTGGCGCTGGAAGCCGGCGCCGCCGCACCCTGGGCCTACCTCGTCTGCGCCGTGGTGATGGCCGGCGTCGTCGTCTGCTTCGCCGATGCCGGCAGCCGCGTGCCCACCAGCGGCGGCGTCTACGGCACGGTGCAGGCGGCGTTCGGTCCGGCCACCGGCTTCGTGGTCGGCATGCTGCTGCTGTCCAGCGACGTGCTCGCCAGCGGCGGCATCGCCGCCCTGCTCGCCGACACGCTCGGCACGCTGCTGCCAGCGCTCGCCGCCGGCTGGGGCCGCGCCGGCACCATCGTCGCGATCTTCGCGGTGCTGGCGTCGGTCAACCTGCTGCAGGTCGGCACCACGGCGCGGCTGATCTCGGCCGCCACCCTGGTGAAGATCCTGCCGCTGCTGTTCTTCCTGGCCCTCGGCGCGGCCACGATCGGCCACACCGCGCCGCCCGGCCCGCCACCCGCCCCGGTCAGCCTGGGCGGCTTCGGCCGCGCCCTGATCATGACGCTGTTCGCGCTCTGCGGCATGGAGACGCCGCTCAGCGCCAGCGGCGAGGTGCGCGCGGCCCACACCACCCTGCCGCGCGCGCTGTTCACCGCCATGCTCGGCGTGCTGGCGCTCTACGTGGGCGTGCAGCTGACCGCCCAGCACCTGCTGGGCCCCGCCTTGCCGCACAGCCTCGCACCCCTGGCCGACGCCGCCGCGCGGTTCGGACCCTGGCCGCGCGGCATCATGCTGGCCGGCGCCGGCGTCTCGGCCATGGCGTGGATGGCCAGCGACGTGCTCGGCACCTCCCGCCTGCTGTTCGCCTTCGGCCGCGACGGGTTGCTGCCGGCCTGGTTCGGCCGGCTGAGCCCGCGCACCCACGTGCCGTCCCGCGCCGTGCTGATCTACGCCGTGGTGGCCGGCATCCTGGCGATCAGCGGATCGTTCCTGGAACTGGTGGTGCTGTCGGCGCTGGCCGTGGTCGGCATCTACGGCCTGGCCTGCGCCGCGGCGCTTGTGCTGCACCGTCGCGGCGTGGCCCTGGCCGGCCCGCCGCTCGCTACGCGCGCGCTGCCGCTCGCGGCCTTCGTCGGCCTGGCCGGCATGGCGGCGATGCTGGTCTCGGCACGCTGGCCCGAGCTGCTGGGCTTCGCCGGCGTGGTCGTCGCGGCCCTGCTCTGGTTCCGCCTGTCCGCGGCCCGGCTCCATCAGGCCTGAATCGGCTCACTGTGCCGCCGCCCCCGCCTGCGCTACACCACGGCATGAGCAACCTGCGCGCATGAGCAGCCTGAAGGGCACCGGCAGCCGGCCCGAGCCGATCCGGTTCCGTGCCCCGTCTGTCGGCCAGGATGCCGATGCCGAATTGCTGGTGGGGGGGCGCGGGCGCCTGTCGCGGCAGCTGCTGGCGGCGCGCCGGGTCGCCGCCATCCTGCTGTTCACGCCGGCCGCCTGTGTGGTGCAGGCCGTGCTGCTGCGGGGCCGCGGACGCGGCCGCGTGCGCTTCGCGGCGTTCTACTGGGCGGCCATCGCGCGCCTGCTCGGCCTGCGGGTGCGCATTCTCGGCGTGCCGGCCCAGCGCACGGAACGCCCGCTGATCTACGTCTGCAACCACGCCTCCTGGCTGGACATCCCGGCCGTCGGCGGTTGCCTGCACGCCTGCTTCGTGGCCAAGGACGACGTCGCCGGCTGGCCCATCGTCGGCACCATCGCGCGGCTCGGCCGCACCGTGTTCGTCAGCCGCTCCCGCCAGGGCATCAACCGCGAGCGCGACCAGATGCGCGAGCGGCTGGCGGAGGGCGACGACCTGATCCTGTTCCCCGAGGGCACCAGCTCGGACGGCTCGCGCGTGCTGCCGTTCCACTCCTCGTTCTTCGCCGCCGCCTACGGCGACCCGGTGCCGCTGATCCAGCCGGTCTCGGTCGTCTACGACCGCCTGGCCGGGCTGCCGGTCGGCCGGCGCAGCCGCTCGGTGTTCGCCTGGTACGGCGACATGAGCCTCGCACCGCATCTGTGGCAGCTGGCGCAGTGGCGCGGCAAGCGCGTCACCCTGCTGTTCCACCCAACGCTCGACCCGCAGGATTTCGCCTCCCGCAAGGCGCTCAGCCAGGCCGCGTGGCAGGTGGTGGCGGACGGCGCCGCCGGGCTGCGCCAGAACCGCCCGGCCGAACGTCTTGCAAACGCCGCTTGACGCGGACTCGTCCGGCGCGTGCATGATCGTCCCGCTCGGGAGTGCCGCGCCATGACGGACCAGGGAAACAGTTGACGGCACGCAGCCACGCCGCGATTCCTCCGCGCGCCCGCCACTGCGGGTCCAGCCCGGAGCCCCGTCCGATGCCCCCGACCACATCCCCGTCCAAGCGCCTGCACGTCATCACCTGGGGCTGCCAGATGAACGTCTACGACAGCGCCCGCATGGCCGACGTTCTGGCCCCGCTCGGCTACGCCCCCGCCGCCGGGCCGGAAGATGCCGACATGGTCATCCTCAACACCTGCCACATACGCGACCGCGCGACCGAAAAAATGTTCTCCGAACTCGGTCGCCTGCGCGTGGTCAAGGCGGCGCGCGCCGAGGCCGGCCGGCCCACCATCCTCGCCGTCGCCGGCTGCGTCGCCCAGGCCGAGGGCCGCGAGATCCTCGCCCGCGCCCCCTACGTCGACATCGTGCTCGGCCCCCAGACCTATCACCGCCTGCCCGAAATGGTGGCCCAGGCCAGCCGTGCGGCCGGCGCCGTCATCGACACCGACTTCCCACCGGAATCGAAGTTCGACCACCTGCCGGAGGCGGCCGCGCCGCAGACTGCGCACGGCCTCACCGCCTTCCTCAGCATCCAGGAAGGCTGCGACAAGTTCTGCAGCTTCTGCGTCGTCCCCTACACCCGCGGCGCCGAAGCCAGCCGCCCCGCCGCCGCCGTGCTGGCCGAGGCACGACGCATGGTGGAAGCCGGCGTGCGCGAGATCACGCTGCTCGGCCAGAACGTCAACGCCTGGCACGGCGCGGGACCCGACGGCGCGCCACGCTCGCTGGCCTGGCTGCTGCACGCGCTCGCGTCCATCCCACGCCTCGCCCGCCTGCGCTACACCACGTCGCACCCGCGCGACATGGGCGACGACCTGATCGCCGCCCATCGCGACCTGCCGCAGCTGATGCCGTTCCTGCATCTGCCGGTCCAGTCCGGCTCCGACCGCGTGCTGGCCGCGATGAACCGGCGCCACACCGCCGCCCAGTACCTCGACCTCGTCGCCCGCCTGCGCGCCGCCCGCCCCGACCTCGCCATGTCGTCGGACTTCATCGTCGGCCACCCCGGCGAGACCGAAGCCGATTTCGAGGCCACCCTGTCGCTGATCCGCGCGGTCGGCTTCGCCCAGGCCTTCAGCTTCAAATACTCCGCCCGCCCCGGCACCCCCGCGTCCGGCGCCCCCAACCAGGTTCCCGAGGTCGAAAAAGACCGCCGGCTCCAGGCCCTGCAGGCGCTGCTGCGCGAACAGCAGGCGGCGTTCAACGCAGGCTGCGTCGGGCTCACCCTGCCCGTGCTGGTCACCGGCCCCGGCCGCCACCCCGGCCAGGTCGCCGGCCGCTCGCCCTACCTGCAACCCGTTCACCTGACCGCGCCGGCAAACCTGATCGGTCGGGAAACAATGGTGTGCATCGAAGCCGCGCACACCAATTCACTGTCTGGAGCAACCCCTAGGGAAAAGGCCTGCGCTTGACCCAAACATCCCTCGCCGCCACGGCCCCCGGCCGCGCCATCACCGTCGCCTTCAACGACAACGCCCTGCTGCCATTGCTGCTCGGCGATCACGACCGGCACCTGGTGCGGCTCGAACAGGGTTTTGGCGTCAGGCTCGCCTGCCGCGGCAACCGCGTCGCCATCAGCGGCGAACCCGACCGCGTGCAGGCCGCCCAGGCCGCGCTGCAAGGCCTGTGGAGGCGCCTGGAGAAAGGCGAGGGCGTCGCCACCGGCGACGTGGACGCCGCCATACGCATGCTGAACCACGACGACGACCCCCGCCTGCCGCTCTCCGACCTGCCCGCGATACGCACCCGCCGCGGCGCCGTCGGCCCCCGCTCCCCCGGCCAGTCCGCCTACATGGACATCCTCGCCCGTCACGAGATGGTGTTCGCGCTCGGCCCGGCCGGCACCGGCAAGACCTACCTCGCCGTCGCCCAGGCCGTCGCCATGCTGCTCGCCGGCCGCGTCGAACGCATCGTGCTCTGCCGCCCCGCCGTCGAGGCCGGCGAGCGCCTGGGCTTCCTGCCCGGCGACCTCAAGGACAAGATCGACCCCTACCTCCGCCCGCTCTACGACGCGCTGCACGACATGATGCCCGGCGACCAGGTGATCCGGCGCATGGGCACAGGCGAGATCGAGGTCGCCCCGCTCGCCTTCATGCGCGGCCGCACGCTGGCCCACGCCTTCGTCATCCTTGACGAGGCGCAGAACACCACCGAGGCGCAGATGAAGATGGCCCTGACCCGCATGGGCGAGGGCACCCGCATGGTCATCACCGGCGACCTCACCCAGATCGACCTGCCGCCGGGCACCCGCTCCGGCCTGCGCGACGCGGTGGAGACGCTCGAAGGCATCCAGGGCATCGGCTTCGCCCGCTTCGGCACGCGCGACGTGGTGCGCCATCCCCTGGTCGGCCGCATCGTGGACGCCTATGACCAGCGCGCGGCAGCGGCACGCGACACCCGCGCCCGCCCGCGCCGGGAGGCCGATGCAACCCCCTAGTCCCAGCCCCGCTCCGGCGGGGTTCCGCAAGCCGGCCACACGGCCGACGGTCCTGGTGCTGGACCGGCGGTGGCGCGCCCTCATCCCCCGCGCCGCGTTCCTAGC
>CAXTJP010000079.1:0-12061 GCA_964244615.1 uncultured Acetobacteraceae bacterium
GATGCTCTCGGTCTCCGGGTCGGCCAGGAACATCTCCAGCACCTCGATGAAGTCGAGGCCCTTCACCGGGTCGCCGCCGATGCCGACGCAGGTGGACTGCCCGAGCCCCGCGGCCGTGGTCTGCGCCACCGCCTCGTAGGTCAGCGTGCCGGAGCGCGAGACGATGCCGACGCGGCCGCGCCGGTGAATGTGGCCCGGCATGATGCCGATCTTGCACGCGTCCGGCGTGATCACGCCTGGGCAGTTCGGCCCGACCAGGATGGATTTGGTGCCGGACAGCGCGCGCTTGACCCGCACCATGTCGAGCACCGGGATACCCTCGGTGATGGTGACGATCAGCTCCATCCCCGCCTCGATCGCCTCCAGGATGGCGTCGGCGGCAAACGGCGGCGGCACGTAGATGGCGGTGGCGGTGGCCCCGGTCGCGTGCCGCGCCTCGGCCACCGTGTCGAACACCGGCAGGTCGAGGTGCCTGGTGCCGCCCTTGCCGGGGGTGACGCCGCCCAGCACGCGGGTGCCGTAGGCGATCGCCTGCTCGGAGTGGAAGGTCCCCTGGGCGCCGGTGAAGCCCTGGGTGATGACGGTGGTCTGCCGGTCGACGAGCACGGCCATGTCAGTGTGCCTCCTTCACGGCGCGCACGATCTTCTCGGCGGCGTCCGCCAGGTTGTCGGCGGCGATGATCGGCAGGCCCGACTTGGCGAGGATGTTCTTGCCGAGTGCCACGTTGGTCCCCTCCAGCCGCACCACCAGCGGCACGTCGAGGCTCACCTCGCGCGCGGCGGCCACCACGCCCTCGGCGATCACGTCGCAGCGCATGATGCCGCCGAAGATGTTGACCAGGATGCCCTCCACGTTCGGGTCGGACAGGATGATCTTGAAGGCTGCCGTCACCTTCTCCCGCGTGGCGCCGCCGCCGACATCGAGGAAGTTGGCGGGCGAGCTGCCGTAGAGCTTGATGATGTCCATGGTGGCCATGGCGAGGCCCGCGCCGTTCACCATGCAGCCGATCACGCCGTCCAGCGCCACATAGTTCAGGTCGAACCGGGCCGCCTCCAGCTCCTTGGGGTCCTCCTCCGCCTCGTCGCGCAGGGCGGCCAGCTCGCTGTGGCGATAAAGCGCGTTGTCGTCGAAGCTCACCTTGGCATCGAGCGCCACCACGTCGCCCGCGCCTGTCACCACCAGCGGGTTGATCTCGACGATGGCGCAGTCGAGCGCGATGAACGCCTTGTACATGGCATCCACGAAGCGGCCGAACGCGCCGATCTGCTTGCCGGTCAGGCCGAGGCCGAAGGCCAGCTTGCGGGCGTGATGGGGGAACAGGCCGGTGGCAGGGTCGATGGCGACGCGGAGGATCTTCTCCGGCGTGTGGGCGGCCACCTCCTCCACCTCCATGCCGCCCTCGGTGCTGGCCATCACCAGCACGCGCGAGGTTTCGCGGTCGATCAGCAGCGACAAATAGAGCTCGCGCGCAATGTCGCACCCGGCCTCGACGTAGACGCGGCGCACGTCCCGGCCGGCGGGGCCGGTCTGCTTGGTGATCAGCGTGTGGCCGATCATCGCCTCGGCCGCCGCCCGCACTTCCTCGACCGAACGGGCCAGACGCACGCCGCCGCCGCCCTGCGGGTCGTCCTTGAACCGGCCGGCGCCGCGCCCGCCGGCATGGATCTGGCTTTTGACCACGAAGACCGGGCCGGGCAGGCGGGCCGCCGCCTCGGCCGCCTCCTCAGGCGTCCAGGCGGCAAAACCCTGCAGCACGGTCACGCCGTAGCCGCGCAGCAGCTCCTTGGCCTGGTACTCGTGGATGTTCATGTCAGACCTCCAGTTTCCGGAAATCCTCGATCAGCTTGCGCACGGCGTCGCAGCTTCGGTCGAACGCCGCCTGCTCGCCTGGATCGAGCCTGATCTCCACGATCCGCTCCACGCCGCCCGCACCGATCACCGCCGGCACGCCGATATAGAGGTCGTGCAGCCCGTATTGCCCGGTGAGCAAGGCCGCGCAGGGCAGCACGCGCTTCTTGTCCCGCAGGTAGCTTTCCGCCATGGCGATGGCCGATGCCGCCGGAGCGTAGAACGCGCTGCCGCGTTCCAGCAGCTTGACAATCTCGCCGCCGCCGTTGGCGGTGCGCGCGCAGATCGCGTCGATCTTGTCCTGCGTGGTCCAGCCCATCTCGATCAGGTCGGGGATCGGGATGCCGGCCACCGTGGAGTAGCGGGTCAGCGGCACCATGGTGTCGCCGTGGCCGCCGAGCACGAAGGCGGTCACGTCCTCCACGCTGACGTTGAACTCGTGCGCCAGGAACAGCTTGAAGCGCGCGCTGTCCAGCACGCCGGCCATGCCCACCACCTTGTTCGCCGGCAGGCCGCTGCGCTGCTGCAACTGCCACACCATGACGTCCAGCGGGTTGGTGATGACGATGACGAATGCGTTCGGGCAATGCGCCTTGATGCCGTCCGCCACCTGGTTGATCACGCCGGCGTTCTTGGCCAGCAGGTCGTCGCGGCTCATGCCCGGCATGCGCGGGAAGCCGGCGGTGACGATCACCACGTCCGAGCCGGCGATGGCGGCGTAGTCCGACCCGCCGGTCATGCGGCTGTCGAACAGGTCCACGCTGCCGGACTGCATCAGGTCCAGCGCCTTGCCGGCCGCGACCCCGCCCGCCACGTCGAACAGCACGACGTCGCCCAGTTCCTTCAGGCCGACCAGGTGGGCGAGCGTGCCGCCGATGTTGCCGGCGCCGATCAGCGCGATCTTGTTACGGGCCATGGTCGTCCTTCCGTCGTCTGGCGGCTGCACCTAGCCCAGCCTCGCCCCCAAAGCCAGGGGCGACGACGGAGGTCGGGGTTGACAGGAGCAAAGTCGCTGAAGTGTCCCCGGACATGTTCCGCCACTGTGCCGGGCTTGTCACATAGTTCGATGCTCGAACGGGTCAGCATCCGGCTGCCCAGGCCCTCCACGTCCCCGGTGTTGCGGGTGACGAGCGTGAGATCATGGACCAGGGCCGTGGTAGCCGGCAGCGAGCCGACCACTGGCACCGTGCGCCTGGCCGAGAGGCGCCCCCAGGCGTCAGCTCAAAGATCGACGATGCGTCCTGCATCGCGCGTCCGGTCGAGGACGATGTCGTCGAGCGGCGCCGCAGCGAGAAGGTCCTTGAGGCCGAGGGTCGGCGGCGAGACGCGGGCCAGGAGAAGCGTACGCAGCGCGGCGCCCCGCTCGGGGTCGGTCAACGCGTCCGCCACGGACCGGAACAAAGCGGCGTCCTTGCGGTATGCCTGCACTTCCACACGCTGCAATCCCTGCGGGCGCAGGCGATGCTGGTCGACGGCTGGCGGCGATTCCGGCTGCGACATCGACGGTATCGCCTCGGTTGGCAGCAATGTCCGAAAACCTATCCGGCAAGCCGACCGACGGCAATCCGGATCGTCACTGCGCCGCCACCGCCTTTGCCTTGTCCGCGCCGCCCGACAACATGCCGTGGACGCGCAGATGGTGTCGGAACTGGTAGTAGCTCAGGCCGAGCCGGCGGGCGGCCTCGGCCTGGTTGAAGCGGCAGGCTTCGAGAGCGTGATGCAGCAGCCGCGCCTCGTAGGCCCGGGTCGCCGCTTCGAACCCGTCCTCCGGCAAGGGTTCCGCAGGATGCGCGGGCGGGGCGACCGGTAACGGGATCGCAGGGGCGGCATTCCGGGTGGCGGACTGGACGGCCGGCGTATGGGCCGAGGCGAACGGGTCCAGGATGATGGTGCTCAGCCGCCTGGAAGGGTCCGCCATGCGATAGACGCTGCGCTCCACCACGTTGCGCAGCTCGCGCACGTTGCCCGGCCAGTCGTGGCGGGACAGCAGGTCGAGCGCGCGGTCGGAGAACCCTGCGAAGACCTCGCGGCCGAGTTCGGCGCTCATCCTGGTCGCGAAATGCTCGGACAGGACGGGGATGTCGTCGCGCCGCGCCCGCAGCGGCGGCACCGTCACCACGTCGAAGGCGAGCCGGTCCAGCAGGTCGGCGCGGAACTTGCCGGCCGCCGCTAGGTCCGGCAGGTGGACGTTGGTCGCGGCCACCACGCGCACGTCCACGTGCAGCGTGTCGCCGCCGCCGACACGCTCGAAGCTGCCGTACTCGATCACCCGCAGCAGCTTCTCCTGCACCGATGGGCTGGCGGTGGCGATCTCGTCGAGGAAGATGGTGCCGCGGTCGGCGAGCTCGAACCGGCCGGGGCGGCGGCGCTGCGCCCCGGTGAAGCTGCCGGCCTCGTGGCCGAACAGCTCGGAATCCAGCAGCGCGTCGGGCAGGGCGGCGCAGTTCAGCTTGATGAACGGCGCCGACCAGCGTGGCGAGAGCAGCGCCAGGCGGCCGGCCACCAGCTCCTTGCCGGTGCCGCGCTCGCCGATCACCAGCACAGGGCGGCTGAGCGGGGCCGCCTGCGAGACGTGGGCCAGCATGTCCAGAAAGGCCGGCGCCGATCCGATCGGCGTGGGCAGTTCGGCTGGATTAGCCAATCGCGCCATCTGATGATCCCTCCCGTCACAAGCTGGCAAAATCATCATAGCAACCTGGCGCCCGCAACCACAACTGGCTATAGTTGTCGTTTCTTAACAGCAGCTTAGCGCCGTGGCACGGCGGATGCAATCATGTTCGCAGGCCAGGGTCGGCCAGCACATCAACCGAAGGAACACTCCGATGACCAGCATCTCCGCGACCGGCTTTGATTTCAGCGGCAGCTTCGCCAACCGTTCGCCGCGCATCTCGTTCGGCGCGCGCCTCGCGGCCTTGCAGGAGCGGCGGGAACACGCCCCCCAGATGACCGCGCTGGCCGGCATGGCCGCCCGCGGTGCGATGGCGCTGGTGCCCTTTCTAGGCCTGGCCTGGGTGTTCGTGACGGTCTGAGGGCGATCGGCTATCATTCCACCAACCAAGGAATTCATGCCATGGGCATCTTCTCCCGGCTTGCAGACATCGTGAACTCCAACCTCAACGCCCTGCTCGCCAGTGCCGAGGACCCGGAGAAGATCATCCGCCTCATCATCCAGGAGATGGAGGACACGCTGGTCGAAGTCCGGTCCTCCGCGGTGCGCAGCATCGCCGAGCGGCGCGAGCTGGAGCGTCGCCTGACGGCGCTGAAGCGCGAGGAGGACGATTGGCAGGCCAAGGCCGAGCTGGCGCTGACGCGCGGCCGCGAAGACCTGGCGCGCGGCGCGCTGCTGGCCCGAACCCATCGCGCCCAGGCGCGGGCCAGCGTGGAGCAGCAGGTGGCCGTGCTGGTGGCGGGCCTGGCCCAGCAGAACGAGGACATTTCCAAGCTGCAGACCAAGCTGGCGGACGCCAAGGCGCGCGAGCAGGGGTTTGCCAGTCGCCGCGCCACCGCCGGCAGCCGCCTGAAGGTGCGCGAGAAGCTGCACGACGAGCGGATCAACGACGCCTTCCTGCGCTTCGAGACCGCCGAGCGCCAGCTCGACCAGATGGAGGGACGGGTGGAAGCCTACGATCTTGGCCGCACGCCCGGTCGCGGCCCGACGCTGGAGGAGGAACTGGCCGGCCTCGCCGCCGACGCGAGCATGAACGACGAGCTGGAGGCTCTGAAGAGCCGGCTCGGCAACCGCATGCCGCCGAAGATGGATGCCAAGACGGAAGGCTGACCGATGAACAGCGAGGACCTGGCCCGGGTCGCCATGGCGGGCATGCACCAGGACCACGTGACCGACCTGACGGCGATCATCATCGTCCTTGGCACGCTCCTGCTGTGCGTGGCGTTTCCGGTGTTCCTGCACTACCGCACCAAGGCACGGGCGCTGCAGGCCATGTCGACCACCGACCAGGCGGGCGTGACCGAGTTGTGGAACACAGCGCGCCGGATGGAGGCGCGTATCGGCTACCTGGAAACAGTGCTGGACACCGAAGTGCCCGGCTGGCGCAGCAGGAGTGAGGTTCGATGAACGCGACGATGGACCGGATGTTCGGGGCGCCCCGCATGGTCAGGGGCGTGTGTGCGACGGTAGCCGAGCGCGCCGGCGTGCCGGTCTGGGTGCCGCGCGTGGCCCTGCTGCTGTTCGCCGTGGTGCACTGGTTCCTGGCGCTGCTGCTCTACGTGGTGCTGGCGCGCATGCTGTGCCCGATGGCCCGGCGCGTGGCGTCGGGGTTCGCGGGGCAGCCACCGGCGCCGGATATCGTCGGCGTGCGGGACCGGTTCAGCACGCTGGATGCCCGGCTGGCCGGGCTGGAATCGGCCACCCTGCAACAGGAGACGATGCTGCGCCGCCAGTTCAGGGACCTGGAGCGGGGCTGACCCGGCGGCACGCAGGCTCAGGTGCCGGCCTCGGCCCGCATGCGTTTGACCAGCCGCTGCAGGTCGCCGATCACCCGGCGCTGGTCGTTCATGCCGTTGCGCATCACTTCCACGTCCACCAGCAGCGGCTGCACCTGGGTCTTGAACTCGCCGATCAGGGCGGCGAGCTCGCGCAGGCGGGGGGTGAACGCGGGCGCCGCCGAGTCCTGCACGATCATGCGATGCAGGCGGGCGGCGAGCGGCGCGGGCGGGGTGGTGCCCGCATCGTCGTGCCGCAACGCGCTGTCGATCACGTCCCGCACCGCTCCGGCCGACGGTTCGGGCAGGCCCACGTGGCGGGCGAGGCGGATGGCGGTCTCCCGCGGGTGGTCGAACCACGACTCGTAGGGGATGATGCAGACCGGGTCCGTGACGGCGCGGATGGCCTCGACGTTGTAGGCCACCCAGCGATACTCGGCCTGGCCGCGATCCAGGCCGTCGCGCGCGTGCAGCGAGCGTGCGACCTGTCCAGGATCGCGGACGCAGAAGACGTAGCGCGGCACGGCGTCGATCTCGGCGAAGACCTGTTGCCAGAACGGCAGCAGCAACGTGGTGCGCGGGTCCTTGAAGCCGAAAGGATGCAGCGCGTTCAGTCGTGGCCGCAGCCAATCCCGCGCACCCGCCCGAACGTCGCTCACCCGCGGGTCGGACAGCCACGGCTCTGGGAGTTCCAGAACATGGGCCGGCGAGCCCCATTGGCGGCGAAAGAAGCCGAACAGCGTGTCGTTCATGTCGACGAGTCCCGGGCGTTCCCAATGCCCCTTCGCGTTTGCCGGGCCGGCGTGGATCTGGTCGGCCATGTCGGCGCCCAGCATGTGCAGCATGTTGGAGCACATGCTGGTGCCGCTGCGGTGCATGCCGATCACTACCAGAACAGGCATGCTCACGATGCTTGCTCCGTCTGCAGTTCCATAAGGTCCAGCGCCCGCCTGAAATCAGTCTCGTCAACGGTGTAGCCGCCGTTCTCGGGTGTTCCGAAGACGTAACCCGTCCGCTGCTGCAACGCGGCGCACAACCCGGTCTGCAGCATCCCCTGCTCGCGGCCGACGCCCCGCAGGGCACAGACCGTGACGCCGGGCGCGGAGAACACGCTGTGGTGCAGCGCCGTGGAGTAGGGGCCGATGATACGGGCGGCCGAGCCGAACAGGGCGGCACGCTCCGCGATACCCTTGTCGTCGATCGTCACGACGCGGTAGCCGCTCCGCTCCGCTATCGCCTCGATGCGATAGCGGTTTCGCAGGGCCAGGCTGCCACGCCCCGGTTCCGGGACGTAGAGGCGCTCGGTGCGGGTCGGTTCAGGCAGGCCGAGGGTCGTGCGCATCCGGCCGGTCCAGAAGCGTGTGGCCGCGCCGAAACACGGGCTCAGGCGTTCGTGGCGTCGCAGGATGCTGGGCAGCAGCAGCAGGTCGGTGCGCAGCATTTCGTCCCAGTGCGCGTAACGCACGATCCGGTCGGCAGCGATGCCGAGCGCGTGCACCACGTCGTGAAGGTCCGGCGCCAGCGTGTCCGGCACCAGCACGTGCAGCCGGTCGAGCGCATGCCCGGCCTGCTGCAGCAGCCACAGCCTGGGAAGATAGTCGATCAGCAGGTGGCCCGCATCCTCCTCGGCCGGGCCGAACAGCGGCACCAGGTGACCCGGCACCTGACGGCAGGGCGGCCGCATCTCGTTCAGCCGCGCAACGATGGTGGACACGTGCTGGTACGGGTGGTTGAGGGACGCGGCCGAAAAGGCGACGTCGCCGCACAGGCCGATGCCGGTGGGGGCGACGGCCGCGTCGGCGATGCTGGCCACCCCGAGCTCGGGGGTCTCCACCTGGCCATAGATCTGGCGCGTGATCTCGGCATCGGAGGGCCCGAACAGGAAGGCGGGCGCGGGTGCCGGGCTGCGTCCGGCCGCCTGCACCAGCCGGTAGGCGACCAGCGGCTGGTCCATGCGCGCCTGATGGTCGGCCAGATCCGCCACCCGTGTGATGGGTTTCAGCGGCGGGTCCATCGCCGGGCTGTCGGCCGGTCGGCCGGTCATGGCCCGGCCCCGGCCGCCAGTTCGGCGATGTCGAGTGCGCGTTCGAAATCTTCCGGCTGCACGGTGAACACCTGACCGACATCCCCCTCGGTATAGCCCAGTTTCGTCTCCCCGAGCACGTAGCCGGCCGACTGGCCCAGCGCCTCCGCGACGCCGGACTGCACGAAGCTCGGGTGCCGCGAGGTGCCGCGCAGGCCCACCGTCACCGTGCCGGGGGCCGCGTAGACCGAGCCGTGCAACGCCGAGCCGTACTCGCCCACGATGACGCGCGCGCCGGCGAACAGCGCGGCCTGCTCGCCCAACGTCAGGTCCTGCGGGTGGATGATCGCGTAGCCGCGCGCCGCGGCGATGGCCTCGATCGTGTCACGGTTGGCCACGATCCGCGCGCCGATCACCCGCGAGCGGGAGACGAACAGGCGCGTGTGCCCGCCACCGGCCGTCTGTGCCGAGGTGCGGAGCCTGTCGGTCCAGAAGGCGGTCGCGGCGGCGAACTGCGGCGCCATGCGGTTGTGCACGCGCAGGCCGGTCGGCAGCAGCAGCCGGTCGGCCCGCAGCACCTCCTGCCAGTAGCGGTAGGGTTCCAGCTGCATCGCGCCTATGCCCAACAGCTCCAGCAGCCGGCGTGCGTCTTCGGTCAGCTCCGGCGGCACCACGTAGCGCAGGCCGGACAGGTCGTGGCCGCTTGCCGCCAGCACCCAGAGCCGTGGCAGGAAATCCACCAGCCAGTGGCCGTACGTCTGGTGACCCGGACCGTAGATCACCGCCAGCATCCCGTGCACATGCCGGACCGGCATGTCCCCGACCAGCACCCGGCCCGCCACGGCTGCGGCCTGGTGCGGCGGATGGATGAACGCGATCGAGCTGAACGCCACCCCATCCTTGATGGCGATGCCGGTCGGCGCCACGGTCGCGTCCTCGATCGCGTAGGTCCCGACCTCGCCCAGCGCGGTCTGGCCGAAGATCTCCTCGTGCACGATGGCGTTGGCGGGGCCGAGCAGGAACAGCGGCGGGGGCGGCGGCCTGCGGCAGGCCGGCGCGATCTGCGTGAAGCCGACCTGCGGCGCATCACCCTGCGCCACGTGCCGCCCGATATCGACGATCACGAGGCCTGGACCCTGGGCTTGCGACGGAGCCGCCGCAGCACGGCCTGCCGGATCGCGCGCAGATCCGCCAGGCCCAGCGCCAGGGCGGCACCGCCATAGACCGCAGCGCCGCCGACCACCAGGACCCCCAGCACCGGGATGGAGACGTGCCCGGCCTGCGGCGCCAGCCAGGCACGCAGCCGCCACAGCACCAGCGCCATCAGGGCGGTGGCCACGACCATGCGGGCCAGGTTCCGCCACAGCGCGGCATCCGGCACCAGGTGGCCGCGACGGCGCAGGATGACCGCCAGCAGCACCACGTTCACGCTCATCGCCAGCGTGGTGGCCAGCGGCGGCCCGACATGGCGCAGTGGATGCATCAGCAGCAGGCTGAGCCCGAGATTGAGCGCCAGGATGCCCATGCCGATCTTGACCGGTGTCGCCGTGTCGCCGCGCGCGAAGAAGCCCGGGCCCAGCACCTTGATCAGCACGAAGGCGGGCAGGCCGGCTGCGTAGGCGGCCAGCGACTGCGCGCTGAGCGTCGCGTCCGCATGGGTGAAGGCGCCGTGCACGAACAGCACCTGCAGGATCGGGTTGGCGATGATCGACAGCGCGGCCGCGGCGGGCAGGGTCAGCAGCATGGCGTATTCGATGGCGCGGTTCTGCGAGCCGAGCGCCTCGTCGGTCTGGCCGGCGCCCACCTGGCGCGACAGCAGCGGCAGCAGCGCGGTGCTGACGGCGATGCCCAGCACGCCGAGCGGCAGCTGGTTCACCCGGTCCGCGTAGTACATGAACGAGACGGATTTTTCCGGCAGATAGGTGCCGATGACCGTGTCCACCGCCAGGCTGAGCTGGGTGACGCCGGCGCCGACCAGCCCCGGCGCCATGCGTCGCAGCAGCAGCCGCATGCGCGGCGTCATGCGCGGGCGCGGCAGATGCAGTCTCATCCCCGCTCGCCGGACCGCCCAGTAGAGCAGGGCGAGCTGCGCCACCCCGCTGGCCGACACGCCGATGGCCAGCGCGTGCCCCGCGGTGGGCAGGACCGGCACCAGCGCGTACATCGCCGCGATGGCGAAGGCGTTGTAGAGCAGCGGTGCCGCGGCCGCCGCCACGAAGCGGCTCATGGCGTTCAGCACGCCGGACAGCAGGGCTGCGAGGCAGATCAGCAGCAGGTAGGGAAACGCCAGCCGGGCGAGCACCACCGTCAGCTCGAATTTCTGCGGGTCGCCCACGAAGCCTGCGGCGATCAGATGCAGCAGGGGGCGCATGAAGATCTCGCCCAGCACGGTCAGGATCAGCAGCCAGAAGGCCAGCGCCGCGGCGGCTTCCTCGGTGAAGCTGCGGGCCACGTCCTCGCCCTCGGTGACCAGCAGGCCGGAGAAGACGGGCACGAAGGCGGCGTTGAACGCGCCCTCGCCGAACAGCCGGCGGAACAGATTGGGCAGCCGGTTGGCGACGAAGAACGCGTCCGAGACCGGGCCCGCGCCAAGCAGGGCGGCGATCAGCAGGTCGCGGATCAGGCCCATGACACGGCTGGCCATGGTCCAGGCGCCGACGGTGGCTATGCCTTTGAGCATACGGGCGAATACGGCCTGTTCGTGTAGTGTGGGGCGAGGCAACGCCGGCCATCAACCCCGTGTTGCTCTCAGGGAGACGCGCTGCGGAAATCAGGCCCTGATGGTTGCCTCGATGCTGCCGATACGGCGGGCCAGGTCGGCCATCATCTGTGCTGCCGCCCTGGTCGAGGCCGCCTCGGCGCGGGCCAGGATCAGGTCTTCACGATCCTGCAGCCGTTCGATCGTCCGGCGCAGCTCGACGACGTCCGAGGTCAGGGCCTTGATGTCCGCAGCCTGCTTGTCGATCAGGCCGGTGTGCTTGGCCTGGGTCTCGCTGAGTCGCAGGAGGCGTTGCAGGAACCCGAATGCCCACTTGCCGCCGCTTTCGATCTCCCTGACGACGTCCTTGCTCGGGACGGGAACGGGGAGCAGCCCCAAGGGAGCTAGGCCTGCCGATCCAGCAGGCGCTGCGTCAGCCGCTCCGAAGCCTCGAGGTTGTGGTCGATCAGCGCGAACATGTCGGAAAAATACGCTTCGGTGGGCACCGGTTCGGCATCGGCTTCCGTCGCCGGATCGTCCAGCATCGGACCACGATGCTTGGCGACGATCCTCGCCCCGCCGACAGCCGCCGTCTTCAAACCCGCCATGATCCCGCCTTTCTCACGGTTTCGAACATAGGGCATTTCGGTGGCGATTTCCACGTCGCTTGACGGGCCTCGGCATCAACCCTCCTCGCGCAGCTTGCGCGACAGGAGGCGGGTCATCGCGCCGTCCAGCGAGACGCGTCCTGCGAGCAGGTCGTTCACGGCACTGCAGATCGGCAGGTCGAGGCCGGAGGCCCGGGCAACCAGGGCGCCGGCGGTCGCAACACCTTCGACGACGCCGCTTACGACCGCGGTCTGGCACCCCCCGAGCGCCAGGCCGTAGGCGAAGTTGCGGCTGCCAGCACCCGTGCAGGTCAGCACCAGGTCGCCCAGGCCGGACAGGCCCGCCGCCGTCTCCGCCCGGCCGCCCTGGGCCACGATCAGGCGGGACAGCTCGGCCAGGCCGCGCGTGACCAGGGCGGCGCGCGCGTTCTCGCCGGTGC
>CAXTJP010000080.1:0-11778 GCA_964244615.1 uncultured Acetobacteraceae bacterium
GCGCCGCCTCGGCACGCGGCGGACGGGCGCGCTCGACCAGCAGCGCGCGGTAGTCGTCCATGTCGCCGTCGTAGGAATTGACCGTGCCGCCGCCCACCAGCCACAGGCGGTCGGCCACCAGCTCGACCAGGTCGGGGTCGTGGGTGATCAGCAGCACCGCCCCTTCGTACTCGCCGAGCGCCCGCACCAGCGCGTCGCGCGCGTCGATGTCGAGGTGGTTGGTGGGCTCGTCCAGGATCAGCAGCTGCGGCGCCTCACGCGTCGCCAGCGCCAGCAGCAGGCGGGCGCGTTCGCCGCCGGACAGGTTCTTCGTCGGCGTCTCGGCCCGGTCGGCGTCCAGGCCGAAGCGGGCGAGCTGCGCGCGCACCTGCGTGGGCGCGGCGGCGGGCAGCGCGCGGGCCATGTGGGCGACCGGCGTCTCGTCGGCCGACAGCTCCGCCTCCTGGTGCTGTGCGAAGTAGCCGACGCGCAGCTTGCCCGAGCGACGCACCTCGCCGCCGATCGGGTCGAGGCGGCCGGCGACCAGCTTGGCGAAGGTGGATTTGCCGTTGCCGTTCGCGCCGAGCAGGGCGATGCGGTCGTCCATGTCCACGCTCAGCGACAGGCCGCGCAGCACCGGCACCCCGTCATAGCCGACGCTGACCCGGTCCAGCGCCAGGATCGGCGGCGCCAGCTTCTGCGGTTCGGGGAAGCTGAACCGGGTCGGCGCCGCCTCGATGACGGTGTCGATGACCGGCAGCCGTTCCAGCGCCTTGATGCGCGCCTGCGCCTGGCGCGCCTTGGTGGCGCTGGCGCGGAAACGGTCGACGAATTTCTGCATGTGCGCGCGCTGGGCGGCGATGCGTTCGGCGGCCCGGCCAAGCTGCATCGCCTGCTCGGTGCGTATGCGCAGGAACTCGGTGTAGCCGCCCGGGGTCAGGCTGAGCTTCTGGCGATCCAGGTGGGCGATGCTGTCCACCGCCCGGTCCAACAGGCCGCGGTCGTGGCTGACGACCAGCGCCGCGCCGGGGAAGCGCGCGAGCCAGGTTTCCAGCCAGAGCGTCGCTTCGAGGTCGAGATGGTTGGTGGGCTCGTCCAGCAGCAGCAGGTCGGGGGCGGCGAACAGGGCGGTGGCCAAGGCGACGCGCATGCGCCAGCCGCCGGAGAAGCTGTCGACCGGGCGGGCCTGCGCCGCCGCGTCGAAGCCGAGCCCGGCGAGAATGGCGGCCGCGCGCGCGGGTGCGGCGTCGGCGCCGATGGTGCGCAGGCGCTCATGGATGTCGGCCAGGCGCGCGGGGTCGGGCGCGCCCAGCTCGCGCAGCAAGGCCAGCCGCTCGGGGTCACCCTCCAGCACGGTCTCCAGCAGCGATTGCGCGCCCGATGGTGCCGTCTGCCGCACCTGCGCCATGCGCGCGCGCGCCGAAAAATGGATGTCGCCGCCGTCGATCGCGAGCTCGCCCGAGATCGCGCGCAGCAGGGTGGACTTGCCGGCACCGTTGCGCCCGACCAGGCCCACGCGGCGCCCGGCCTCGACCGAAAGGTCGGCCCGATCCAGCAGCGTGCGCCCGGCCATGCGCAGGGTGAGGCTCGAGATGGTAAGGAGGCTCATGCGAGCCAGATACCGAAGCGCCGGCTCGCTTGCTACCGGGGTTGCACGGGCGGGACGGCCCGTCTATGGCGCCGGCACCCTTATGTCTCAGTCAGGATGCACCATGGCCACCGAGCGCACCTTCTCGATCATCAAGCCGGACGCCACCCGCCGCAACCTGACCGGCCGGATCAACGCCAAGTTCGAGGACGCTGGGCTGCGCATCGTGGCCCAGCGCCGCGCCATCATCAGCCGCGCGCAGGCGGAGGCGTTCTACGGGGTCCACAAGGAACGCCCGTTCTTCGGCGGCCTGGTCACCTTCATGACGAGCGGCCCCGTGGTGCTGCAGGTGCTGGAAGGCGAGGACGCCATCGCCGCCAACCGCCGGATCATGGGCGCCACCGACCCGAGCAAGGCCGAGCCCGGCACCATACGGGCCGAGTTCGCCGAGGACATCGAAGCCAACTCGGTGCACGGCTCGGACAGTGCAGAGAACGCCGCGGCAGAGATCGCTTTTTTCTTCAAGCCGGAGGAGATCGTAGGGTAGCAAGCGGATCTTTTTTTGAAAAAAGAGCCAAAAAACTTCTGTTCCTAAGTCGTGCGTTGCAGGACGCTCCGCGACAGCACGACCGAAAGTTTTTTGCTGCTTTTTTTCAAAAAAGCAGACCTTGCCTTTAGGAGCCGAGCGTTGAAGATTCTGGTCCTCGGCAGCGGCGTCGTCGGTGTCACCTCGGCCTGGTACCTGGCCCAGGCGGGCCACGAGGTCACCGTCGTCGACCGCCAGCCTGCTGCCGGGCTGGAGACGAGTTTCGCCAATGCCGGCCAGGTCTCGCCCGGCCTGTCCGCCCCCTGGGCCTCGCCCGACACGCCGCGCAAGGCGATGATCTGGCTGATGATGCGGCACCGTCCGCTGGTGTTCTGGCCGGTGCCGGACCGTCAGCTGGTGGACTGGGTGACGCGCTTCCTCGGCAACTGCAACGCCGCCGCCTACGCCCGCAACAAGGCGCGCATGGTGCGGCTGGCCGAGTACAGCCGCGACCGCCTGCGCGACCTGCGCACCACCACGGGCATCACCTACGACGACGGCCAGCGCGGCCTGCTGCAGCTGTTCCGCACGCAGAAGCAGGCGGACCATTCGGGCGACGACACCAGCGTGCTCGACCGGCTGGAGGTGCCCTATACCGTGCTGGACCGCGCCGGCTGCATCGCGCAGGAGCCGGCGCTGGCCGGGGTGGCGGGCAAGTTCGTGGGCGGCCTGCGGCTGCCCGGCGACGAGACCGGCGACGCGCACCTGTTCACCCAGCGTCTGGCGGACCTCGCGGCCTCGGCCGGTGTGGCGTTCCGCTACGGCACGGCCATCCAGCGCCTGACCGTGGAGGCGGAGCGCATCACCGGGGTCGTGACGGACGCCGGCGTGCTGACCGCCGACAGCTACGTGGTGGCGCTCGGCAGCTACTCGCCGGCGCTGCTCAAGGCCGCGGGGGTCGCGCTGCCGGTCTATCCGGTGAAGGGCTACTCGATCACCATGCCGGTGGCCGACCAGGCCCAGGCGCCGGTCAGCACGGTGATGGACGAGACGTTCAAGGTGGCGATCACCCGGCTCGGCGACCGCATACGCGTCGGCGGCACGGCGGAGCTGGCGGGCTACAGCAACCGGCTGCGCGAGCCGCGTCGGCGCACGCTGCTGCATTCCGTGGGCGACCTGTTCCCGCGCGGCGCCGACCTGTCGCACGCGAAGTTCTGGACCGGCCTGCGCCCCATGACCCCCGACGGCCCGCCGGTGATCGGCCCCACCAGGCTCCCGAACCTATGGCTCAACACCGGCCACGGCACGCTCGGCTGGACCATGTCCTGCGGCTCGGGCGCGCTGCTGGCCGACTTGATGAGCGGCAGGCGGCCGAACATCGAGCACGAGGACCTGGCGGTGGCGCGCTACGCCTGACCGGGCGGCAGGTTCACCGCCTCCACCAGCACGTCGGTGCCGGACAGCAGGACGACGCTGCGGCCGGCCGGCGAGAGGTCGATGCGCTGCATCAGGTCGATCGATACGCCCAGCAGGTAGGCCAGCAGCGCCCGCAGCACGTCCGCGTGGCTGACGAGCACCAGTTCGGCGTCCGGCCAGGCGGCATGCAGGCGCTGCACCAGCGCGACCACCCGGGCCTGCACCGCCAGCATCGTCTCGCCGCCGCCGGGCGCCAGGCTGCGCAGCCGGTTCCAGGCCTGCCAGTCTCCCTGCCCGTCCAGGTCGTCGAACGTCTGTCCGGCCCAGGCGCCGAAATCCACCTCGGCCAGCGCCGCCTCGGTCTGCACCGCAAGCCCCAGCCGGGCGGCAATGGCGCCGGCGGTCTGCTGCGTGCGGGCCTGCGGGCTGCTGAACAGCGCCGAGATGGCATGGCCAGCCAGGCTGGCGGCGGCAGCCTCAACCTGGCGACTACCCTCGGAGCTCAACTCAACCGCAGAACGCCCGGACAAAACATGGCCAAGTGCGGCGGTATGCCCATGCCGAACCAGATGAAAGCGGGTCAAGACCCGTCCAACCCTGCCCAAATAATCAGAAGTTCTTTGCTTCTTTCTTTCAAGAAAGAAGACCTTTCTTGCTTGGTCGAGCCCTACCGCTCCGCCTCGCCACTGACGAACGCCTCGGTGCGCCGTTTGGCCTCGGTGTCGGTGAACTGCTCCGGCGGGCTTTTCATGAAGTAGCTCGACGGCCCGGTCAGCGCCCCGCCGATGCCGCGATCCATGGCGAGCTTCACACAACGCAGGGCGTCGATGACCACGCCGGCCGAGTTGGGCGAGTCCCACACTTCGAGTTTCAGCTCGCAGTTGAGCGGGGTGTCGCCGAACGTCGTGCCCTCGATTCGTATGTGGCACCATTTGCGGTCTTCCAGCCACGGCACGTAGTCGCTGGGGCCGACATGGGCGTCGGCGTCGGACAGGGTCTCGGCCAACTGGCTGGTCACAGCGCGGGTCTTCGACAGCTTCTTCGATTCGAGCCGGTCGCGCTCCAGCATGTTCATGAAATCGGTGTTGCCGCCGAAATTGAGCTGGTAGGTGCGGTCCACCCGCACCCCGCGGTCGCGGAACAGATTGGCCAGCACGCGGTGCACGATGGTGGCGCCAACCTGGCTCTTGATGTCGTCGCCCAGGATCGGCAGCCGATGCGCCTCGAACCGCGCGCGCCAGGCGGGGTCGGAGGCGATGAACACCGGGATGCAGTTGACGAAGCCGCAGCCGGCCGCCAGGGCCTGCTCGGCGTAGTAGCGCGTCGCCTGCTCCGAGCCGACCGGCAGGTAGGAGACCACGATCTCGGCCCGCGCGTCCCGCAACGCGGCCGCCACGTCCACCGCCGCCGCCGCCGATTCCTGGACCACCGCGCGCACGTAGCGGCCGAGCCCGTCCAGCGTCGGCCCGCGCTGCACCGTGACGCCGGAGGGCGGGACTTTCGCGAACACCCTCGTGTTGTTGGGCGGGGCCAGGATCGCGCTGGCGAGGTCCAGGCCGACCTTGCCCTCGGCGATGTCGAACGCCGCCACCACCTCGATGTCGCCCACGTGGTAGCCGCCGAGCACCACGTTCATCAGGCCGGGCACCCGGTCGGTCCCGGTGGCATCGGCGTAGAAGCCGACGCCCTGGACCAGCGAGGACGCGCAGTTGCCTGCGCCGATGACGGCGACTCGTATCTTGGCCAATGGAAACGCCACCCTGCAATTCGCTGTTGCGGCGGCACGCTAGCCGAAACGTGGCGGGAAGGTAAGAAGCGCCGGGAAACCCCGCCCACCCGTCGCCGGTTGAGGCCTGCGGACCTTGAGCGGAGGACGACCATGAGCACGACCAAGCCGACCGAAGCGGCCCCGAAGACCGAGCTGCACCTGCCGGACACGACCGAGGAAGCCCGCAACCTGGCGACCGAAGGGCTGGACGCGATGCAGCACGGCGACAAGGAGGAAGGGAAGTTCCTGATCGACGAGGCACGCCACCTGGACAAGGCGGCGGCCGACGCGGTGGTCGGCAAGAAGGCCTGAACCCACCGGCGACCTTGTCCCCCCCCCCCCCGGGACGGGACGAGGTCGCCTAGTCGCCCGGCGTCACGGCTGCCGCGAGCCAGTCACGGGCCTTGTGCAGTTCGTCCCAGGGTATCGGGCCAAGCGGAAAATGACCGGCCATCACGACGCTGATGATGGCGTTGACGTGCATCAGGCGCGTCCGGGCCGTGTCGGAGGCTCCAGAAGCCCGCTGGTCGGCGATCAGGCGGTCGCGGAACGCGGAGAGGCACTGCGTGCAATACGAGAACAGTGTCGAATCGGCTTTCGGCTCGCGGGCCAGCACGGCGTCCAGGTAGCCAAGCGCCTCCTGCCCCGCGCCGTAGCCGGGCAGGAGGCGGGCCGCTTCCAGAACGCCGGACGCTGTTTCACTGGCCACGGCTGGTTCCGCCGGCATGGCTCAGCCGGCCGGGGCGCAAGTTCACCGTGACCGCCTTGGTCGAGTGGATGCCGGTGTTGGCGTCCGCGGTGATGGCCAGCAGCACGTTGGCGATGTCGCCGCGGGCGTAGCCCTCCCAGCCGAACACCCAGGGCATGCCGACCTGGTACACCGTCCTGCCGTCGATCACGAACGGCCGCAGGCGTTCGGTCACCATGGCGCGCACCTCGATGTCGCCGCGCAGGGTGGAGAGCACGGTCCACCCCAGATGCGTGATGCCGAGCTTGTCGGCCAGTTCGGGCGGCACCTCCACGAACGCCTCGGGCTGCAGTTCCGCCGTATGCGGGGTGACGCGGCCCATGACCCCGCCGCAATGCAGTTCGGTCAGCCGGTAGGTGGTGAACACGTAGGGGAAGCGCGGATCCTCGGGCGTGTGGATTTCGTTGCCGGGCCGTGTCCAGACATGCGCGGTGGGGCTCGACTGTGTGCCGTACATCGCGTTCGGCACCGGACTTTCCACCGGCTCGTAATGCGTCGGCAACGGCCCGTCCTTCAGCCCGGTCGGCACGAAGATCTGGCACTTGCCGTCCGCCTCCATGATGAACGGGCTGTCGCCGCCGAGCGCCGCCATCCCCTGCGGGTTGGTGCTCCAGTCGGGCCGGTAGTCGGGGCGGGTGGTGGCCACGAAATCGGGGATGTCGGTGCCGGTCCATTTCGCGGCCGCCTCGTCCCACCAGACCATGCGCTTGCGCTCGGACCAGGGCTTGCCCGCCGGGTCGGCGGAGGCGCGGTTGTAGAGCGTGCGCCGGTTGGCAGGCCAGGCGTATGCCCAGCCGAGATGGCTGCCCGGCCCGTCATTGGCGTCCGGCTTGCGGGACCGTGCCAGGTTGTGGCCGTCGCGCGGGTAGATGCCCGAGTACATCCAGCCGCCGCAGGCGGTGCTGCCGTCGTCCTTCAGGTCGTGGTAACGCGCCACCTGCTTGCGGTCGGCGACGGTGTAGCCGTTGATCTCGCGCAGCACGGTCTCGGCATCCGGCTCGGCGCGCTCGCCGCGCTCGGGGTACTGCCAGGTGAGGTCGCGTATCGCGGCGTCACGCGTGCCGGTGCTGTCGGCGTAGAGCTGCTTCAGGCGCTTTCCCAGATGATAGATGAACCAAAGATCCGACCGGCTGTCGCCCGGCGCCTCCAGCACCGTGTCGTGCCATTGCACCAGCCGGCTGGTGTTGGTGACGGTGCCGTCCTTTTCGCCCGACAGGGCCGACGGCAGGAAGAACATCTCCGTGCCAATGTCCTCGGGCCTGAGGTCGCCGCGCTGCACCAGGCGGCCTTTCTGCCAGAAATTGGCGGTCTCGGTCATCGCGAAGTCGCGCACCACCATCCAGTCCAGGCGCGAGAACCCGCGCTCGACCAGGTCGGAGTTGACGGCGCCCACCACCGGGTTCTGGCCCAGGATGAACTGACCGCGCACGACGCCGTCCACCATCGCGAGCGTCATCGGCAGCTGCGAGAGGTCGCCGGTCAGCTTCGGCCAGTGCTGGTAGCCGTACTCGTTCTGCTTCGTGGCGCTCGCGCCGTACCAGGCCTTGAGCAGGCTCACCACGTATTTGGGCATGTTCGACCACCAGCCGGTCGCCGGGGTCTCCGCCTTGAGGTACTCGGCCAGCGTGCCGTGTTCGTGGAACACGTTGGGCTGTGCCAGGTAGGTCGGCAGCATGTTGTACAGCGTCGGGATGTCGGTGCTGCCCTGGATGCTGGCGTGGCCGCGCAGCGCCATGATGCCGCCGCCTGGGCGGCCGATGTTGCCGAGCAGGCTCTGGATGATCGAGGCCGCGCGGATGATCTGCACGCCGGTCGTGTGGTGCGTCCAGCCGACCGCGTAGCAGAACGCCCCGGTGCGCTCGCGCCCGGAGTTGCGCGCCAGCGCGCCGGCGACGCGCAGGAACGTGTCGCGCGGGCAGCCGGTGACGCGCTCGACCATCTCCGGCGTGTAGCGCGCGTAGTGACGGCGCAGGATCTGATACACGCAGTTCGGGTGCTGCAGGGTAGGGTCCTGCGGCGGCGGGGCGTGGGACAGGCTCGCGAAATCGTCGGCGTCGCCGGCGGTCTCGCCGTGGCGCTTCAGCGGCGGCCCGCGCTGCTCGGCGATGGTCGAGGGCACGGTGCGGCCCTTGTACTGCCAGCTATCCTCGCTGTAGGTGTGGGTCTCGGGGTCGTAGCCCGAGAACACGCCGTCGTTCGTCTCAGGGTCGGAATAGGCATCTTCGATAATGTGCGCGATGTTGGTGTAGGCCAGCGCGAAGTCGCGGAACCACAGGTCGTTCTCGATCAGGTGGTGGATGATGCCGCCGAGAAAGGCGATGTCGCTGCCCGAACGGATCGGCGCGTGCAGGTCGGCCAGCGCAGAGGTGCGGGTGAAACGCGGGTCGACATGGATGATCTCCGCCCCGCGCCGCTTGGCTTCCACCACGAAGCGGAACGCGATCGGATGGTTCTCCGCCATGTTGGAGCCCATGATCACGACGCAGTCGCTGCGTTCCAGGTCCCACAGCGACATCGTCGCTGCACCGCGGCCGAAGGAGGTACCCAGACTGGGCACCGAGGATGAGTGTCAGATGCGGGCTTGGTTCTCGACGTTGACGATTCCCAACCCTCCGCCGAACAGCTTCTTGATCAGGTAGTTCTCTTCGTTGTCCAGCGTGGCGCCGCCGAGCGAGCCGATGCCCAGCGTGTGGTTCACGATGCGGCCGTCCGGAAGCGTCTCGACGAAGGTCTCGTCCCGCGTCTGCTTCGTCAGCTGCGCGATCCGCTCCATCGCCCAGTCGAGCGGACGCTCCTCCCACTCGGTGGCGTAGGGCGCGCGGTACTGGACGGTGTTGATGCGCTGCGGGGAGAGCAGCACGCCCAGCGTGCTGGCACCCTTGGGGCAGAGCGTGCCCTGGTTCACCGGGCTTCGCGGGTCGCCCTCGATGTGGATCGGCTTGCCATTCTTGGCGTAGATCAGCTGGCCGCAACCCACCGCACAGAACGGGCAGATGCTGGTGCCGACCGTATCGGCCTGCTCCAGCCGCGGCCGCAGCCCGCGCGACAGCTCGCTCTCGGCCGCCTTGCCCTGCACGCTCTGGCCGGCGAGCTGGCGCGGCAGCGACCAGTCATGCACGAAGGCGGCGGCACGGTCGGCGAGCGTGGGGCGAAGCTTCTTCATCCAGGGTCCTGTCGAACGGGTTCATGGTGTCGGCAGGTCACCCCGGCTGCAAATGACGAAGCCGAGATCGCAGCGGCACAGCCGGCTAGGCCGAGCGGCGCAGCCGTGTCCCGGCGTAGAGGTCGGCGAGCGGCAGCGGCAGGCCGATGCTCGACAGCAGCAGCTCGCCCTCGGCCAAACGCTCCGGCTCCCGCGGCCAGCTCCCATCGTCGCTGCGACGCAGGATCTCGGCCCCGATCGCGGCGGACTTCAGCACCAGTATCTCCCGCACGCTCGGGATGGTGGCGTAGGCCCACACGTTGGCCCAGGTCTCGGCCTGATTGCTCGGCGAGAGGATCTCCACGATCAGCACCGGGGCGGTCAGCGCCGCCTCCTCCGCCTCGTAGGGCGAGCAGGTGACTGCGAGGTCGGGCACGCGCATGTTGATGCTTGCGTTGACGTGCGGCACCACGCCCGGCGTCACGACGAGCGCGCAGGGGCTGCCCTGTGCCCGCAGGTGATTGCGAATGAGGCTGCCGAGTTCCCCCTGCAGCGTGCCGTGCGTGCGGCTGGCCGGCGCCATCGCCTGCGGCTCGCCGTCCACGAGCTGCCAGGCGCGACCGTCGCCCGGCTCCCAGGCCAGGAACTCCGGCACCGACATACGCATGGGAATTCTTGCGAGCGCGACCATCGTCACAGCCTAACCGCATCCGGCAAAGGTTGCCATCATCGCCGGCGGCGCGCGGCGAACGCCCATGGCGCGGACGTGAACCGGACCGGGGATACGCAACCGGGCTCGCCCGTGCTTTGGTAGGGATGGCAGGCAGGACGGCACGGGATTGGCAAGCATCATCGAAGGCGTCGTCACCATCGTGCAGGAAAGCCGTTTCCAGCTCACCGACGATGCCGGGATCGGCCACCTGTTCACCGTCGGCCATGCCTGCGGCACCGAACCCGGGCAACTGGCCCGGCTGCAGCGCCACCAGTCGCGTATCCGGGTGAAGTACAAGCCCGCGCCGAACACCATAGGCAACATCGCCCTCTCCATCTCCGTCTGAGGCGCCCGCACCATGGACATGCACCCACGCGCCCTGGAGCAGACGGGCTCGCAGTTCGGCCGAATGATCCCCAACGAATCCGAGCTGACCGCGCACGTGCTGATCGAGCCGGGCAAGTCCTACGGCTTCTTCACCGACACCACCGTCTGCATCGGCTGCAAGGCCTGCGAGGTGGCCTGCAAGGAATGGAACAACCTGCCGGCCGACAACCTCGGCCTGACCGGGCAGAGCTACGACAACACCGGCGCGCTCTCGGCCAATAGCTGGCGACATGTGGCGTTCGTGGAGAAGTCCAACGAGCCCGCATCGCCGTCCCGCACCACCGGCTGCGGCCACTCCGTGCGGGACAACGACCAGGCGCCGTTCCAGTCCGGCTGGCTGATGCTGAGCGACGTGTGCAAGCACTGCCACAACGCGCCTTGCCTGGAAGCCTGCCCCACCGGCGCGCTGTTCAAGACCGAGTTCGACACGGTGGTCATCCAGCAGGACATCTGCAACGGCTGCGGCTACTGCATCCCGGCCTGCCCGTTCGGCGTGGTCGACCTGAACCCGGTGGACGGCAAGGCGCATAAATGCACGCTGTGCTACGACCGGCTGAAAGGCGGGCTGGAGCCGGCCTGCGCCAAATCCTGCCCGACCGACAGCATACAGTTTGGCGAGCTGTCCGACCTGCAGCACCGTGCCGCCGAGCGGGTCGAAAAGCTCCACTCCATTGGCGTGGAGAGCGCCTACCTCTACGGCACGCCCGGCGCGCCGGGTGCGACCGGGGGCTTGGGCCACCTCAACGCCTTTTTCCTGCTGACCGACCGGCCGGAGCGCTACAACCTGCCGGCGGCGCCCACCCGGCCATCGAACCGCGTGGCACCGGCCCTGGTTGCGGGGCTGACCACGGTCGCCGGCCTGGCGCTGGCGGCACTGGCGCTGTTCGCGGCCGAGACGCCGCGGGAACGCGGCCACAGGCGCATACGATGAACGACCAGCCGCCCGCCGCGCACCAGCCCGACGAAAAGCCCATCGTCGGCGCCGACGCGCACGACACCATACGGAAGCCCGGCAAATGGACCGGGCCCACCTATTACGGGCGGTCGCAGCTCAAGCCGGCGCCGTTCAACAACTGGGCGGTCGGCGGCTACATCGCGCTGGCCGGCCTGTCCGGCTCGGCGGCCATCATCGGCGCCCTCGCCGAGGCCACGCGCGGCCGGCAGGGCCGGTCCGTCGGCAGGCGGTCGCGCTACCTATCGCTGCTGGCCCCCACGATCGGGTCGGCGCTGCTGGTGTGGGACCTGCACACCCCGCAGCGCTTCTACAACATGATGCGGGTGGCCAAGAAAACCTCGCCGATGTCGATCGGCACCTGGAACCTGCTGGCCTTCAGCCCGCCCGCCATGCTGGCGGGGGCGGCCCAGGTCGTGGCCGACCTGCGGCCGCGCTGGCGCTGGCCCTGGGCCGTGGCGCGGGTTGCGCAAATCCCAGCGGCGATCGCCGGGGCGGGCCTGTGCACCTACACCGCGTCGCTGCTGGCGGCCACCAGCACGCCGCTCTGGGCGGCCGCG
>CAXTJP010000081.1:0-11542 GCA_964244615.1 uncultured Acetobacteraceae bacterium
CGGCTTCCCGCACGACGTGAAGGGCCAGGGCATCTACGCCTACGTCACGCTGAAGGACGGTGTCGAGCCGACCGAGGCGTTGCGCAAGGACCTAGTCGCCTGGGTGCGTCGCGAGATCGGGCCGATCGCGGCGCCGGACGCCATACAATGGGCGCCCGGCCTGCCCAAGACCCGTAGCGGCAAGATCATGCGCCGCATCCTGCGCAAGATCGCCGCCCGCGAGACCGAGGGGCTGGGCGACACCTCCACCCTCGCCGACCCGGCGGTGGTGCAGGAGCTGGTGGACAACCGCTCGCGCAGCTGAACGCTGCGCGCCCGCCGGTGCCGCGAACGCGTTACTCCGCGGCGCCGAGCGTGCGTATCGTGACCACGTCGCCGCTGGCCTGGGGAATGGTCAGCCGCACCGGGCCAAGCTGCGCCAGCAAGGTGAAATGTTCGAGCGCAGGAACGCGCTTGACGTTGGCAACCTTGGTACTGCCGCCCAGTGCCAGGGCCGGGAACAGCCCATAGCACTCCCCCCGTTCGAGCTTGCCGTACGTCTTGACGCATTTATCGAACATCGGCGGCGTGGAGGGTGTGTTCTCGAACAAGGAGAGACTTGTCTTGCGATCGAGGCCGAAAAGAGTGCCGATGATCGCAGCGTCGTCGTCTTCTTTGTGCCATTTGGGATTGGTTGATGCAGTGCGAGCTCTGAGATAGGGCAAGTTTATTGACATTGTGTCCTTGTTCTCATTCCAAAGTTGCAACTCACCGAAGGCACCAAAGGCGTACAGGTGTGTTTTCCCGGCTGCAAACTCTGGATCTCCGTCCAGGATCATCTTGACGACGCCGGCGTATTTGTCCGGGTGCCAGAACTGCAGTTTTGCATTCAGCCACGAGCCGATGCCGCATTCGGTCCAAAACGCGAGCAGCGCTTCCGGCAACCTGCCGCGCAAGAGACGAGCGTCGTCGGCGCCGAACGGTTCGGCGTCCGTTGGTGGGCCGTATTGTTCGACGAGGTAGGTAAAGTATCGGTTCATATCCAAGCCGCATGTGTTGATGGCGGCTGGGCTTGTCCCCAATGCCTCGCCTGATCACCGAATCTCGGGCGCGTCAGTCCTGCGCGCCCAGCGTGCGGAGCGTGTGGATCGTGATTACGTCGCCGCTGGTCTGTGGCATGGTAAGCTTCACCGGGCCAAGCTGGGCCAGCAAGGCGAAGTGTTCGAGGGCAGGAACGCGCTTGACGTTGGCCACCTTGGTGCTGCCGCCCAGTGCCAGCGGGGAACAACCCGTAGCACTCCCCCCGCTCGAGCTTGCCGTAAGTCTTGACGCATTTCTCGAACATCGGCGGCGTGGACGGCGTGTTCTCGAACAAGGAGAGACTTGACTTGCGATCGAGGCCGAAAAGGGGGCCGAGGATTGCGGCGCCCGCATTGCCTTTCACCCATTATTGGTTGGTCGATGCGGCGCGTGCCTGCAAATACGGAAGATCAACCGACATCGTATACCTTTCCTCATTCCAAAGCTGAAGCTCGCCGAAAGCGCCGAAGGCATATAGGTGCGTCTTATTCGCTGCGAACTCTGGGTCGCCATCCAGAATCATCTTAACGATGCTGTCGTATTTGTCCGGGTGCCAGAACTGCAGCTTTGCGTTCAGCCACGAGCCGATGCCGCATTCGGTCCAAAACGCGAGCAGCGCTTCCGGCAACCTGCCGCGCAATAGGCGAGCGTCTTCGGCGCCGAACGGTTCAGCGTCTGTCAGCGGCCCGTATTTCTCCAAAAGATGAGCAAAGTATTGGTTCACGTCATGCCCCGGCCACGTAGCGGCAGTGGCGCGGAGTTCGCGCCCAACGCCCACCTTTGCAGCGAACGCGTTATTCCACCGCGCCAAGCGTGCGGATTGTGACCACGTCGCCGCTGGCCTGGGGAATGGTCAGCCGCACCGGGCCAAGCTGCGCCAGCAAGGCGAAGTGTTCGAGCGCAGGAACGCGCTTGACGTTGGCGACCTTGGTGCTGCCGCCCAGTGCCAGGGCCGGGAACAGCCCGTAGCATTCTCCCCGTTCGAGCTTGCCGTATTTCTTGACGCACTTATCGAACATCGGCGGCGTGGAGGGTGTGTTCTCGAACAGCGTGAGACTTGTCTTGTCGTCCAGGCTGAAGAGAGTGCTGACGATCGCCGCATCCTCGTTGCCTTTAGACCAGTTGGGTCTTGTTGCTGCCGCGCGTGCTCTCAGGTAAGGGAGGTTGACGGACATTGTGTTTCTGTCCTCGTTCCAAAGCTGCAATTCGCCGAAAGCTCCGTAGGCGTAGAGATGTGTCTTCTCCGGCGGATATTCCGGGTCCCCGTCCAAGATCATTTTGACGATGCTGGCGTATTTGTCAGGGTGCCAGAATTGCAGCTTTGCATTCAGCCATGAGCCGATGCCGCATTCGACCCAGAATGCTAGCAGAGCTTCCGGAAGCCTGCCGCGCAAGAGACGAGCGTCGTCGGCGCCGAACGGTTCGGCGTCCGTTGGTGGGCCGTATTGTTCAATCAGGTGGGAAAAATAGTCGTTCATGTCATTATCCTAGTCGCAGGTCTCGAGTTTTGACATCCATCTTCTTCTTACCAGCCTTCTTTGCCGCTTCCGCTGCTTTCCGAAGCTCATCGCGGCGGGCGCTGGTGTTGCCGGGAGCTTTCTTTGTCCATTGAGAACCAATGGACCGATTGATTGAACCATCGCCCATGCCTGATATTTGGCCCGTCCCGCCAGCGTTGAGATCCGGTGTGTGCAATACGTCCTTTCCAGCAACGGCTTCGTTGGCCGCCTGATTGCCGGCCTGGGTTATTTCGGCTGACGACTTGCCTTTCTGTGCAGCCTGTTCCATCGCGTTGTCTCTTGCTTCTCTGGCTGCATCCGTTCGGGCCTGTGTCCGAGTTGCGCCGTCGTTCGGTCGCCCGTTCGTGTCGTACTCGTCCATGTTTTCGAGAAGCTCGTCCGGAGACATCTTGTTGATCGCGTCCTGCTGGTCCTTCAGCTGCCGTGCCATCTCGTCGGGGTCGCCGCCCTCCGGCGTGTTGAAGCAGCCGACTTCGCCGCAATCGGCGCAGGGCTGGTCCTTGGCCTTGTCGCTCAGCTTGTCGTCGGCTTTCTGGTTGGCGTGGCTGAGGGCGTGCGCCGCCCAGATCGTCAGGCCCAGGCCGATCAGCCCGCCCGCCACCGCGCCGGCGGCCGCCCCGAGCGGGCCGCCGAACGCGCCGATCTCGCCGCCCAGTTCCGCGCCGGCGACCGCACCGCTCATGCGGGCGCGCCAGCCGCATGGAGGTGGGCGGGCACGGCAGCCATCAACATCCTCAGCTTGCGGTCCGGCTGCGCGTCGCCCTGCGTGACGTAGGCGCGCGCCGGTTCCATCCGGGCGAAGCCGCCGCGCGTGACCAGCATCAGCCAGGCGAACCGGCCGAAGCCGGCTTCGGTGCGTAGGCCCCAGTGCCGCGCCTCGGCCTCGGACGCGGTCACCACCGCCCGCAGCGCGGCGTCGTCCAGGCCGCTCGTGTGGTCCGGCGCGGTGTCGCGCAGGTAGCGCGCGATCCGGCCGTGGGACCGCGCGGCCATGGCGGACTGGATGGCGTCGATCTGCGCGGGCGAGAAGTGCAGGAAGCCGCGCGGCGGCGGCGGCCAGTCCGGGCGCGCCACCGCCTGCCGCGCCTCGTCCGGGGCGTCGTCCTGGCCGGGCACGAACAGCACCAGGCGCTGCATGGGGCCGAACAGCCTGGCCCGCTGGGCCGCCTCCAGGATCGGCAACACGATCGACAGCACGGACGGGTCCCAATGCCGGAACAGCACGCTTTCGACGGCGGGCGCGAACGGGTCGGGCGGCGCGTCCGCCGGACGCGGGATGCAGGCCAGGTTGATGGAGCGCAGGTGCCGGAACACCTCCGGTTCGCTGGCCGGGCTGGCCCAGAACACGCAGGCGGCCTCGATGCCCGGGATGGCCAGCAACCGCTTCAGCCGCCTGCCATCCATGGGCACCAGGAAGGGGCCGGCAGTCACCACCACCGATGCGCGCTGCTCGAGGAACAAGGAGCGGGCCGGCAGGTCCGCCTGTTGAAGCACCTGCCGCACATCGGCGAACCCTCCGCCGTCGATCACGGCGAAGAACGGATCGGGCCAGCTTACCAGCCGCGCCGCCAGGGCCTGGTCGGGGCGCATCCTCAGCTGCGCACGAACGGCGAACCCTGGGCCGCCGCCTTGCGCAGGCACGGCGCCGGCGCGGCCGGGGCAACACCCGCGGCGCCCCCGTTGCCCGCGCCGTCGTCGCCGATCAGGACGGTGAAACAGCCGAGCGCGATCACGCCGCCATGCGCCGTCAGGTCGCCCATCCTGGCGGCCGGCAGTCCGCCGATCATCACCGTCGCGGAGCCCTGGACGATGCTGTCGGGCGGCCCCACGCAGGTCGCGACGTCACTCACCCGCGCCGCGGGCAGTCCGCCGATCAGCACGGTAGGGGCGCCAGGCGCCAGGACCGGGCCGCCGACATGCGGGACCACGCCCGTCACCATCGGGCAGGTGTGCAGGTCGGTCAGCCGTGCCGCAGGTTTCTCTCCCGCCGTGTGACCAGACTACCAATTGCGGGTTTGGCGGGGAAGCGGTGCCAAGGAAAACGTCTGTCGGCACCGGGCGGAACCATGGGTGCGGGTGGATCACGACGCGTTGCTGGTGGATGCGGGCGGGCGGATCGTCGATATCGTCCACAACATCTTCTGCTGAACATCTGGTCGGACCATCCGGTCAGGGAGGGCGGCGGGCACTTGCACGCCGTGGCATGCCGGCTAGGCTGACCGCGTTCCACCACGAGGTCCGAAGATGCTCCACCGGCAGCGCCGTGCGATCCTGGCGGCATCGCTGTTCGCAGCACCCGCGTTCGCGCAACAATATCCGGCCCACCCCGCCACCACGCCCGACATCAACGCCGCCGACCTCGCCGCGCGCGACCGCGCGATCGCCGACGACGTGTTCCAGGGCCGCGGCCCCGGCACGGTGGCCGGAGAGCAGGCGGCCGCCTGGATCGCCGACGAGATGGCCCGTATCGGGCTGAAGCCCGGCAACCACGGCAGCTACTTCCAGGACGTGCCGTCCGTCAGCATCACGCTGGACGCCGCCGCGTCGCATTTGGCGTTCGCCACGGCGCACGGCACGCTCAGCCCGGCCTTTCCGGCGGATGCGGTGTACTGGACACCGCGCTTCGGTGCCCGCCGCGTCGCGGTCTCCAACGCGAAGCTGGTGTTCGTGGGCTACGGCGTGGTCGCCCCGGAATACCGTTGGAACGACTACGCGGGCATCGACGTGCGCGGCAAGACCGTGGTGCTGCTGATCAACGATCCGGGCAACGAGGACGCCCATCCCGACCCGGCGTTCTTCAAGGGCCATGCGATGACCTATTACGGCCGCTGGACCTACAAGTTCGAGGAGGCGGCCCGGCACGGCGCCGCCGCGGTGATGATCGTGCACGAGACCGCGCCGGCGGCGTATGGCTGGCAGGTGGTGCGCAACTCCAACTCCGGCGCCAAATCCTGGCTCGACGAGGCCGACGGCGACGCGTCGATGGTGCCGGTGCAGGGCTGGATCACGCTGGCCACCGCGCGCGACCTGTTCGCGCGGGCGGGCCTCGATTACGACGCCGAAAAGCGGGCGGCCAACAAGCCGGGCTTCAAACCGGTGGAAATGCAGGGCGAGACGATGTCGGCCGAGCTGCACTCGGCGATCTCGCACATCAAGACACGCAACATCGTCGGCGTCGTGCAGGGCAGCGAGCATCCGGACGATGTCGTGCTCTACACCGCGCACTGGGACCATCTCGGCGTGAAGCCGGACGTGCCTGGGCCGGACAAGATCTACAACGGCGCCATCGACAACGGCATGGGCGTCTCCAGCATCCTCGAGATCGGGCAGGCTTTCGTGCACGACGCGCCGCCGCCGCGTCGCACGGTCGGCATCATCTGCTGGACGCTTGAGGAGCAGGGGCTGCTCGGTTCGCAATATTTCGCGCAGCACCCGGTCTGGCCGCTGTCGCACATCGTCGGCGGCGTCAACATCGATGCCAACCTGGCCGAGGGCCCGGCGCACGACATGGTGCTGGTCGGCAACGGGGCATCGCAGATGGAGGGTTGGCTGGCGGCGGCCCTGCGCACGCAGAACCGCACGATCTCGCCCGACCCCGAGCCTGAGAAGGGGCATTTCTACCGGTCCGACCACATCAGCCTGGCCAAGGTGGGCGTGCCGATGCTCGATCCGGGCGGCGGCTTCGACCTGGTCCAGGGCGGCACCAAGGCGGGCCTGGCCACGCGCGAGGCCTACACGCTGAACCACTACCACCAGCCATCCGACGAGTACGACCCGCATTGGGACCTGTCCGGCCCGGTGCAGGACCTCAAGGTGTACTACCAGCTGGGTGAAGCGCTGGCCAACAGCGACCAGTGGCCCGATTGGCTGCCAGGCAACGAGTTCCGCGCGGTCCGCGACAAGAGCCGGGCCAGCCCCTAAACAAAGTCTTTTGCGTCTTTTGTTCAGAGAAGGCCTTCTTTCTTGAAAGAAAGAAGCAAAGAACTTTTGTTTGTTGAGACGCGTCTCGCCGGCTCGTTCACGTCATTGTTGGAGTTACTGCACATGCGTTATGCCCTGGGTGTTGCTTGTTCCATGCTGGCCCTGTCCGCCGCGCGCGCCGAGGCGCCGTTCGACTTCGATCGCGCCCCGGGCAAGCTGCCCAAGACGGTGGTGCCGGACGCCTATCGTATCGACATCGCGCCGGACCTGCAGAGGCTTATCTTCACCGGGCGTGAGAGCATCGATCTGCACGTGCGGCAGCCCGTGGACAGCTTCACGCTCAACCAGGCCGGCCTGACCCTGCAAAGGGCGATGCTGAACGATGGCACGCAGGCCAGCATCACGCTGGATGCCCAGGCGCAGACGGCCACGCTGCGTTTCCCGCACGCGATCGCCGCCGGACGGCACACGTTGAGCATCGCGTATGGCGGGCCGATCCCCGAGACGCCGAACGGCATCTATCACGACGATTACAAGACTGCGTCCGGCGAGAAGAGGCGCATGCTCGTCACGCAGTTCGAAGTGGCCGATGCAAGGCGCATGTTTCCCGGCTGGGACGAGCCCGCGTTCAAGGCGACGTTCCAGCTCTCCGTGACGCTGCCGAAGGACATGGCGGTGGTGTCCAACATGCCGGTCGGCACCGAGACCCCGGTGGGCGAGGGGGCAAGGCACGTGGCGTTCGCCACCACGCCGCGCATGTCCACCTACCTGCTGGCGCTGGTGGCCGGTGACATGCAGGCCATCCACGCGCGCGCCGCCGACGCGGACATGGCGGCCTGGACGCCATCGGGGGAGACCGAGCAGGCCCGCGTGGCGCTCGATGCCGAAACCGCCATTCTTCCTTACTACAACAGCTATTTCGGCGTGCCGTATCCGCTGCCGAAGCTCGACCTGATCGCCATCCCCGGCAATTACGAGGCCGGCGCGATGGAGAACTGGGGAGCGATCACCTTCATCGACAACGCGATGCTGTTCGATCCCACGACGTCGTCACCGGCCACGCGCGAAACCATCACCCTCGATGTGGCGCATGAAATGGCGCACCAATGGTCGGGCGACCTCGTCACCATGGGCTGGTGGGACAACATCTGGCTCAACGAGGGGTTCGCGACGTGGATGGAGCTGAAGGCGACGGACCATTTCCATCCGGACTGGCAGATCTGGCCGCGCCAGCACGAGGAGCGCGAGGCGGCCATGGGGCAGGACGCGCTGCCCACCACCCACCCGATCCAGCAGGTGATACGCGACGAGACGGAGGCGAACACGGCGTTCGACCAGATCAGCTACCAGAAGGGCAGCCAGATCATCCGGATGATCGAGGACTGGGTCACGCCGGAAGTCTTCCGCGACGGCATGCGCCGCTACATGGCCGCGCATAGATACGGCAACACCACGAGTGCCGATCTGTGGAACGCGCTGGGCCAGGCTTCGCACAGCGACGTGGCGCATGTCGCGTCCAGCTTCACCGAGCAGCCCGGCATCCCGCTGGTGCAGGTGGCGCGCAACGATGTTGGCGGGCACTGCGAGATCGTTCTGACGCAGGACCGCTTCACCATACACGATACGCATCCCGCCAAGCTTGCCTGGGACATTCCGGTGACGGCGGGCGCACCCGGCGCGCGCACGATCCGCATCGTGCTGTCGGGCGCGCCCACTATCCTGCCGATCCGCAACTGCGACGCGGCGATCAAGGTGAATCTGGGCGAGAACGGATATTACCGCAGCCAATACGATAGCGCGTCGCTGGCAGCGCTGGCCAGGGTTCTGCCGCAGCTGGAAGCGACCGACCGCGCCAACCTGCTGGGCGACCAGTTCGCGCTGTTCGTGGCGGCCCGTGCGCCGCTCGCCGACTACCTGAACCTGCTCACGGCGCTCAAGGACGAGCAGAACGTGGCGGTGTGGACCGACACGCTCGCGCATCTGCGCCGGCTCGACGTCTCGCTGCAGGGCTCGCCGCTGCGTGCGCGTTTCGCCCGTTTCGCGGCCGGCCTTGTCAGGCCGGAATTCGCCCGCCTCGGCTGGGATGCCAAGCCGGGCGAGCCGTTTACGGAATCGCTGCTCCGGCCGCAGCTGATCGCGTCGCTCGGCCGGTTCCAGGACAGCGAGACGATCGCCGAGGCGCGACGCCGCTTCGCCGCCTTCACCCGCGACCCCGCCACCCTGCCGCCCGCGCTGCGTGAACCGGTGCTCAACATCGTGGGGCACACCGCCGACCAGGCGACCTACGACGCGCTGAAAGCGATGGGCACCAAGGCGCCCGGGACGGAGGAGAAGCTGCGTTACTTCGACGCCATGGCGATGGCATCAGACCCGGCGCTGATCGCCCAGACCGTCGCCTTCGCGGATGAGGGCGAAGTGCCGAATGGCCGTGTGCTGGCCTTTCTGATGAGCGCCAGCCGGGGAAGCGAACAGCCGGAGCGTGTCTTCGCGCTGGTCAAGCCAATGGAAGCCAGGCTGGCGGCCAGGATGCCAGCCGATGGCCTGGGCCCCAGCCCGCTCGCTGCCGCAGCGAGCGGTTCGAGCGACCCCGCCACCGCGCAGGCGGTCCTGGCCGCCCCGTCCAGCAACATCTCCGCGGGCGCGCGCATCTGGTCCGCCCGCGTCGCCGACGGCATCGAGACCGCCGCCGCCTTGCGCACCCGCACCGTCCAGCAGATGCAGCAATGGCTCCCGGCCGGCTAAGCCGGGCGGTGTCCTTGCCGCGAGCTGATCGAGATCTCCCTACTGATAAGCTGAGCCATCGGCCGCCCGGGCAGGATGGAGCGCGTAGCGTCCATCCCTGGGCACGGCCACGCGCGCGAAATCGGCGGCCAGGGCGTCGAGCGCCGTGCGCAGGGCCTGGCCGTGCATCGCATGCCCGTGGCCGGTGATGGCGAACTCGGGTTGCAGCGACGCCAGCATCTGGACGGACTCGGCGGATGCCACCCAGTCCGGCGTGAAATACATCGGCGGCCCATGCAGTTCGGGCGCCTGCGTCGCCGCGGCGTAGGCGGATTCCTGCGCGGTGGTGATGAAGGCGTCGCCGGCGATCATGCCACGATCCGATGCCCGGAAGAGCGAGACGTGGCCCGCGGCGTGGCCGGGCGTGTGCAGCCAGCGCCAGCCCGGCATGAACGGCACGCTGCCGTCCTCGGGCAGGGCATGCAGCCAGCGGCGCACATCGACCGGGCTGCGCGGGAACAGCGGCGACAGGCGCGACATCAGGCCGCCGCCCACATGCGGGTCCGGCGGCGGATAGGACGATGTGCCGTTCAGGTAGGGCAGTTCGTGCGGGTGCGCGTAGATCGGCACCTGCCACTCCTGGGCCAGGGTTTCCAGCAGGCCGACATGGTCGAAGTGACCGTGCGTCAGCACGATGGCAGACGGGCGCGCGGCCTGGCCGAAGCGGCCTGCCACCGCGTGTTCGAGCACGGACCGCGTCCCGGGCAGCCCGGCGTCGATCAGCACCCATGGGCCCTCGGGCGCGCCCGCCAGCACGATGTTGACGATGCCGAGCCGGCGATAGGCCAGGTCGGGCGCCAGTTCGATCACCCCGTCGCTATCGGCTTCGCCGAACAGCGCCTCTGAACCCACCGCAATCTGCTGTGCCATGAACGCACCTCCGGCCGCCAGAACCGCGGCGCGGGCCGGCGGTTTGCCGGGTGCGGGTTAACGTTCCCGCAAGCGGGGCATCAACTCGACGAAATTGCAGGGCTGGTGACGTACATCGAGCTGCCAGACCAGGATGTCGTCCCAGGCGTCGCGCACGGCACCGGTGCTGCCGGGCAGCGCGAACAGGTAGGTGCCGCCGGCGAGCCCGGCCAGCGCGCGCGACTGGATCGTGGAGGTGCCGATCTTCTGGTAGCTGAGCATGCGGAACAGCTCGCCGAACCCCTCGATGCGCTTTTCGACCACCTGGTCGAACGCCTCGGGCGTCACGTCGCGCCCGGTCAGCCCGGTGCCGCCGGTGGTGATCACCACGTCGATGGCCGGGTCGGCGATCCAGCTTCGCAGGTGGCCGGCTATGGCGTCCGCGTCGTCGCGCGCGATCGCGCGGTCGGCGACGAGGTGGCCCGCGGCGACGATGCGGGCGGCCAGCGTGTCGCCGGACGTGTCGGTGGCGGCGTCACGGGTGTCGGAGACGGTGAGCACCGCGATCTGCACCGGCTTGAACGGGATGGTCTCGTCGATGCGCGCCATGCTCAGTGCAGCCGGACCACGGCCAGGGACGGCCGGCGTGGGGCGTGCGGCCAGAGTTCGGCGGCGAAACGCGGCCACTGCCCGGCCGCCATCGCGTCCAGGCTCGGCGCGGGCTCGAAGAAGCGCGCGGCGTAGCCCCACACATTGGTCAGCGTGCGCTGAACGAAGTGGCGGGTCTCGTCGGCCGGGATCATCTCCAGGAACAGCAGCGGGTCGGGGTCCGGATGCGCCCAGCGCTGCACCGCGCCCGGCCCCGCATTGTAGCTGGCCAGCACGTGCAGCAGGTCGTCGCCCGCCACCTCCGGCCGCGCAAGATAGGCGAGGTAGGCCTGTCCCAGCCGCAGGTTCTGGCCGGGCTCGCGCAGCGTGGCTTCCGAGACGGCGCGCCCCAGCGCCTCCACCGCAACCGGCATCAGCTGCATCAGGCCACGGGCGCCCGCGCCGGACTGCGCTTTCGGGTCGAAGTTCGATTCCACGTGCGCCACCGCGTACACCAGGGCCGGCGCCAGCCGGAAGCCGCCGCGCGGTCGCAGCACCGGCACCGGCAGGTCCGCCTCGGTCGCGTCCACCTGGCCAGACAGGTCGGCCACGAGGTCGCTGAGCCCGGCGGCCCCCGCCACCAGGAACAGGGCGCGCGACAGCGGCGCGTCGGTCTGGGCGGCGGGCCAGAGCCGCCGCAGTTCCGCCTCGGCCCGGGCCGGCTGGTCCACCTGAAGCAGCGCGAAGGCGCGCCGTCCCTGCGGGGTGGCCGCGATCGCGTCCACGTCGGCCTGGCCGAGCACCGGGCTGGCGGGGGACGCGAC
>CAXTJP010000082.1:0-11527 GCA_964244615.1 uncultured Acetobacteraceae bacterium
GACCGCCGCCGCCCTGAAACCCGAGGATAATGCGCCGGTGCGCCTCGCCGGCGCCTGGCCGCCCGCCCGCCTGGTGCGCGCCCGCATCACCGGCGTGGACGAGCGCGGCCTGCTGGCCGAGGCGGCCTGATGGCGCTCGGCTTCCTCTCCCGCCTCAAGGAGGGCCTCTCGCGCAGCACGCAGAAGCTGACCGAGGGCCTGGGCGCCACCTTCGTCCGACGCCGCCTGGACGATGCGGCACTGGATGAGCTGGAGGACGTGCTGGTCTCGGCCGATCTCGGCCCCGCCGTGGCGCGACGCATCATCCGCGGCTTCCGCGCCAGGAGTTTCGGCCGCGAGGTGACCGACGCCGAGGTGCGGGCGGCGCTGGCCGACGAGATCGCCGCCATCCTGCAATCGGTCGCTCGCCCGCTGCTGCTGGACCCGGCGCACCGTCCGCACGTGGTGCTGGTGGTCGGCGTCAACGGCACCGGCAAGACCACCACGATCGGCAAGCTGGCCATGCAGTTCAGGGCCGAGGGCAAGCGGCCGGTGCTGGTGGCGGGCGACACGTTCCGCGCCGCCGCGGTCGAGCAGCTGCAGATCTGGGGCGAGCGCACCGGCGCCCCGGTGATCAGCGGGCCGCCCAACGCGGATGCGGCCGGGCTCGCCTACGACGCGCTGACCCGCGCCGCGTCCGACCGGGCGGATTTGCTGCTGATCGACACGGCCGGGCGGCTGCACAACAAATCCGCGCTGATGGAGGAGCTGCAGAAGATCGTCCGCGTGCTACGCAAGCAGGACCCGACCGCACCGCACTCCGTGCTGCTGGTGCTGGACGCCACCACCGGCCAGAACGCCGTGCAGCAGGTGCGCGTGTTCAAGGATCTGGTGGCGGTGACCGGCCTGGTGGTCACCAAGCTGGATGGCAGCGCGCGCGGCGGCATCGTGGTGGCCCTGGCCGAAGAATTCGGCCTGCCGATCCATGCGGTGGGGGTGGGCGAGCAGGCGGGGGATCTGCGGCCGTTCGACGCGGCGGAGTTCGCGGCGGGGCTGGTGGGCAGGTAGGAAGGTCTGCTTTTTGAAAGCAGCAAAAAACTTCTGGCCGTGTTGTCGCGGAACTTCCAACGAAGCGCGACCAATGGACCAAAGTTTTTTGGTTCTTTAAAAGGCGATTATGCACTTCGCGAACACGCCTGATTAGCTAGGTCGGTGTTCCTAGCGAACGTCACTGGTGATGTCGCCGCGCCGGAACGCCTTCATCTGCTTTACGATTGCCTCCGCCGCAGCAGCAATGCGCGCAAGCTGGTAAATCCCGTAAACTGCCGCGACCTCGAAGGCCCAGCGGAAAGCGTTTTCTGAGTTCACTGCTTTTCGTCCGGTTCTGGCACATCCTCTTTCAATTTATGCCGCGCGATCACCGCCAGCTTTGCCTTGAAAGCAGCCTCGTCCTCGTCCGCACCGATGGCGCGGGCGGTTTCTATGAAGCGGTCGCGTTGGGAGATTGAGTTAGAATGATCTTTTGCCATTCTTAAGGCTGCTCCGCGGTGATCTGGGGTATGGTATCTAATGAATACTGCACCACTGTTGAAATGATCCCTTGAACCACGACAGCGCAATTCTTGAACTCTAATTGATCTAAGGCGCTTTCGCCCTGGGTGCGAAGAACGTCACTGATCAAAGCGTGCGCAAACGATTGTGTGACGAGGGATACTCCGGCAAAGTCTACAGTGACACTACGCCCAGAGCTAATGGTTCGCTTGATAGGCCCGTCGCGCAATTCTGCCGCGATGTCCTTGTCTTCGCCGAAATCGCCGACATAGTCGTAAATCTTTATTAGCATCAAGAAAACCTTATCTTCGCCGAGTAGTCTTTTCGCTTCTTCACGTCAATGAAATACGCCTTTCGAATCTGTTCAAGCAGAAGTGCAAATTCAATGCCTCTTTCTATATTGAGATCAATTCCAACAATGGTTCCATTCCATTGTGGCGCTTCCACGAATGAATGAGGATCATACTTCGGGTCGGCGTATAACACGGGCTCATACCGCTTGCGCGTCTGCATCAGACGAAACATGCTGTCTGAACTATACAATATGAATCGATTGCGCGATAAAACAGAGATCGATTTCGTAAAAAACAATCCAGCGCCAGCGTTAAACTCGTTTCCGCCAATTCGGCTTGTGGTCCCCGTGATCCCTGGTTGGAGGGCTAAGGAAAGCGCGGCTCGGGAATCCTGAAACTTATGACTTCGTCGCATTGACGAGGGAATCCCTCTGCCTGCATCCGCAATACCTATAGCTATCCGCTTACTCTCTCGATAGTACTGCGCACATACGAAAGCGCCAACCGGCGACTGCGAATGTTCAAGTGCATTACGAACCATTTCTGAAAAAACGTAGCGAATTGGGTCAGCGACCGCCGGGGGCGCGTGAAGTAAAGGAACTAGGTTTGTGATAGCCTGCTTGAGATCGTCGTTGTTTTGTATTTGCGTGAGGGGGATAAACCTGCCGCTCTCCTCGTGAGATACGATCGACTTGCCGGGGTCAATCTGCAAAAAGTCGAATAAACCCATTCGTATCAAGTATGCGAGCGTTGGCACTTTCTCGACTTGCCCTGTGACAACGCCTCCTTCGAAACGAAACTTCGTCGCAAGACACGCCGTCATCGCTAGCACCACGGGATGAACCGCTACCCACCGTTCATGCATTGAAAAATGCAAGGTAGACGGATCGGAGAGGTCCCAAGCCTTTAGCAACCCCGTAATGTTTTGAAGGTTGGCACTGTTCGGCAGAGTGACTCTCATGATGTTATCACTTCAAGGCGCTGGGCACGTTGCGAGCGGGCTTTCACTGGGCCGGGCTTGGTCCCCACCCAGTTTTCGACGCCTCTCATAGCGCACCAGGAATTCGGTAGGTCAGCCTCTTGCCAACAATGCCCTTCAACGCCGTCTCAGCCCGCTGCGCATCGTCCACACCGAGCTTCGTGCGGTTGTTATACTGAAAATCAAACTCTGCCACGTAGCGGTGTAGGTGCTTCTGGGCGCAGTGTTGATAAACACCCTTCATGCCGCGCTTGAAGACGCTGTAGAAGCCTTCCACGGTGTTGCTGTGGACGTTGCCGCACACATACTCGCCAGCACCATGGCTGGTGAAGTCGTGGGCAGAAAAAAACTTGTTGAAGCTGCTGTACTGACCTGCTTCGTCGGTCATGACGTGAGTGCCGGGCAGGATGTTTGCCTTGATGATCGGCAGCAGATCGGATGCGCTGGTCCCGTCCACATGGAAGGATCGAGCAGACCCGCCGCGCTGCACCAGCGTCAACACTGCATGCTTGTGCGCATAGCCGCGCTGCTTCGGCAAATCCTTCTTGCGACCGATGGACCTCTCGTCAATCTCGACCGTCATGCCTTCGCCACCAAACGGAGGCAGCGTGCCAGCCGTCATCGCTTCGCGAATGCGGTGCGTCATGAACCATGCGGTTTTATACTGCACGTCCAGAGTGCGCATAAGCTGGTGGCTGGAAACGCCCTTTTTGCTAGAGCACATCAGATAAACAGCCTGAAGCCACAGGTTCAGCTTCACATGGCTGCTCTCGAACACCGTGCCGACAGTCACCGTAAACTGGCGCTTGCAGGGACCACAGCGACGAAGGCCCATGCGGGCACCCTTAACTGGCGTAATCCGATCCATGCCGCCGCATTTCGGGCAGACCGGACCATGCGGCCAGAGGGTTGCCTCTAGCTCCGCGAAGGCGGCTGCTTCGTCATGGAAGTATGCGGCGGAAAGGGCGGAAGCCATGGTCTATCTCCTTGACCGCAATTCCTATGCCTGACCGCCGTGTTTGTCAACTACATAATCGCCCTTTAAAAGAGAACCGCCCCCTTGCTTGGCCAGCCCGCCATGGCACCGTCCACGATCCGCAGCAGCTTCTCCCGGCCGGCCCCATCCTTGGCCAGCGTGGACATGCCCTGCACGACAGCGAACACGTGGCCCGCGAGCATCTCCGCGTCGCTGCCGGCGGGTAGCACGCCGTCGGCGATGTCGCGCTCGATCCGTGCACGCAGCGCCGCTTCGATGCCGCGCCGGATCGCCGCCAGCTCCTCGCGCAGGTCGGCGGCGCTGGCCGAGCAGCTGACGATCGAACTGGCCAGCAGGCATCCGGGCGGCGTGTCCTCCCCCGTGTCGCCGATGGCGGCTTGCGTCAGCAGGGTGCGGGCGGCACCCCACGCGGTGGCCGCGCCCTCGATGCCGCGGGCGACCGCGGCGGCGCCGCCCAGGTAACGTTCGACCGTCTCGCGGAACAGCTGCTTCTTGTCCCCGAACGCGGCGTACAGGCTCGGCGGGGTGATGCCCATGGCGCCCGTCAGCGTCGAAATCGAGGTCGCCTCGAAACCATGCTGCCAGAAGAGGCGCATCGCGGCGCCGAGTGCCGCATCCCGATCGAACGAGAGCGGCCGGCCGGCGCGGCGCGGGGCGGGAGCGTCGGGGCGATGCATAACGATCGATATAGAACCCCTTGACCCCGGCGGCAATCGGCGGCATACAGGCTTTCATATCGATCACTATGGAACTCAGCCATGTCGCTTACGGATTATCGAACCCTTGGTCGCTCGGGCCTGGTGGTCAGCCCCCTGGCGCTTGGAACGATGACGTTCGGGATGGCACGCTGGGGCATGGCGCGGCCGGAGGCGGCGGCCGTCTTCGACGCCTACGTCGAAGACGGCGGCAACCTGGTCGATACCGCCGATGTCTATGCCGGCGGGCGCGGCGAGGAGATGCTGGGTTCGATCATCGCCGATCGCGGCATGCGCGACAGGCTGGTGGTCGCCACCAAATCGGGCTTCGCGGCGGGGCAGGGTCCGCATGCCGGCGGCAACGGCGCCAAGCACGTCCATGCGGCCCTGGAGGGCTCGCTCCGCCGCCTGGGCACCGACTATGTCGACCTCTACTGGGTGCATGTCTGGGATTCGGTGACGCCCGCGGAGGAGTTGCTGGAAACGATGGCCGCCCTCGTTCGCTGCGGCAAAATCCGCTACTGGGGCATGTCGAACGCGCCGGCATGGTACGTGGCAAAGCTTGCGACCCTGGCGGCGGCGCGCGGCCAGCCGGGGCCGATCGCGCTGCAGTATTTCTACGCGCTGGTCAGTCGCGAGGTCGAGGCGGAGCACCTGCCGCTCGCCCGGGACATGGGCCTTGGCATGATGCCGTGGAGCCCGCTCGCCTATGGCCTGCTGACCGGCAAGTATGACCGTGCGACCGTGGAAGCGGGGGCGCCGCGCGCGGGCGGCCTGCCCAGCGATGCCGGCGACGGCTCGGCCCGAGCCGAAGGCGACAAGCGGCTCGACGGTGCCAACCCGTTCGGCGACACGCTGTTCACCGACCGCAACTGGGCCATCCTCGATGCCTTGCGCGGCGTGGCCGATGCGATGGGCGAGACGCCGGCGCGCGTGGCGCTGGCCTGGGTGCTGTCCAGGCCGGGCGTGGATACCGCGCTGCTGGGGGTGAGTCGGGTGTCGCAACTGCGTGACAACATCGCCGCGACCGAGTTGCACCTGCCGTCCGAGCAGGTCGCGGTGCTGGACCGGGCGAGCTCGCCCGAGGCAGCGACGATCTACGGACTGTTCACGCCGGCGGCACGTCAGCACGTCGTTTTCGGGGGCAGTGCCGTGGCGGCTCGCCAGTAGCGGCCACCGACGGCCCGTTCGGGTCGCTCCGGCCATTTCGGGACGGGCGCACGTCTTGCCCCAGCGTGTCGACCCGCCGGTCGGAAATCCTCCATTGGAGAAGCCACGGCGTTCGCAGGATGCGTCAGGCAGTCGCAACTTTGCGGCGGCTGCCAGGTTCGGGCGACGTGAAAAAGACCGCCACCACCACGCCGGACGAACGCGCGCCGGCCTTGGCCAACACGCGCAACCTCAAGATGGCGGCTTCCGCGCACGCCTACGTGCGCGGCAGCACGGTCAAGTTCTACGAGTGGCTCGAAGGATCGGCACGCACCACCCTGCCCGATGGGCAGCCGGTCTGGATCTGCGGCGATTGCCACCTCGGCAACCTCGGTCCCGTCGCGAGCACCGAAGGCAAGATCGCGGTACAGATACGCGACCTGGACCAGACCGTCATCGGCAACCCGGCGCACGACCTGATCCGGCTCGGCTTGTCGCTCGCGATGGCGGCGCGCAGTTCCCACCTGCCGGGGGTCATGACCGCCCGGATCATCGAGCAGATGACCGAGGGCTACCAGACCGCCCTGCAGAACGAGGGCGAGCGCGCGCCGAAGACGCCCGGCATCGTCCAGCGTGTGCTGCGCGAAGCGGCAGGCCGCTCATGGAAGCATCTGGCCGATGAGCGGATCGAGGGGGCGGCTCCCGCGATCCCGCTCGGCAAGCGCTTCTGGCCGCTGACCGGCGACGAACGCGCGGCGATCGGCGCCGTGTTCGGACAGGAGGATGTGCGCAGGCTGGTTTGCTCGCTGCGGTCGCGCGACGATGGGTGCACCGTGCGGGTCATGGACGCGGCCTATTGGCGCAAGGGCTGCAGCTCGCTGGGACGGCTGCGCTTCGCCGTGCTGCTCGCCATAAGGGGCAGCAGCCGGGCGGAGGTGAAGCACTGCCTGGTCGACGTGAAGGAGGCCACGGCGGCCGCGGCGCCGCGCAACGCCGCGGCGGCGATGCCGCGCGACAACGCCGAGCGCATCGTGGAGGGCGCGCGCCACCTGTCGCCGCATCTCGGGCTGCGGATGCTGGCCACGCGCATGCTGGACCGTGCGGTGTTCGTGCGCGAGTTGCTGCCGCAGGACCTCAAGATCGAGATCGGCGCGCTGACGCGTGACGAGGCGATGGGCGTCGCGCACTACCTCGCCGGCGTGGTCGGCCGCGCGCATGGGCGCCAGATGAAGGAGAGTGATCGTCGCGCCTGGTGCAGGGAACTCGCGCGTCGGCGCAGCGAGACGCTGGACGCTCCGTCGTGGTTGTGGTCCAGCGTCGTCGACCTGGTGGGCACGCACGAAGCCGCCTACCTGGAACATTGCCGGCGCTACGCGCTCGCCGCCTGAGCACGGACAGGCCAGCCTTGTCGAACGGATAACGGGCATCGGGAGCCGAGATGGACCAGGAACTCACGCATTTCATCGGCGGACGACACGTGTCCGGCCGGTCCGGCCGCTTCGCCGACGTGTACGATCCCAATACCGGCCAGGTTCAGTCCCGCGTGCCGCTGGCGAGCCGGGCGGAGGTGGCGGCCGCCATCGACAACGCCGAAGCGGCGCAGCCCGCCTGGGCCGCGACCAACCCGCAGCGACGCGCGCGTATCCTGATGCGCTTCGTCCAGCTCGTGCAGGACCACATGGACGAGCTCGCCCGGCTGCTGTCGTCCGAGCACGGCAAGACGATCCCCGATTCGCGTGGCGACATACAGCGCGGGCTGGAGGTGGCCGAGTTCGCCATCGGCATCCCGCATCTGCTGAAGGGCGAGTACTCGGACGGTGCGGGGGCCGGCATCGACGTCTATTCGATGCGCCAGCCGCTGGGCGTGGTCGCCGGCATCACCCCGTTCAACTTCCCGGCGATGATCCCGCTGTGGAAGGCCGCACCCGCCATCGCCTGCGGCAACGCCTTCATCCTCAAGCCGTCCGAGCGCGACCCTTCGGTGCCGCTTCGCCTGGCCGAGCTGTTCATCGAGGCCGGCCTGCCGCCGGGCATCCTCAACGTGGTCAACGGCGACAAGGAGGCGGTGGACGCGATCCTGGAAGACGCGCGCATCCGCGCGGTGGGCTTCGTCGGCTCCACGCCGATCGCCGCCTACATCTACGAGACGGCCGCCCGCCACGGAAAGCGCGCGCAGTGCTTCGGCGGGGCGAAGAACCACATGGTCATCATGCCGGACGCCGACATGGACCTGGCCGTGGAGTCGCTGATCGGCGCGGGCTTCGGCTCGGCCGGCGAGCGCTGCATGGCGATCTCGGTTGCGGTGCCGGTGGGCGAGGGCACTGCCGACGCGCTGGTCGAACGCCTGGTGCCGCGGGTGGAAGCGCTGCGTGTGGGCACGTCCAACGACGAGACCGCCGATTACGGGCCGATGGTGACGCGGCAGGCGATGCAGCGCGCGATCGACTACATCGACATCGGGCAGAAGGAAGGCGCCGCGCTGCTGGTGGACGGCCGCGGCTACACGCTGCAAGGCTACGAGAACGGCTTCTTCCTGGGCGGCAGCCTGTTCGACCGGGTGACGCCGCAGATGCGCATCTACCGCGAGGAGATCTTCGGCCCCGTGCTGTCGATCGCGCGGGCGCCGGGCTACGCGGAGGCGCTGAAGCTGTGCAACGATCATGAATACGGCAACGGCGTTGCGATCTTCACCCGCGACGGCGACGCGGCGCGGGACTTCGCGTCGAAGGTGGACGCGGGCATGGTCGGCATCAACGTGCCGATCCCGGTGCCGATCGCCTACTACACGTTCGGCGGCTGGAAGCGCTCGGGTTTCGGCGACCTCAACCAGCACGGGCCGGACTCGATCCGGTTCTACACCAAGACCAAGACCGTCACCCAGCGCTGGACGCAGGGGGTGCGCTCGGGGGCCAGTTTCGTCATTCCGACGATGGCCTGAGCCTGAGGGCGGGCGTCGGCGACACGCGCCCGCTTCTCACCGTATCGTGCCGCAACCCGCTGGCCTGAAACGCCTTGGAACGCCCTGACAGGTTCTGGACACGTATGGTGGGCGACAGGCGGCCGCAATCGGGCGACTTCAGCAGGGTCATTGTGGACACCAGGCTGGCTATCGAGCAGAGCCGGCTGCTGCGGGCCCAGGCGGCAGAGATGCGCCGGCAAGTACGAGAGCTGGCCGAACAGGTGCGTGGAACGGTGGCCTCGTCCACGCTCCGGCGCGCCGAGCTGACGCGGGCGCGGGCGGGATGCTGGTTCACCTCTGGCCGCCTGTTCCGGCCGTTATCGGACACGGCCGTCTGCTACTGCCCGCACGTCAAGGCGTTCGTCCCGGCTTGTTGATGCGCCTCCTGCGGCGGCCACGCACGGCGAGGCCGGTGCGGAAGTCGGTGCGTGCAACCACCGCGCACGGCGCGCCGTTCGATCGCCGATGCGCGCGTCCATTCAGAGACCCGGGAGAACACCCATGAACACCTTGATGCTGTCCAGGTCGCTGGGCTGGTTCAGTCTGGGCCTCGGTGCGACGGAGGCCGCGGCGCCGCACGCCCTGGCCCGCCTCCTGGGCCTGCGCGGCGAGGGTTGGCTGGTGCGCAGCTTCGGCGTTCGCGAGATCGTCGCCGGCGTCACCGTGCTCGGCAAGCCGGACGCGTCGCTGGGCCCGATGCTCCGCGTGGCGGGCGACATGCTGGACCTCGCGGTGCTGGCCCCGGCGCTCTCGTCGCGCAATCCTCGGCACAAGGCGGCGGATGTCGCCTTTGCCATGGTGCTGGGCGTGACCGCGCTCGACGTGCTGTGCGTGTCGGCCCTTGTGGCAGACGAGCGGCGCCGGTCCGGGACGGCGGCGCGCACGCGTGCCCTTCCGCCGCCTGCCCCCAGGCCGACCAGGGCGGTCGGGCCGAAAGCGAGAGCGCCGCGTCGCAAGCTCGCCTGAGCGTGCACGCAAGCTGGCCTTACGGCGCGCTGGGGCCGGCGCTGCGGTTCACGCCGAAGCTCAGCCAGGACACGAGCATCAGCATCGTCCAGCACGGCCTGTTCCACCTGCTGTCCGGCGTCACGCCGGCGTTCGTTACGGATCAGGTCGGGCGGCGTATCTGACTGCCGTTTCGGCTGCACCCATGGACAGCCCTCATTTCGATGTGACAGGGTCGAAAGGATCGGACTGCACGCGGTCGAAACAGCAAAGGACACTCCTGCCATGAACCTTTCCGTTTCGACGCCCGGCCGTCTGGCCAGGGCATCGCGTATCGCGGCCGTGGCCGGCCCGATTTCCCTGGCATGCGCCTCGGCCGGCGCGGCCTCGCCCCCGCCCGCCCCGAGTGCCCTGGAAGCCTGGCGCGCGTCGATCGCCCAGACGCCCACGCCGAGCGAGGGGTGTTTCAAGGCCGAATACCCCAGCCGATGGACGCAGGTTCGGTGCACCATCGCGCCCGCGCGGCCCTACATCCCCACGACCGGCCACCGCAGCTACACGGTCGGCGACGGAAACGACTACGCCGCCGTGGTCTCCGGCCTGATCTCGTCCGGCGTCGGGTCCTTTCCGGTCGTCAGCGGGCTGAAGAGCGAGAAGGGTTATGGCGGCCAGCCCGACACCTACTCGATCCAGCTGAACTCGCAGTTCTTCAAGACGTCGGTGTGCAACGGCGCGAGCAACCCGGCATCCTGCCTGGGCTGGGAGCAGTTCGTCTATTCCAACTCCGGCGTCGCCTTCATGCAGTACTGGCTGATCAACTACGGGTCGCCCTGCCCGGCCGGGGGATGGATGGCCTATTCCGGCGACTGCTATCGCAACAGCAGCGCCGTCTCGGTCCCCACCCAGGCGATCAAGCAACTCGGCAGCCTCAAGATCAGCGGCGCCGCCGTCTCCGGCGGCACCGACACGCTGATCATGACGACGGCCAGCAGCGCCTACAGCACGACGGGCAAGGATAGCGTCGTGAACCTGGCGGCTGCCTGGAACGCCGCGGAGTTCAACGTCATCGGCGACGGCAGCGGGTCTGCGGCCAAGTTCAACAAGGGAACCTCGCTGACCGTCGAGATCGCGCTGAAGGACGGGCTGACGGCCGCACCGACCTGCAAGGCAGAGAGCGGCACGACGGGAGAGACCAACAACCTGACGCTGGGTGGCTGCACCACGGCCGGTGGATCGACACCCTCGGTCGCGTTCACCGAAAAACGTTAAGCCCCGCGCCGGCACAAGCGCACTCACGTCCAAGGATCAGTGATTGCCCGGAAGTCCCTACGTAATGCCTGTTCAGGGAGGAGCGAAGATGGCTAACGCTGCGTCGGCTGTCAGCCTGCTGACCGTCACGGCTCTCGGTATGGAGGTTCTCCGGCCGACGCCGTCGTTCGGTGCTTCTTCGTTGCCGAAGGCGGGATACTACTCCGAACTCTACTTTGTCATCTCCGCCTCGGTGAGTGGCGGCAGCGGCGCTTGCATGGACCCGGCGGGAACGTATTTCACCGAGGAGGGCTACTATCCCGGGCCGGCGAAGCCCGGCGCGCGTGAGTATCGCGTGTTCAGCAGCGCGTCCGGCCTTGCCAACCAGATAAACGTTTTCCCCGAGACGCCGGCAGCGGGTTCGACGAACTGGTCCGGAGCCTACACGACCAGTTTTCCGCCCGGAGGCGGCAAGCCGATCAAGGCAACGTTCAACACGAACTATGTGTTTACCGATGCGGCGTCGAGCGTGAGCACCACGACGGTGACCTATCCCGCCCCGGGCGGCGGCACCTGCACCACGAACCTGCAAACCAACTCGATCTATACCGGACAATAGGCGTGCGGCGGCTGGCAGAGTTCCAGCCTGAACGGTCCGGCACGGTGGGCGAGCGTGAACGGCGGTGGTGGAGCTGAGGGGAATCGAACCCCTGACCTCCTCATTGCGAACGA
>CAXTJP010000083.1:0-11312 GCA_964244615.1 uncultured Acetobacteraceae bacterium
GGCCGGGCCGCCGCCGGCCGCCGCGTCCTGCGCCTCGGCCACCAGGCGCAGCAGCGGCGTCGCGTCGCCGCCATCCAGCGCCCGTGCCGCGGCATCGAGGTCGCGATAGGCGATCAGGTTGTTGCCGACCTCGTAGATCACCAGGAACAGCGCCGGCGGGTCGGCGGTGACGGTGCGCTGGTCCCCGTTCGCACCGGGCGCGGTGCCGGTCACCGGGTGCGCGCGCAGCGTCGCAAGCAGGGTGTCGAGGCGCTGGGTGGGGCTCGGGCCGCCCGCCACCACCGCGTCGCGGCACACCGGCGAGCGGGCGCAGACGCGCTCCAGGGCGACGGGCCCGTTCTCGATCTCGGTCTGGAAATACGGCGTGCCGCCGAGCACGGGGTAGGCGCTGTCCAGCACCATGGTCCGCACCAGCTCGGGGTGGCGCACGGCGAAGACCTGGCCGAAGAACGTGGCGTAGCTGTCGCCGTAGTAATCCACCGCACCGGTGCCAAGCGCCGCCAGCACCGCGGCCAAATCGTCTGCCGCGAGGTCCGAGCCGTAGAGCCAGGCGCGATTGCCGAGCTGCCAGCCGCAGGCGCGCAACGCGGCGGGGTTCGGGTCGCGGGCCCGCTGCAGCGGCCGGCAGTCGATGGCGCCCGACCGGCCGGTGCCGCGCTTGTCGACCAGCAGGATGTCGCGCCGGGCGCGCAACGGCGTGAACAGGCGGACGTAGCCGGCCCGTGATCCGGTGGTCGAGTAGCCCGGGCCGCCCTCCTGCGCCAGGATGGTGCCGGCGCCGCGCCCGACGTCGCCGTGTGGGTAGAATTCGAAGCCGACCGAGATCGTGCCCGGCACGCGGCCGGTCGGGTCGAGCGGCCGGGTCAGGCTGCCGCAATAGCCGTCATAGGCGTCGATGCAGTGCGTCAGCGTCAGGCTGCCGACGGTGATCGTCTGCGCCCGGGCGCCGCACGCGGGCAGCAGCACGGTCACGACACAGAGCAGAAAGGTGAGCAGGCGAGCCATGAAGCTGCATAGGCGGGCGGCCACCCTGCTTGCAACGCCGTAATGTCCCCGGATAAGGCGGGTTTTGGCACGACCCGCCGCGTGCCTATACTCTTCGGCATGAGCAAGCCCACCAAGATCCTCTACTTCGCCTGGGTCAGGGAACGGGTCGGCAGCGCCGAGGAGGATGTCTGCCTGCCCGATGACGTCTCCACCCTGGCTGCCCTGGTCGCCTGGCTGCGCGGCCGCAGCCCCGGCCACACCGCCGCCTTCGCCGCGCCGGGCCAGGTGCGCGCGGCAGTCAACCAGGTCTTCGCGCGCGCCGACGCGCCGGTGGCCCCGGGCGACGAGATCGCCTTCTTCCCGCCCGTCACCGGCGGCTGAGCATGGATTTGCGGGTGCAGCACGAGGCGTTCGACCTCGGCCGGGAGACCGCGTCGCTGCTCGCGCGCTGCCCCGAAGCCGGGGCGGTGGCGAGCTTCCTCGGCGTGGTGCGCAGCAACGCCGAGCGCCCGATCGTGGCGCTGACGCTGGAGCACTACCCGGCGATGACGCGGCCGGCGATGGAGCGCATCGCGGCCGAGGCGATGACGCGCTTCCGGCTGCTCGGCTGCACGGTCATCCACCGCGTCGGCCGCCTGCTGCCGGGCGAACCGATCGTGCTGGTGCTGGCCGCCGCCCCGCACCGGCAGGACGCGCTGGACGGCACCGGCTACCTGATCGACTGGCTGAAGACCGCCGCCCCGTTCTGGAAGAGCGAGGAGCGTCCGGGCGGCGTCACCGAGTGGGTGGCGGCGCGCGAGACCGACGACGCGGCCGCCGCGCGCTGGCAGGGGTGACACGCCAGATCAGGCTGCACGCCTTCGAGATGAACTGCGTGGGCCACATCCAGCAGGGGCTGTGGCGACACCCGCGCGACCGGGCCTGCGACTACACGAGCCTCGACCACTGGGTGTCGCTGGCCCGCACGCTGGAGCGCGGCCTGTTCGACGGGCTGTTCCTGGCCGACGTGCTCGGCGTCTACGACGTCTACGGCGGCTCGCGGGATGCTGCGATCCGCCACGCGGTGCAGGTGCCGAATGGCGACCCGATGATGCTGGTCCCGGCCATGGCCCACGCCACCCGCAACCTGGGTTTCGCCGTCACCGCCAACATCGGCGCCGAGCACCCCTTCGTCTTCGCCCGCCGCCTGTCCACGCTCGATCACCTGACGGGCGGCCGCATCGGCTGGAACGTGGTGACCGGCTACCTCGACAGCGCGGCCCGCGCGCTCGACCTGCCGAACCAGGCCGGCCACGATGCGCGCTACGACGCGGCCGACGATGTCCTGCGCGCCGTGCGCCTGCTGTGGGAGCGTTGCTGGGAAGACGGCGCCGTCCTGCGTGACCGCGCGACCGGCACCTACGCCGATCCCGCGCGCGTGCACGCGGTCGCCCACGGCGCCATGCACGGCGTTCATTTGTGCGAGCCCTCGCCGCAGCGCTGCCCGGTGATCTACCAGGCCGGCGCCTCGCCGCGGGGCCTGCGCTTCGCCGCCGAACACGCCGAGTGCGTGTTCGTCAACGCGACCACGCCGGCGCAGGTGGCAAGCCTCGTCTCCGACCTGCGCCGGCAGGCGGCGGCGTTCGGCCGCACGCTGAGGGTGTTCGCCGGGTTGACCGTGGTGGTGGCGGCGGGCGAGGCGGAGGCACGCGCCAGGTTCGACGACTACCAGTCCTACGCCAGCACCGAGGCGGCACTGGTCCAGGCCGCCGGCTCGATGGGCGTGGACTTCGCCGCCATGGACGACGACGAGCCGATCCGCATGGGCGGCACGCAGGCGGTGGTCTCCAACCTGCAGGCGCTGACCGCCGGCCCGGTCGTGACCAGACGCGGCTTTGCCGACCGGATGGCGCTCGGCGGCCGGCAGTCGCCCGTGGTCGGCTCGCCCGCCCAGGTGGCCGACACCATGCAGGCCTGGATGGACGCGGCCGACCTCGATGGTTTCATCCTGGCCCGCACCGTGACGCCGGAGTGCTTCGTGGATTTCGTGGACCTCGTGGTGCCGGAGTTGCAGCGCCGTGGGCTCTACAAGACGCGCTACGCGGAGGGGACGCTGCGCCGGAAGCTGCGCGACTGAGCCTTGCCGCTTCGCCCCCGGATGCCCTGCGGCGAAACCGCCTGGACCCTGTGCGCGGCCGATATAATATCGGACGTGACAGCACTCAACCCTCAGGGCAGCTCGGGGATCGCTCACATGCCGGAACAGACGCCAGACATACGTCGGTCGGACGGCCGGATCGGCCGGCTGACCGCCATCATCGTGTCGTTGACGGCCTTGATCGGAGCGGTGTTCGCCCTGGTCTCGACGTTCAGCGACGGCCTGACCAGGATCTCCCACCCGACGGCCGCCAACGGCGTCGCAGGCTCGCCTCCTGCACAGCCTGGACAGGTCGCGCCGCCGACGCACGAGGCGACCGCCGGCAGGCCAGGAACCTGCCTCACGGGTTTCGTCTGGCGGGACGCGACCGTCGGCGATCACGTCTGCGTTGTTCCCGACACGCGGAAGGCGGCAGCCGCCGACAACGGAGCGGCGGGCAGCCGCATCAGCCCGACCGATCATACGTATGGGCCGCAGACCTGCATCCCGGGCTATGTCTGGCGACAGATAAGCCCCTCGGACAGAACCTGCGTCACGCCCGACACCCGAAAGCAGGTCCTGGACGACAACCGGGCGGCGGCCTCGCGCGTCGCGGCACCCTGACCCGGTGTCGTGCAGCCGCCCCGGCCGGGACTGCGGGGCTACACCGCGACGCGCAGCCGCTCTACCCTGCGCCGGGTTCGAAATTGTCGAGTGATCGCACGATGCGTGTTCTGTGGGCTGGCGTGGCTGTTCTGTGTGCCGGGTGTCTGGGCGTGCTGGCCCTGCATCGCGGCGAGACTGTCAACGCCCTCTGGCTCGTGACCGCGGCGCTCTGCGTCTACGCGCTGGCCTACCGGTTCTACAGCCTGTTCCTGGCGCGCCGCGTGCTGGTGCTGGACCCGGGCCGGCAGACCCCCGCCTACAGCCACAACGACGGGCTGGACTACGTGCCGACCAACCGCTTCGTGCTGTTCGGGCATCATTTCGCGGCCATCGCCGGCGCCGGTCCGCTGGTGGGGCCGGTGCTGGCGGCGCAGATGGGCTACCTGCCGGGCACGCTGTGGATCCTGGTGGGCGTGGTGTTCGCCGGCGCCGTGCAGGATTTCCTGATCCTGTTCCTCTCCGTCCGGCGCGACGGGCGGTCGCTCGGCGACATGATACGCACCGAGATGGGCCCGTTCGCCGGCATCCTGGCCAGCGTCGGCATCCTGGCCATCATGGTCATCCTGCTGGCCGTGCTGGGGCTCGTGGTGGTCAAGGCGCTGGCCGGCTCGCCGTGGGGCAGCTTCACCGTGTTCGCGACGATCCCGACGGCGCTGCTGATGGGGCTGTACGGGCGTTTTCTCAGACCCGGCCGGGTGCTGGAGATGTCGCTGATCGGCTTCGTGCTGCTGATGGCGTCGATCTGGTACGGCGGCGTGGTGGCGGCCGATCCGGTCATGGCCGGCTGGTTCACCTTCTCCGGCACGGCCTGGGCGCTGATGCTGATCGGCTACGGGTTCGTCGCCAGCGTGCTGCCGGTGTGGCTGATCCTGGCACCGCGCGACTACCTCTCCACCTTCCTCAAGATCGGCACGATCTGCGCGCTGGCGATCGGCATCGCGGTGGTCATGCCCGAACTGCGCATGCCGGCGGTCAGCCGCTTCATCGACGGCACCGGGCCGGTGTTCGCCGGCAGCGTCTTCCCCTTCCTGTTCATCACCATCGCCTGCGGCTCGGTCAGCGGTTTCCACGCGCTGGTCGCCAGCGGCACGACGCCGAAAATGATCGAGAACGAGATGCAGGCACGCATGATCGGCTACGGCGCCATGCTGGCCGAAAGCGGCGTGGCGATCATGGCGCTGATCGCCGCCAGCGTGCTGCAGCCCGGCGCCTACTTCGCCATGAACGCCCCGCCGGCGCTGATCGGCATTACGGTCGCCTCGGCCGCCTCCGTCGTCTCGGGCTGGGGCTTCGCCGTCACGCCGGACGCGCTGACGCAGATCGCGCACGACATGGGCGAGACCACCATCCTGTCCCGCGCCGGCGGCGCGCCGACGCTGGCGGTCGGCATGTCGCAGATCCTGTCCGGCGCGGTCGGCGGCCGGGCGCTGATGGCGTTCTGGTACCATTTCGCCATCCTGTTCGAGGCGCTGTTCATCCTGACCACGCTGGACGCCGGCACGCGCGTCGCACGCTTCATGATCCAGGACCTGGCGGGGCTGGCGGTGCCGGCCTGGCGGCGCACCGAAAGCTGGGCCGGCAACCTGATCGCCACCGGCCTGGCCGTGGCCGGCTGGGGCTACTTTCTCTACCAGGGCGTGATCGACCCGCTGGGCGGCATCAACACGCTGTGGCCGCTGTTCGGCATATCGAACCAGATGCTGGCGGCCATCGCGCTGACGCTCGCGGCCGTCGTGCTGTTCAAGATGAAGCGGCAGCGATACGCCGCGGTCGCGCTGGTGCCGGCGGGGTGGCTGGCGGTGTGCACGCTGACCGCGGGGTGGGAGAAGATCTTCTCCCCCATTCCGGCCATCGGCTTTCTGGCCCACGCCCACAAGTTCAGGGCGGCCCTGGCCGACGGCCACCTGCTGGCGCCGGCCAAGTCGGTGGCCGACATGCACCAGGTGCTCGCCAACGACACGGTCGATTGCGCGCTGACCGGGCTGTTCATGGGCGTGGTGGTGCTGATGCTGGGGGCGGGTGCGGTCTCCATCGTCCGCGCCCTGGCCGACGGGCGGGTGACGGCGCGGGAGGTATCGAGCCATGATCTGCCGCTGCTTCGGACGTAGCCTCGACCTCTCGGTGCTGGCGCGCGGCGTCGGCCGGACGGCGCAGCTGATGGTTGGCGTGCCGGATTACGACACCTACCTGGCGCATCTGGCGGCCGCCCATCCCGAGCAGGCGCCGATGCCGCGCGAGGCGTTCTTCCGCGAGCGCCAGGCGGCGCGCTACGGTGCCGGCGGCCTGCGTTGCTGCTGAGAAATCGTGCGACCAACATGGTGCGTCATCGGCCATGCCGCTGAAGGGATGACGGGTCTGCGCGATCTCCGCGGGTTGTTGATCAGGCTGCGCCGGCGCATCCTGGCGCGTTCCGGCCCGCTGGCCCGGCTTGTGCTGTACCCCAACCCGTTCGCCAGCCCCGCTTATGCGCGCACGGCCGACATCGCGCGCGATTCCGGCCTCGGCGACGTGGTGCTCTGCACGCCGGGCCTGCGCGCGCTCAAGGCCGCCAACCCGCGCGGCCGCATACGATTCTACACCGATTTCCCGGACCTGGTGCGCGGACTGCCCTACATCGACGAGGTGCATGCCTTCGCCGACCGTCCGCCCGGCGCGGTGTTCGTGGAGTACACGAACAACGTGCCGTCCCCGGTGCACATCGCCCGGTTGATGGGCGACCGCATGGGGGTGGGTGTCACCGACACGCGGCCGGACTGCGTGGTGGACCCGGGCGCGGTCGCGGCGTTCAGGCAGGCATGGTTGCACCTGCCGCGCCCCTGGATCGTGGTGCTGCGCCGCGCCAGCCGCTTCACGCCGAACAAGGACTGGCCCGAGGCCTGCTGGACCAGCCTGGTCGCGGATCTCTGCCGGCTGGGCAGCGTGATCGAGATCGGTGGGGGAGGCGGCGCGGCGCCGCCCGCCGCCACCCACCTGGACCTGCGCGGCGCGACCACCATCGCCCAGATGGTGGCCATGCTCGCCGCCGCCGACATCCACGTGGGCCCGGTGTCGGGGCCGCTGCACATCGCGGCCGCCATGCGCACGCCTTCGGTGGTGGTCATCGGCGGCTACGAGCACCCGGACAACGCGCACTACCCCGGCAACATTGCGTTCTACACGCCGGTCCCCTGCGCCCCCTGCTGGCTGCGCGAGCCGTGCCCGTTCGACATCAAATGCCTGCGCGCGATCCGCCCGGGCGACGTGGCCGATGCGGTTCGCGCCACCTGGGCCCGGCTACGCGCCGAGCAGCCGGCCGAACCGGCCGAGCCGGCGGACCGGCAGCTGTCCCAGAACCTCGCTTAAGGTGGCGGGTGCCGCCAGCCGCAGCAGCAGCACGTAGAGCGGCGGCCCGACGGCCCCGATCACCGCGATGCGCAGCACCGGATGGCCCGACAGCGCCGGCAGGCCGGCCAGCAGGACCGCGCCGCCGACGCCGAGCCCCGCCAGGAGCGGCGGCATCAGGTAGATCCCGGCAAAGGTGCGCGCCCCCATCGCCGAGCGGAACACCAGCCAGGAGCTGATCGGCTTCAGCAGCGCGTAGTAGAGCGAGACGCCGACCGCCACACCCAGCGCGCCGTGCAGCCAGGCGCCGGCGATGGCGCAGGCGAAGAGCGGCGGGGTGAACCAGGCCAGCAGCACCACGTCGCGACGGAACTCGCCGCGCGCGATCAGCAGCGCGCCCGCCACCCAGGCGACCGCGTCGCCCGGCAGCCCCAGGCTGAGGATCTGCACCAGCGAGATCGCGCCGTCCCAGCGCATGCCGAACATCAGGTGCAGCAGCGGCTCGGCCACCGCCGCCTGCAGGAAGCAGACCGGGGTGACGGTGGTGGCCAGCACGCGCGACGCGCGCAGCGCCGCATCGACCTGACGCGCCGGCTCGGCGGACATCCGGGTGAAGGCAGGGAACAGCACGTTGCCGAAACTGCCGGCCAGCATCTGTAGCGGCTGGACCGCCAGGCGGAAGGCGAAGAAATACATGCCCAGCACGGCCTGGCTCGCCATCAGGCCGAGCACGATGTAGGCGCCCTGATTGACGATGGCGACCAGCAGGCGCGCGGCCAGCACCAGCAGCCCGCTGCCCACGATGTGGCGGTATTGCACCCGGCGATGCCCGGCCCGCAGCCGCATCGGCGCCCGGCGCCAGAACACGAAGGCCTTGACGGCGGCGGCCGCCGGCTGCGGCAGCACGAAGCTGTAGGCGCCGAGGCCGCAGGCCGCGCAGGCGATGGTGGCCAGCTGCACCGCCAGCAGCTCGATGCTGGCATAGGTGCCGAGGTAGCGGAAATTGAGCTCGGAGCGCAGCCGCACCGCCGGCACCATCGACAGCGCGCTGATCGGCAAGTTGATGGCCATCACCGCCACCAGCCCGACCAGGCCCGGCGCGTGGTACAGGCGGGCGGCAAACGGGGCGGCGGCCAGCATCATGGCCATGCCGCCGAGCGCCAGGGCCAGGCTGCTCCAGAACGCCGGCGCCGCCCACAGCCGAAGGTGGCGCAGCCTGGTCAGCAGCACGTCGTCGATGCCGAAGCTCACCAGGGCAGCCACCAGGGTGGTGACGGTGTAGGCCAGGCCGATCTGGCCGAACACCGCCGGCATCAGCAGCCTGGCCAGGACAAGCTGGGAGAAGAACGCGGCAACCCGCCCCGAAACCCCCTGCATCAGCAGCCAGAAGAAACCGGTGGCCGTACTGCGCCGAAGCGTCTGCTCGCCAGTCTGAGACATGATCCGCCAGCGCACCCGACAAATGAACGAAGGTCTTTTGCTTCTTTTCTTCAGAAAAGAAGACTCTTGTCTCCGCAGGTCAGCCCGAGCTCCGAGCCGCCACCAACCCGATACCCTCCATGGTCATGACCGGCGCCCCGTCCTGGTTGAAGAGCGTCCAACGCCGCCGGACCGACCCCATCTGCGGCCGGCTACGCGAGCGCTTGACCTCCAGCGTCTCGGCCGAGAGCGTCAGGAAATCGCCCGGGTGCACCGGCTTGAGCCAGCGTATGGCGTCGATCCCCGGCGAGCCCAGCGACTGCACGCCGCGACGCTGCATGTCGTCCACCATCAGCCGCATCGCATAGGCGCAGCTTTGCCAGCCGCTGATCGCCAGTGTCTTGAAGAACGGGTGGGCCGCCGCCGCCGCGTCGTCGAGGTGAAACGGCTGCGGGTCGTATTTGCGGGCGAAATCCAGCGCGTCCTCGCGCAGCACCTCGATCGGGCCGAGCGTGTCGCGGTCGCCTTCGTGCATGTCCTCGAGGTAGAGCATCGCCCGGCAGGGTGACGGCAAGGCTAGGGCGCGTCTACCCCGCAGAACGGCGCGTGCGGCATCATCGCCGAGAACCGCGCAACCGAGAACCCGTCGGGGTAGGGCCACGCGACGACCGCCCGCCAGCGCCCCTCACGGCGCTCCAGCAGCCCGGCCACCCCCGCCGGCAACCCGGCCAGGCCGTCCTTGGACGAGCAGGTGACCAGTGCCCACCGCGCGCCGAACGACGCGGCGTCGTCCAGTGCGGCGGGCGTGGCCGTCAGCTCGGTGCGGAACGCGAGGCCTGGGTGCCGCGGGGCGGCAAACAGCAACGTGCCGCGCAGCATGCTGCCGACCGCGTCGTCCACGTCGCCGGGCAGCACCAGCGCCAGCCGGTCGTCGTCGTGCAGCAGCATGGCGGTGTCCCGGGCCATCACCCGCAGGGCAGGCTGCGGCGGCGCCAGGTCGAAGCGCAACAGCGGCGCCAGCAGCAGGGGCAACGCCAGCACGGCCCATACCGACGCCCCCGCCAGGCGCCGGCGAAGCAGCGGCCGGCGCGACAAAAGGGCGGCCGCCGGCTCGCGCGCCCAGCTCGCCAGGCCCAGCATGGCCACGAGCGAGAGCTGCGAGCTGTAGCGGAAGTAGGAATGGGCCGACGCCGCCCAGCCGGCCGGGAAATGGGCCATGTAGGTGAACAGCAGAAAGGCGTTGAACAGCACGGCCATTCCCGCGCCGAGGCGCAGGACCACGGCGGTGCGGGTCCATCCGCCGCGCACGGCCAGCGCCGCACCGGCCAGCAGGGCCGCCAGCATGGCGAAGTAGGCCGGCTTGGCGAGCATGGTCCGGCCCATCGCCAGCAGGATGTCCGGCAGCAAGGCCCAGTGCCACTCCGATGCGGGCAGCATCTCCAGCTCGCCTCCCGGCAGGCTGTGCCGCACGAACCAGCGCCATGCGCCGTAGAGCAGGAGCGCCGGGGCGAAGGCCGCACCCACCAGCGCGCACCACCGTCCGCGCCGCAGGCCGGGGCAGGCCAGCCCCATCACCAGCAGCCACGCCCCGAGCGGGACCAGCAGGCCGGGCGCCGATTGCTTGACGCCGATCCCGGCCGCCAGCACCAGGGCCAACGACACGACCGTCCCCCGCAGGGGCGCGCGCCGCTGCTCGGCCAGCAGCAGGTCCGCCGACAGCGACACGGCAAACAGGCTCGTGACCGCCAGCGGCGCCTCGCCATAGGCCGAGAAGAACACGCGCGGCACGAAGCCGGCGTTGAGCGGCGCCACGAGCAGCAGCCCGGTCGCCACCGCCCACCACGGCAGCGGCAGCGGGTCGTCCAGCCCGTCGCGCCCGGCCACCACCCGGGCCAGCTTCAGCCCGGCGGCGCAGAGCAGCAGCACGTTGAACTGCGCCAGCGCGTTCGGCGCCAGGCCGCCCGAGACCAGCGCGGCGGCGAAGGCGGCGAACTGCGTGTTGTAGGGCGCGCCGGGCAGGAACGAGTGGTGCGGCGGGCCGCCATCGTGCGGCAGGGCGCCGTGGTCCACCAGGTAAGCCTGGTTGGGCAGCAGGTTCAGCCAGGTGTCCACCTGGCTCGGCTGTGCGGCGGCCATCACCAGCCACAGCGGCAGCGTCAGCAGGGCCACACGCCAGATGCCGCCCTCGACCTGGCCCTGGGTGCGGCAGCCCGGCAGCGCCGCAAGGAAGCAGGCGGCCATCGGAACGTGTAGCGTGACGGGCAGGCAGGCGGCCCACAGCGTCAGCACCAGGCAGAGCGCGCCCCAGCCGGCCAGCAAGGCGATCTCCGGCGCGAGGCGCCGGCCGGCCAGCAGCCGGCCGCCCCAGACCATGGCGGTCGACGCGATCGCGATGCCGAACAGGGCACGACAATCGGCAAGCCCCGGCACAATGGCGTTCAACGCCGGATCGTCCGCGCGCTCACGGCGTGCCGGTCACCGCTCCTCGCCCGCCGCGGCCGTGAGCCCGGGGGAGGCGGCGAGCAGGACCGCCCCGCCGAGGGACGCGGCCACGAACAGCCCGGCGCCGAGGGCCAGCTGGGTCGTGCGATCGAGGTGCACGCCGCTGCCGGCCAGCGCGAACACCGCGGTCTGCGGCAGGTAGCCGAGCAGGCTTGCGACCAGGAACGGCGCCGCGCTGACGCCGGAGACCCCGGCCAGCAGGTTGAGCGCCAGGTTGTTGCCGACCGGCAGCAGGCGCAGGGTCAGGGTCGCGGTGAACGGGCGGGCGGCGAGCAGCCGGTCGGCCCGCGCCAGACGGCCA
>CAXTJP010000084.1:0-9524 GCA_964244615.1 uncultured Acetobacteraceae bacterium
CGCCGCCGGCACCGGCCGAGCCGGCACAGCCGCGGGACGCGCCCTCGCGGTCAGCCGGTCGACGTCGAGGTGCGTCGAGCGGAGCTGGGCGGAAACCCGGTGCCGCCCCTGCCGCGAGAAGGTCAGCGCGCCGGCAAGGTCGCCGGCCGGGCTGGCCAGCTGCAGTTCCGAGAGCCGGATCGCCGTCGCGTGATCCGCCTGCAACCGCGCCCCGAACTTCACCGGCCCCGGGTCAGGCGCATCCGCCCACAGGACGCGCAGGTCCGGCACCGATCCCTGCAGCCGCACGTCGCCCGCATCGGCGCCGGCGACGCCATCGATCCGCCAGGCGCTGTTGCCCAGGCCGAGCGAAAGCCGGACCGGCACCGGCGCTTCCGGCACGCCGTGGCCGCCCAGCAGCGCGTTCACCACCCCCAACGACGCGGCGGTGCCTTTCAGCAGCAGCGCCTGGCCGCGCCACCACCCCGCCGCCGCCACGTCGAGCGGTGCCGTGGCCGTGGCCGCAGCGACGCTCCAGCCCTGCAGGGTCACCCCGTCCAGGCCCCGGATCGCGGTGGCGCCCGCCCGCGCCCGCAGCGCGGCCAGCGCGGGACGCCCTTCATCCAGCAGGTGCCCCGACGCGTCCAGCCCCTGCATCCGCGGCAGCCCGGCATGCGGGAACAGCCGGTCGAGATCGGCAAGCTGCGCGGCGGTTGCGGTAAAGGTCAGGTCGTAGCCGCGTCCATGCACTGGGTCGGCGAGGGTGCCGGCGAGCTGCACCCGCGCCACCACCGCCCCGGCGATCGTCTGCGCGCCCCGCACCGACAGCGGCCACGGGGTGCGCCGGTCGCCGCCGTCGAACAGGCGGCGCACCGGCCCCGTGGTGCCGTCCAGCGCGTAGCCGGTTCCGGCGCGCTGGCCCGTCAGGCTGAAGCGCGGCTGCTCGCCCTGCAGCCCCGACACCGCCAGCCGCTGCAGCTCCAGCTCGGCGTCGCGGTGCAGCAGGCGGTCATGCAGCGACAGGCTGGCGGACGCGACCGTCACCGACCCGAGTTCCACTCCCCAGCGCGCCCCGCCCCGCGACGCGCCGCCGGCGCCCGTCGCGGCCACCGGTTTCGGCCCCATCTCCCAGTTGCCGCGTCCATCGGCATCCCGCCGCAGGTGCAGCGTGACGTGGTCGAGCATCAGCCGGTCGAGCCGCACCACGTGGCGCAGCAGCGGCCAGAGCCCGATCCCGGCACTCAGATGCCCGATCGCCAGCATCGGCACCGCCCCCGACCCCGGCCGGTCCCCCAGCGTCAGCGCGTCGGCCGACACGCCCGGCGACGGCAGCAGCCGCACGTCCAGCCGCCCCAGCGTCACCGTCCGCCCGCTCTGCCGCTGCACCGAGGCGATCACCGCGCGGCGCAGCGCCTCCGGGTCCAGCCGCCGCTGCAGCAGCGCGGCACCGCCCGCCAGCGCGAGCAGCAGCAGCCCGATGCAGAGTGCCGCGACACCGATCCGCCTCAAGCTGTCAGCTCCGCCTGGCCGCCGGCAGCGCGCCGGCCTCGAACCCGAGCGCCTTGAAGGTCTCGCGCATGTGCGCCGGCAGCTCCGCCGCCACGCTCAGCCGTCCGCCGGCCGGATGCGGCAGCTCGATGGCGCGCGCATGCAGGTGCAGCTGGTCGGCGAACCCGTCGAGATGCGTCGCCGCCGCGCCGTATTTCGGATCGCCCAGGATCGGCGTGCCCAGCGCCTCGCAATGCACGCGCAGCTGGTGCGTGCGCCCGGTCAGCGGCGACATCTCCATCCACGAAAGCTTCCTGCCGGCGGAGTCGCGTACCACGTACTCGGTCAGCGCGTGCACCGCATCCTCCTCGCCGCGCTCGGCGGCGATGGTCAGCGCCCCCGCCCCCGCCCCGAGCCGGGCCAGCGGCAGGTCGATCACCCCCTGCAGCGGATGCGGCCGCCCCACCACTACCGCCCAGTAGGTCTTGCGCACGTCGCGCCCGCGGAATGCCGCCGCCAGCTTGCCGGCGACCCCCGGCGTGCGCGCCAGCAGCAGCAGCCCCGAGGTGTCGCGGTCGATCCGGTGCACCAGGCGGGGACGGTGCTCGCCCTCGAAGCGCAGCGCGTCCAGCATGCCGTCGACATGCCGCACGATGCCCGGGCCGCCCTGCACCGCCAGCCCGGCCGGCTTGTTCAGCACCATCACCTGGTCGTCGCGGTAGACCACCATGCGCTCCATCTCGCGTCGGTCGTGCGCGTCGACCACCGGCAGCATCGGCGCCGGCTTCGAGATGTTGGGCAGCGGCGGCACCCGGACCGCCTGCCCGGGGTTGAGCCGTGTCGCGGGCTCGGCCCGCTTGCCGTCGACGCGGATCTGCCCGCTGCGGCAGAGCTTCTGCAACGCGCCCTGGGTGAGGTGGGGATATTGCCGGCGGAACCAGCGGTCGAGCCGGATCTCGGTCTCGTCCTCGCTGACGGTCTGGATGACCACGTTCATGGCAGTCGGCGCATCGGATCTGGGCTCATGGCTGCTGGCTGTCCCGCAGCCGGGCCCAGTTGTCCAGCCGGCGCCGTATCTCGGCCTCCGCACCGCGGTCGGTCGGCAGGTAGTATCGCGCCCGCTGCATGCCGTCGGGGAAGTAGTCCTGGCCGGAGAAGCCGGCATCGGTGTCGTGGTCGTACTCGTAGCCCTCGCCGTAGCCGAGCTGCCGCATCAGCCTGGTCGGCGCGTTCAGGATGTGCGCGGGCGGCGGCAGGCTGCCGGTGGCGCGCGCCGCCGCCATCGCCGCCCCGAACGCCCGATACACCGCGTTCGATTTCGGTGCGGTGCCCAGGTAGACCACCAGCTGCGCCAGGGCCAGGTCGCCCTCCGGACTGCCGAGCCGCTCGTAGGTCTCCCAGGCCGCGATCGCCTGCGGCAGCGCGTGCGGGTCGGCCATGCCGACATCCTCGGCGGCGAAGCGGGTCAGCCGGCGGGCGATGTAGCGGCCGTCCTCGCCGCCGGCCAGCATGCGGGCGAACCAGTACAGCGCCGCATCCGGGTCCGAGCCGCGCAGCGACTTGTGCAGCGCGGAGATCAGGTTGTAGTGCTCCTCGCGGTCCCGGTCGTACAGTGCCGCCCGACGCGCCAGCAGGCCGGCCAGCGCGCCAGCATCGAGCGGGCCGGCATCCGGCAGGCTCAGCACCTGCTCCACCATGTTCAGCAGATAGCGGCCGTCACCGTCGGCCATCGCCCGCAGCGCCTCGCGCCCATCCGCGGTCAGCGGCAGCGCCGGTCCGGCTTCCGCCTCGGCGCGCAGCAGCAGCGCCTCCAGCGCCTCGTCGTCGAGCCGGCGCAGCACCATCACCTGGCAGCGCGACAGCAGCGCGCCGTTGAGCGCGAACGATGGGTTCTCGGTGGTCGCGCCGACCAGCACCAGCGTGCCGTCCTCGACCACGGGCAGGAAGCTGTCCTGCTGGGCGCGGTTGAAGCGGTGGATCTCGTCGACGAACAGCAGCGTGCCGCGGCTGCCGGCCTGCCGGCGGCGCCCGGCCTCCTCGAACACCCGCTTGAGGTCGGCGACCCCCGAGAACACCGCCGAGAGCTGGGTGAAGCGCAGCCCCGCCGCCTCGGCCAGCAGTCGGGCGATCGTGGTCTTGCCGACGCCGGGTCCGCCCCACAGGATCAGGCTGGCCAGCGAACCGCGCTCCAGCATCCGGCGCAGCGCGCCGTCCGGCCCGAGCAGATGCGGCTGCCCGACCACCGCATCGAGGCTCGCGGGACGCAGCCGGTCCGCCAGCGGCCGCGCCGCCGCCAATGGCGGGGTAGCCTCCGGCGCGGCCGCCGCCGTCCCGAACAGGTCGTCCCCGCCCTGTCGTGTCCCCTCGCCGTGCGTGCTTCGCGTCATCGCCTCGCTATACGCCGCCGCCTACGCGACCGCCACGTCCCTGGCCCGCCGGTCAGAGCAGCATCAGCTGCTCTTTCCTCGGTCAAGCAGAGCATGATCAAGGTGATCATGCTCTAGTCCGCCTGCAGCACCGCCAGCTCGTTGCCGCTCGGATCGAGGAAGTGGAAGCGCCGGCCACCCGGGAAGGCGAAAATCGGCCGCACGATCGTCCCGCCCGCCTGCTCGACCGCCGCCTGCGCCGCCTGCAGGTCATCGACCGCGATGACGGCGAGGGGTGTGGCAGTCGCCTCCAGCGCATCGCCCTGCAAGCCGACATCGACGTCGCCGGACATCGTGCAGGCGTAGCTGGCGCCGAAATCCGTCATCGTCCAGCCAAACGCTCCGGCATAGAACGACTTGGACGCGGCGACGTCCCTGGTTGGAAGCTCGATGAAGGCGGGGCGGGCCATGGCGCGGTCTTTCTTCTCGGGCGGCTCCTGCGCCGTATCCTACATCCCGCCACGCCGTCCCCACCGTCCTTGCTTCTTCACGATCCCGAGGCTTCTTCACGATCCCGAGCGCCGGCAGGGCCGCCGAACCGGCCCCGACGCCCCGGCAGCCGGGCTGCAGAAAAGCCAGGGCAGTGACCGCAACCGCTCGCTCAGGAAAGCGATCGGCCGCTTCGCCGAGATGCCCAGGGGACCTTCGCCTTCATCGGGCGGCATGCGTCTCATGTGCCGGTCGCCTGCCGTATCCCCAAGTGGTTATTACAGCTGGCGATCCCACCCCGAAAGCGCCTGGTCGACCTCCAGCCGTCAGCTCCCGGATGATGCCTGACGTCTCCATGCCCCGCATCACGGGCGACGGCGCGCCGCGTGCGCATGCCGCCCAGCAGGCAGAAGGCCGGTCGGCCAGCCGCGGACGGGTGCGGCGCCGGCCCTGCACGACCGACAGCCGTCACGACCTGCCGTCGGCTGGTCGATGCGCGACCACATCCGGAGCGAACCGACTGTCGCCGCGCTGATGATGGCCAGGCACCTACATCACGCCCGAGCAGGCCGGGCGGAACGCGAGCCGATCCCCCTGTCCACTGACGCGGGGAAGGATCGACCGGCTTCAAGACCGCGACAGCGATGCCGACGTGGTCAGCGCGGTGTAGAGCTGCAGGTTGAGCGTGGCGATGGTTTCGATGTCCTCGGCGTAGTTCGACATGGCCCAGGCACGCACGAGGTATAGGCCGCCGCCGACGACGCCCCGCAGCAGGAGCGGCGGCGGGCGGTTCGCGAACCTTGGGTCGGCGCGAAGGACCTCCATCAGCAGCGAGCCGAACCGGTCGAGGCTTTCCAACACGAGCGCTTCCGCCGCGGGGCTGACGCTGGCCATCTCGATCAGGAACACGCGCGCCGTTTCGGGATTGCGCCGGATCAGGTCGAGGTAGACCAGCAGCGCCGCCCGCGCGCGCTCGATCACGCCTGTCGCCGCGGCCCGTGCCGCGGCCCGCGTCCTCTTGAGCAGATCGTCGTCGACGACGAGGAAGCACTGTCGGAGCAGGTCTTCGTTGTTGACGAACGACTCGTAGAAATACCGTTCGGTGAGGCCAGCTTCCACGCACACCGCCTTGACGCTGGTCCGGTGGTAGCCGTGCTGGCCGTAGACCTTGATCGCCGCGTGGATGATCCGTTCACGCCGTTCGGCCCGGCGCTCGTCGGCTGTCCTGGCGCCCCAGATCCTCGGCATGCTCCCGCCCCGTTCCCAAGCTGTCCGCGCGAAGCTCGCCGATCGCCGCCGCGCCGGTGTCAGGATGCGCCGCTTGTTCCGGAAGAAATAGCGTCCCGACCGGTAATCAACCGCGAAATCCATCATCAAACTGACACTTGCAAACTGACATGGTTTCGTGTCAGTTGAGATCCAGGACGCTTTGTCGTCGTTCAAACAGTTGATCGTCGGGCGCACGGCGAGCGGCGAACGTGGCCGACGCGGCGTCATTGGTCGGATCGAATCGAGGCTGTCTCAACGCGGATCAAGCGTCTCGAGGTGTGGACCGTCTTCTCGTTCCAGCCAACGATCGGTCGGGGGCGACGCCGGCCTGCGGCACGCGGCGGGTCCGGTCGTCGCCACCGTCTCGTCGCCATCGTCGGCGAACGGATCACAATCAAAACGATGCGAGGCCGCATCGTGAAAGAAGAAAGCGGCAACCAGTCAACTCAACCGAGAGCACAGGATAGGAGTCGCCTTCTATGAGCAACCTGCAAATGCTGGCGGCGGTCGCCCTCACGATCGCCGCCGTCACCCCGCCTGCGTCGACGCGCGCGGCGGACATTTCGCCGATCGACTGGCCCACCGCCGGAAACGGAACCAACGACGATCACCTTGCGCCGTTCGAGTTCGCGCTCCAGCCCAGCACGGTTCCATTCCTGAAGCTGCACGAGACCCTCATCGCCGACGGCGACGTCGAAGGCACCCCCACCGTGCAGGGCAAGACGCTCTACTTCACCGACAACGCCGGTTCGGTCTGGCATGTCGATGCCATCACCGGCGGCGTGCTGTGGAAGGCCAGCCTGCCCGCGATCACCGGCGTCCAGGGCTCGTACAGCCGGAACAGCCCCGCCATCGGCGACGGCGTCGTGATCGTCAGCGACGACACCAGCGGCGTGGTGGCGGCGCTGTCGCAGGCGACCGGCGCCGTGGTCTGGAAGACGACCGTCGCGACCAACAACGGCGTGCAGATCACCGGATCGGCGATCGTGGTGCACGGCCGCGTGTTTGTCGGCGTGTCGTCCAACCAGGCGACGCTTGCCGCCTTCACGCCCGGCTTCGTGGTCGACTTCCGCGGGTCGGTGGTGTCGCTCGACGAGGCGACCGGCCGCATCGTCTGGCAGACCTACACGGTTCCCGAAGGCTTCACCGGTGGCTCGGTCTGGTCCGCGAGCACCCTTTCGTACGATCCAGTACGCAACGCGCTGTTCGTCAACACCGGCAACAACTACTCGGTGCCGAGCGCCGTCGCCGCCTGCCAGTTGGCAGCCGGCTCCGACGACAAGGCGCTCGACGCCTGCCTGCCTGCCGACGACCACATCGACAGCATCATGTCGCTCGACGCGATCACGGGCGCGGTGAACTGGGCGAGCCGCTTCACCTACGCCGACACCTTCACCACGTCCTGCATCGAGCCCAACCCGGCGACGCCGTGCCCGACGCCGCACGGGCTGGATACCGACTTCGGCGCCGGGACCAACCTGTTCACCATCACCTCGAACGGCCGGCGGACGGACGTGGTCGGAGGGGGACAGAAGAGCGGCGCCTACTACACTCTCGACCGCGACACCGGCAAAACCGTCTGGGGCGTCCAGGCCGGTCCCCGCGGTCAGTTCGGCGGGATCATTTGGGGCACGGCAACCGACGGCAAGCGCGTCTACATCTCGGAGGGCAACAGCAGCCACGTCGAGACCACGCTGGTCACGTCGGGGGTGAAGACCAACGGCGGCTACTGGTCCGCCCTCGACGCCAACACCGGGCAGATCCTGTGGCAGACGCCGACGACCGCGCTGGCGCCGGCGCCAGCCCTGGCCGTCGCGCCGCAGCCGCCGGTAGGCGCGCTCGCCTCCACGGACGGCTCGGTGGCGGTTGCCAGTGGCGTGATGTATGGCGAGGACGCCGCCGGGAACCTGGTCGCCCTGAACGCGATGACGGGGGCGCTCCTGTTCGACTATCCGAGTGGCGGCTCCGGCGTCGTCGGCCCGGCGATCTCGAACGGCACGCTCTACTGGCCGTCCGGCTACTATCTGACGGGAGCGATCAACAACAAGGTGTACGAGTTCTCGCTCACGCCATAGACGAGGGCGCGCCGCACGCGGGGCGGTTACGTTGGAAGGCGGGCAGTCGGGGCATGGCGCCCGGTCGCTCGTCTTCCGGACGCATGCATTGTCGCCGTGGCGCCCCTGGTTTCAAGCCGGTCCGGAAGCGGACGACAGGCCCGGTGCGTGCCGGGCCGAAGCCATTACCCGGCAGTTGATGGGTCCGCCCGAGTGTCCACCGCGATGCCGTTGGACGGCGATGCCGGCAGTGGCCGGCCGCAGATGCAGATCGCGGCCGAGCTTGGGACCCAACCCCCCGATGTTCGCCGAGATACGCAGGGGACGTTCGCCCTCATCGAGCAGCGTGCGTCCCATGGGCCGGGTGCTCGCAAGCGGCTATAACAGGATGGCGATCCCGCCCCGAACGCGCCTGGTCGGCCTCCAGCCGTCAGCCTCCGGATGATGTCCGTCTCCCCGCCGCGCATCACGGGCCGCGGCGCGCCGTGTGCGCATGCCGCCCAGCAGGCAGAAGGCCGGTCGGCCAGCCGCGGACGGGTGCGGCGCCGGCCCTGCACGACCGACAGCCGTCACGACCTGCCGCCTTCCAGCAGCTTCGCCTGCGCGGGCCGGCGGCCGTTGAACCAGTCCCTGGTCGGCGCTTCGCCCTGCTTCTCGGCGAGAGACACAGCGCCGCCTGGTTCCGGGGCCACGGGCACGGCCATCTACCAGTCCTTCGCCCGCCTGGCGCGCGGGCGCTGCGTCGGAGACGGTGCTATTCCCGTCGTCGTCTCCGATGACCTATACCGGTCGCCCGACGGCCTGCGCGACAGGCCCGGCCTGCCGCCCGGGGTGACGCCGGTCGCGACGGCCCATCTACGCCCATGGCTGCGCCTTGCTTGATCTCGGTGCGGAGGCCAGGGTGGAGTTCTGCCAGACCACGCAGGCGACCCCGCGCCATGGCTAGCGGCTCGATGAAGGGCCGCCGCCCGGTGCGGTCGGACCAAACGACGCCCACGCGAACATCAGCTAACGGAGACAGGATCATGAAGACCTTCGGCAAGGCCATCTGGCATGGCGGTTTCAAGGACGGCAAGGGCGCCATCTCGACCAGGAGCGGCGCGCTGAGCTCCTACACCTACGGTGTCGGGGCCCGCTTCGAGGGCAAGCCGGGCACCAACCCGGAAGAGCTGATCGGGGCGGCGCATGCCGGCTGCTTCACCATGGCGCTGTCGCTGATCCTGGGCGAGGCGAACCTCACCGCCGAGCAGATGGAGACGCAGGCCGACGTCACGCTTGACAAGGTCGAGGACGGCTATGCCATCACGGCAATCCATCTGACGCTGCACGCCAAGATCCCCGGCGTGGACCAGGCCACCTTCGAGGAGCTTGCCGGCAAGGCCAAGGCCGGCTGCCCGGTCTCGAAGCTGCTCAACGCCAAGATCACCATGGACGCTACCCTCACCGCATAGAAGGCCCTCGCGCGGCACGCCCTCGCAGGACGGCCCCGCACTCCGATCCGAGACCTTGATCAAGGAGCGTTGAGGGCGTGCGACGCACGGATCTACGTGGTCTGCCACCAGCCGGATCGGGTGGAGGAGCTTGCGGGGCTCACTCCGATCCTGGTCGGGGAGGCCGACGCGTCGCGGAACTACGCCGGACTGACCGACCTGCTCCGGGACGGCTCGCTGCTGTTGAACCGGAGGTGGTCGGAGTTGTCGGCGATCTACAAGATCTGGCAGGACAGCCCGCGCTGTGACGCCGTGGGCTTCTACCACTATCGCCGCTTCCTGAACTTCGGCGAGACCGTCTATCGCGAGACCTGGAACAGGATTGATACGGCGGCATTGCGATCACCCGACGTGCGCCTGACACTCCTCGATTATTCGCCAATCGCCAA